>NZ_JAVGCX010000012.1:0-170010 GCF_052928325.1 Lysinibacillus sp. BSL11 | reverse complement strand
CTCACAAGGTCTTTCATGGGGAATGGTTACGCTAGAAACCATTCTCCATGAAAGAGCAGAGCAACCGAAGGGCGGTAGCCAAAAACCTCTCTTATTTTAGTGTCCGTTTTATTGACAGAAGTACCAAAGTGCTCATAGGGGAGGAGAACCCACTCTAAATGAAGTTCAAAGCACTACCAAGGGAAGGCTCTCGCTCTTATTGTGAAAAAACCTCTACTCAACACCATAAAAATTCCTTCATTTGACATTAGAGAAAATCTGTATTACTCTATACATAACAGATTTCTGTTTGGTTACAAGCAATACAGATTGGGGGAGTTTTATGCAAATACAATTAGATCCAAACAGTGAATTGCAGCTATATAAACAATTGGCCAATCAAATAATAGAATGCATTGCGCAAGGCGAGCTGAAAAATGGTGATACTTTACCGTCTGTACGTTCGATGGCTACAGATCTAGGCATTAACGTTAGCACGGTCAGTAAAAGTTATCATGAACTTGAAGAGAAGGGCTTAATTGAATTGAAGCCAAAAGCAAAAGCGGTCATTATTGGTGGTCAAAAGAGAGAGCTGGAAGAAACAGAGGTTGAAAAAGTCGAAAATGCCTTGAAGCCTATCATGGCGGAGGCTTTTGCGCGTGGCCTCGAGAAAGAGCAAATGACAAGTTTGTTCCAGCGAATTTTAAAACAATGGAAGTAGGGGTAGTATGCTTATAATTGTAGGCATCTTTATCATTGTCGGAATTATGGAAACGATGACCCCACATTTAACAAGAAAAACACTTGTTTTTGGTGTTTCCATACCCGAACCATATGTCAAACATCCACAATTAAAGCTGTGGAAGAAGCATTATAGCCAAATCATCGCAGGAATTACCGGCTTATTTTTAGTAGGTCAAATCGCTCTCTATCTTTCACCTATACAAGAGGAGAAGGTATCTTTAATTTCCTTTATCCTTTTGTATGTCATGCTCCTTTTGTCATCAGGTCTTTACATGAGTTATCATGTTAAAACGAAAAAATTAAAGGTGCAGGAGCAGTGGGAGACACAAATAAAAACAGTATATGTGACTGATTTGTCTATCCGTCAGAAAGAGGAAGCATTATCACCTATATTTTTTAGTGTACCCATCATCATCACACTTGCTTTAATTGCTTTTACGTACATGAACTATGAGACAATCCCAGAGGTTTTTGCGACACATTGGAATGGAGCAGGAGAGGTCGATGGTTGGACTCAAAAATCGCGGCTCTCAGTCATCAGTATGCCGCTTATATTATTGGCAATACAAACTAGTTTTTTCATGATGAGTCAAGGCATGAAAAGTGCCAAAATCCAATTAAGTGCACAGGCCAAAGAAGCATCCATTCATCGGGAGTTAACTCAGCGTAAATACGGAAGCTGGTACCTGGCAGCCATTAATTTTAGTATGACAATTCTATTTGTTGTTTTACACTATACAACTGTTATTTTACAAGACCAAACGGCTCCCTACTTCTTCCCACTTTTTCTTGTCTTTAATGTCGTTACGTTGGGTGGTTTACTAGTGTTCATTTGGAAGCTCAGTAAAAGTAATGAACGTTTTGATGAGGTACATACAAATGAAACAGCTGCCACAGATGATCAATACTGGAAATGGGGTATTTTTTATTGCAATAAAAATGATCCATCCTTATTAGTGCCTAAAAAGTTTGGAATCGGTTGGACTGTTAATTTCGCGAACAAATGGTGTTACATCTTAATAGCTATTACTTTACTGCCAATTTTATTGGTGATTTTCATATAGAAAGGAAGATTAGATGAAAAAATGGTTATTGATTTGCTGTATAATTTTACTTTTAGCTGCCTGTGGGCAAAAAGAGGTCACTGCACAACATCAAGGATCAAAGGGGACAAATGCAATGAATGAACAGTTTATTGGAAAATGGGAAGGAACTATTGAAACACCAAATGGACCATTACCGATTATTATCGATTTAAAGAAGGAAAGTGGAACATTATCCGTGCCAGCACAGGGCTTATCTAATTTTCCATTTCAAAGTGTGACGTATACAGGTGATAAAGTAAAAGTGTCCATAAATTTAAACGGCTCGGCGATTGCCATTAATGGCACAATCAAAAATGAACAAATAGAGGCTACATTTCAACAAAATGGTGCGAAATTTCCTTTAATACTAAAGGCTTATAAAAAGCAACCTGTTACCTATGACACATTAAAAATTCCCGTTCAAAACGGCAACTTAACGGTAGCTGTAGAAAAGGCTTCTACATCTCCATCACCAGTGGCACTGATAATAGCAGGATCGGGGCCAACTGATAAAGATGGTAATTCTGCTTTGGCTGGAAAAAATAATAGCTTGAAAATGTTGGCGGAAGGTTTAGCACAACAGGGCATTGCGACGGTGCGTTATGATAAGCGAGGACTAGGTGACAATCAAGCGCTCTTAACAAAGGAAGAGGATGGAACGTTTGACCAATACGTTGATGATGCTGTACAAATTATCCAAACATTGATGGCTGATAAAGCCTATACAAGTGTTCATGTAATTGGCCATAGCGAAGGCTCACTCATTGGTTTGCTCGCAGCTCAAAAGACAGGCGTAGCATCCTTTGTGTCCATTGCCGGTGCAGGTAGATCGTTAGATGAAGTGCTTTTAGAGCAATTAAAAGGTCAATTAGCACCAAAGCTTTTCAATGAATCCACGAATATTTTGACAGCTTTAAAGCAAGGGAAGCAAGTGAAAAATATTTCACCAGAGCTACAAGCCCTTTTCCGTCCATCTGTACAGCCTTTTCTGATTTCCTTGCTAAAATATCAACCTGCTAATGAGCTTGCAAAAGTAAAAAGCCGTGTATTGCTAGTACAAGGAACAACAGATTTACAAGTGAAGGAAGCCGATGCTGAGGCATTGAAGAAAGGCAAACAAGAGGCAAAATTACTTTATCTAGCGGGTATGAATCACGTATTGAAAAAGGCACCAGCCGATCGTGCCAAAAACTTAGCAACCTATGCAGACCCTTCACTGCCACTGCATGAAGAATTACTACCAGTAATTGAGCAATTTATTAAAAATGAAAAGTAGGATGATAAACCTTGGGAGTAATTGTCTATTTAATTATCATGCTGCCGTTTCTCATCTTCGCCATTGTTCTATCGCAAGGTAAAGGAGCTTTTCTACTTGCTGGCTTTCATACGATGGCACAGGAGGAAAAAGAATATTATGATGAAAAGGCACTGGCAAGATTTATGGGAAAAATGATGTATGGCTACTGTTTTTGTGTCCTTTTATGGATACTAAACGAATTATTCCATACACAATGGTTATTTCATGTAGGTCTTGTACTTTTTGTCGCCCTTACGATATTTTTATTGATCTATGTAAACACAGGTAATCGTTAAAAAAAATAGCATGTAAGACAAAGTAGAACCATTTTAGAATGGTTCTCTTTTTTTGTAAGCGCTTTACAAAAATTCTTTAAAATCTAAATATTTGGAAAACCGTAATTTTAGTGTCACGAATATGCTCGTTCATACGTTGTTTTTCTTCTTTTCTGTAAAAATAGAATTTTGAGAATAATTAGTATTATTATAGATGACATTAAAAAATTACTAAGTTAGGAGAATTCTTTGATATGTCGCAAATGTTAGCACTGACGATAGTACTTGCTATTCTTTACATCGGAGATATCGTAGCAACAAGAACGAAGGCGTGGATTCCATCTGTGTTCGTCTGTGCGGTATTATTTTTAATTGGCTATTGGACATTCTTCCCGAAAGATATTGTTAGTATTGCCGGGATTGGTCCAGTCGTTGCCACGATGTTAATGTATTTATTAATTACGAATATGGGTACACTTCTGTCCCTTAAGGAATTGAAAAACCAGTGGAAAGCCATCGTTATTTCTTTAGCTGGTATTGTAGGCATCATCGCCATATTATTTACAATTGGTGCCTTGCTATTTGATTTAAAAACGATGATTGTTGCAGTTCCACCATTAGTCGGTGGTGTTGTGGCAGCGCTAGTGATGTCAGAAGGCGCTTCTGCAGCTGGCTTAGAGGATTTAGCCGTCTTTGCCATTGTGATTTACGTCATTCAAGGTTTTGCAGGATATCCCATCACGTCCATTGTATTGAAGCGTGAAGTAAAACGTTTATTAAAAGAACACCATCAAGGGAATATACAATCGGTAACACTGGTAGAGGAAGATGTTGAACAGTCATCTGAGCAACCAAAATTATTTAGGAAAATTCCTACCAAGTACAATACAGAATACTTTAAATTTTTCCGTTTAGCGCTTGTTGGATTATTAGCGTATGGTACATCTACAGCATTAGCACCTGTTGTGACAGTCAATGCATTAGTGCTATGCCTAGTGTTTGGTGTCCTTGCATCGACATTTGGTTTTTTAGAAAGACAACCATTGCAAAAAGCAAATGGCTTCGGTTTTGCCATTATGGGGTTAATGCTCTTTATATTTGATGGCTTAAAACAGGCTTCCCCTGAAATGCTGATGCGTATTATAGTGCCATTAGTAGTGTCTATTGTCTTAGCAGTCATTGGTATGTATATTTTCTCTTTCATCGCAGGAAAAGTGTTAAAGGTCAGCCCGAATTTAGCGTTTGCTGTATCCTTAACAGCGCTCTATGGGTTCCCAGCAGATTATATTTTAACGAATGAAGTAGTGAAATCGTCCACAACCGACGAAAAAGAACGTGAAATACTGTTAAGCCATATGTTGCCACCGATGCTTGTAGGAGGCTTCATTAGTGTAACGATAACATCTGTTATTTTAGCAGGTATTTTCGTAAGTTGGTTATAAACAAGGAGAGAGTAATCATGAACAATATCAAACGCATTATCGCGGAATTAAATAGTGAGCTTGTGACGATTCGTCAAAAATTGCACAGTGAGCCAGAGCTTTCTTGGGAAGAATATGAAACAACGAATTATGTAGCAGCGTATTTAGAGAACCTTGGTATTCCGTATAGACGAACAGAGCCAACAGGCATTATTGCGGAGTTAAAAGGGGGCAGGGAAGGAAAAACCATTGCCTTACGTGCGGATATGGATGCATTGTCAGTTTATGAAATACGAGAAGATATTCCGTATCGCTCTAAAACAGATGGTAAGATGCATGCCTGTGGTCATGATGCGCATACAGCCATGTTGCTGATTGCAGCTAAGACATTACATACGGTACAAGAAGAAATTGAGGGAACAGTTCGTTTTATTTTCCAGCCAGCGGAAGAAGTTGCTACGGGTGCAAAAGCGATGGTAGAGCAAGGAGCAATGAAAGGTGTAGATAACGTCTTTGGTATTCATATTTGGTCGCAAATTGACACAGGAAAAATTCAGTGCAATAAAGGTCCTGCCTTTGCCTCTGCTGATATTTTCAAAGTGCGCTTTAAAGGGCAGGGCGGGCATGCCGCAGTACCACATGATGCCATTGATGCCGTGATGATTGCTTCAACGTTTGCTTTGAATGTCCAAACAGTTGTGGCACGTACAGTCAATCCACTTCAACCTGCCGTTCTTACAATTGGAAAAATGGAGGTTGGCACACGCTTTAATGTAATTGCTGAAGATGCCATTTTAGAAGGGACTGTGCGCTGTTTTGATAAAGAGGTCCGTTCACATATCGAAGCGCAAATTCGTCATTATGCTGAGCAGATTGCCTCACTTTATGGGGGCACAGCAGAGGTTGTTTATGAATATGGTACACAAGCCGTCAACAATGATGTGGCGAGTGCCAGCTTAGTCGAGCGCCTTGCAGCTGAACATTTTGGGGCGGAAGCTTATCATGTTGATGATCCGACAATGGGTGGAGAAGACTTTAGCTTTTACTTAGATGAAGTACCTGGCTGCTTTGCTCTAGTAGGCTCAGGCAATACAGTAAAGGATACACGCTGGGCACATCATAATGGCCATTTTAATATCGATGAAGATGGTTTGCGCGTTGGAGCCGAATTATATGTACAATATGCGTTAACTTGGTTAAGCGAAAACAAATAAAGAGAAGTGGACATGCTTCTTATGAAATT
This sequence comes from Lysinibacillus sp. BSL11, assembly GCF_052928325.1. Taxonomy (NCBI): domain Bacteria; kingdom Bacillati; phylum Bacillota; class Bacilli; order Caryophanales; family Bacillaceae; genus Lysinibacillus; species Lysinibacillus sp. BSL11. Next base: position 163,966 of record NZ_JAVGCX010000012.1, on the reverse strand, counting down.
AGTATAAATTCACCTTAGCTGGTCATAATAAAGAAGATTTCACTTATGAAATCTATAATGATGAGGAGGATGAAAAATGAGTAGGTTCGAACAACTAGACCCCAAATCTCAAAAAATCCACCGCAACTGGTCAAGGATTAAGCGATCAAAATCGCAAGTAAATGGTGAAACGGAGATTACTCTCCATAACCGTCTCTTGCGAAGTGAAGCAAAGGCCCGTCAGTTTTAATCGTGCTAGAAAAGTAAGTGTCATCAAGCCCAGAAAAAATTCTGGGTTTTTCTTTATGACTAAGAAAGGTGTATTATATTGTAAGGAAGTAATTTCTAACAGAAAAGGAGAGGAAAGCTATGATTAATCCTATTCCCATTTATCTACAGCAATTTGCAGGAAACGTCCAATTTATAGATGAAGTTGAATCACAGTTTCAGCTTCATTCTAGTGCAGGCAATGAACAATTTGAAATTTGGTATTACGGTGATTTGCTAATCATTGAAGGGGAGGAAATGCCTTTTATTACAGGCTCCACCGCTAGAATCGTTGCTAAAGATCCTTTATCCGCAGAGGAAATTTTGCTCTTTGATGCGACTCTACATGGTTATAATGCGCTATTTTGTGAGGCGTATACAGAGGATCACCGTGACAAACGTCCACTAGAAAAATATAATTTACCCGAAACAGAAGTCGTATTATCATTTTTCTATAACATCGACTATGACGAAGAAATAGACGACTATGAGGTAGATGAACAAGAAAATGTTCGACTTATCAATGGAGAAACCACTAACTGGGAAACGATTAAAAGAAATGGCTATGATGCATTTACTTTTTATATCAAAAAAGAAGATGGAACTCTTTTAGCATTTGCTGAAGAAGAACTAGCCTAATAAGAAAGGATTTTCGCGAAATGCAACTGATACAATTTACACAAGATTTAGCAAACCCCATTCATCAATACCAATCCATCGATACATTCTATAGAAAAATTACGAAAACAGAAGTGCCTACGACGATCGGTTTCATCTATATTGAGTCAGGTGGAGTGGTTGGTATGCATGAAGCCCCTGTTCCACAGCTATTTATCGTTATTAATGGGGAAGGATGGATAAGAGGTGAAGATGGTGAAAAAATCACCATAAAAACAGGACAGGGAGTGCTATGGCATCAAGGACAGGCACATGAATCTGGTAGTATAACTGGCTTAACAGCACTTGTTATCCAAGCGGAGCAGATAAATCTTACATAAATAAAAGTGTAACGGTAGTTGCAAGAACCGTTACACTTTTTCATATTGTTTAACCAATTTAACTGTCTTAAGTAGATGACCATCAAATTGTTCATCAAATTCTTCTATTGCTACAAATCCCTTTGCTTGATAAAAATGCATTCCAAGTTTATTTTCTTTCTCTACACAAACAAATAAAGACGATAGATTTGGTAGCATGCGTAGTCCTTCCTGTAAAAGTGCGGTACCCACGCCCTTACCATGCATATCAGGATGTAAATAAATCGCATGTAGCTCTGCCTCACCTTGTGTTACATTTGAAAAATTAGCAAAGCCTACTAGCCATTCGTCAAAAATTGCAACAAGAAACGGACTGTTGATAAGACGTTCAATTAATCGTTCTCGACTATAAGCTAGTTGTAAAAAACGATCTTGAATGTCACGTGGAATGATTCCTTCGTATGTATGATGCCAGCTTATTCTAGCAATTTCTTGTACAAAAGTAATGTCATTTTCTTGCATCTGTCGTATAATAAGTGTCAACACTTTTCACCTGCTATTCCAATTTTTCTCTTTATTGTAACATTCAATCATTCAAAGGGGGTCACTTTCATGCAAGTAATTGAAAAAGCATTTGGCTATATCACGCGAACGCATGAGGATCAATTACAGGTACTCGTATTTGAACAGAATTCAGTTGGGGCAGGTATCCAGGTGCCCAAAGGTACGGTAGAGGAAGGGGAAACACCTTTAGACGCTGTGAAACGTGAAATGCTAGAAGAAACAGGTCTAACCACACTTGTCGTTCAAGCGTTAATAGCACAGGACTATTTTAATCATCCATCAGGTGTTTTACAAAAACGGTATTTTTATCATTTAACATCCGATGAAACACGGGATGCATGGCAGCATCATCCAACAGGCTTGAACGAAGGGGATTTACTCTTTTCATTCTATTGGATTTCAGCTGAGCAAGATGCCCTGCTAGCAAAGGGGCATGGGGATTATTTATACCGATTGTTAGCAAAGGTGAAAAATTGAACCTATCATAAATAAAACCGCGTCAACTGGACGCGGTTTTTATGTTGATTCGATTAAGCCCTGGCAGCAATCTCTAGGGCTTGTGCAAAATCAGCAATTAAGTCATCAACATGCTCAAGTCCTACAGAAAAACGTAGAAGGCCATCTGTGATGCCTCGTTTAGCACGCTCTTCAGGCTCCATAGCAGCATGACTCATTTTTGCAGGGTAAGAAAGAATAGATTCTACTCCTCCAAGAGAGACCGCAAATACTGGAATTGTCATCGCCTCAACCAATGCCTTTGCAGCTGCATAGCTTGGTAGTCGGAAGGATAAAACGGCCCCAGGACTTGTGCTTTGACGTTGATGAATAGCGTAGCCAGGATGTGAAGCAAGCCCTGGATAGTAGACCTGCTCAACTAGTGGATTACTAGCCAAATAAACAGCAATTTTTTGTGCAGATTCAGCAGAACGACTAAAACGTACATCTGTTGTTTTGATGTTTTGTAGAAGTGTGAATGAATCCTGTACACCTAAAATATTACCGAATGAATTTTGGATAAAGTAGAGATCCTGACCTAGCTTTTCATCGGCAGTAACCGTTAAGCCAGCAATAATATCAGAATGTCCAGATAAAAACTTTGTTGCACTATGAATAACGACATCTACACCAAGTTCTAGTGGGCGTTGGTGTAAAGGTGTCATAAAAGTATTATCCAAGAATGTAAGGCAGTGGTGTTGCTTGGCAAGCGCCACTATACCACGTATATCTGTAATGCCTAACGTTGGATTTGATGGTGTTTCCATATAAAGTAGTTTTGTAGCTGGCGTGATTGCTGCTTCTACAGCTGCTAGATCCGTAAAATCTACAAATGTATGGGAAATCCCAAAGCGTGGCAACACCTTTGTTACAAAACGATAGGTTCCACCATAAACATCCTCAGTCATGACGATATGATCTCCCTGCGATAACAGCATTAATGCTGCTGATACGGCAGCGATTCCAGATGAAAATGCATGGGCACGAACACCACCCTCAAGCTCTGCTACAGCTTTTTCTAATGCATCTCTTGTAGGGTTGCCTGAACGAGCATAATCATATTCTCCGAATTCATCTATACTTTCTTGATGGAAAGTAGAGGACAGATACATCGGGACATTAACAGCCCCTTTTTTATCACCATAGCCATCACGAACACCTGCGTGAATGAGGCTTGTTTCAATACGTTGCTTCATCCATTACGCCTCTTTTCTAAGGATATCAAATACTTGTCGTAAGTCTGCAATTAAATCTTCTGCTTCCTCAATGCCAACAGAGAAGCGTAATAAACGATCACAAACGCCACGCTCCACACGTTCTTCATAAGGCATATCTGCATGTGTTTGTGTAGCAGGATACGTAATAAAGCTTTCAACACCGCCAAGACTTTCAGCAAAAGTAATTAACTTTAAGTTACGAAGGAATGGGTCAATCCACTCAGGCTTTTGCAAGCGGAATGACAGCATGCCACCTTTTCCAGTATAAAGGACATCTGTCACTAACTCTTCTTCCTCTAAGTAAGCAGCAATCGCCTTCGCATTGGCATCATGTTGCTTTAAGCGTAGATGCATTGTTTTTAGACCACGAATAAGTAACCATGAATCCATAGCTCCTAGCACCATGCCACTACCATTATGAATAAAGCCAATACGTTCAGCTAATTCTGTGCCTTTAGCAACCACTAGCCCAGCTAAAACATCATTATGACCACCAATATACTTCGTTGCAGAATGAAGCACAATATCTGCGCCTAATTCAATAGGGCGTTGGAAGTATGGCGTATAAAATGTATTATCCACAATTAACCATGCCCCATGCTTATGTGCTAACTCCGCATACACTTGTAAATCAAATTCCTGCATAAGTGGATTTGTTGGTGTTTCAATAAATATTGCACGTGTATTTTCATTCATTAATGCTTCCACCTGTTCAACTGATTCAAATTTTGAATAAACAGGCTTGATATTATAAGTATCTTGGAAGAAGTTAAATAGTCTATATGTACCGCCATATAAATCATCTGGCACGACTAATTCATCGCCTGGTTTAAATAGGGATAATACCAATTGAATGGCAGCCATCCCGGAACTACAGGCAAAGCCCATATCGCCACCCTCTAAATCAGCAATTCCTGCTTCTAAAAGAGCACGTGTTGGATTTTTTGTACGTGTATAGTCAAAACCAGTAGATTCACCAATCCCAGTATGTTTATAAGCAGTCGATAAATGAATGGGCGGACTCACAGCTCCTGTTGCTGGGTCACTTAAATTACCAAGTTGTACAAGCTTTGTTTCAATACTTCTTTTTAATGTCATGACGTCACTCTTTTCTTCAATATTATTAAAAGCAACAACTTTCGCTTTCAATTTAATAGTATTCTCAATAATTGTTACCAATTTAACATGGATACTAAAGAAGAACAAGGTGATTTCTGAAAATTAGCTAGATTATTTATAGTTAAACACGTAGGAATAGTAGGAGATTCCGGAATAAAGATAGAGCTGAAGAAGTGGAGGATAATTTCAAGTTAGCGGATACAAGATAGAAAGTAGCGGATAGAACGTGAAAAGTGATGAATAGAGCGGACAAAGTGAGGGATAGGTTCTGAAGTAGCGGATAGAACGTGAAAAGTGATGGATAGAGCGGACAAAGTGAGGGATAGGTTCTGAAATAGCGGATAGAGCACAAAAAGTAAAGGATACAAAATAAAAACATCTGCCTCCTTTAAATGAGAGACAGATGCTTTAACAACATGTTAGGCTTGTTCTTTTTTCAGTAAGTCGCGAATTTCTTTGAGAAGCTCTTCTTTGGCGTCGAGTTCAGGTGCTGGTTCTTCCACGACTGCTTCTTCTTTTTTACGTGTAAGCTTAGTCATAATTCGTAAGGCCATAAAAATGGCAAATGCTATGATTAAAAAATCAATGATGGATTGTAGAAATACACCAAAATTGATTTGAGCTTCACCTGAGCCAAAAACAAAACTCTTTGTTAAATCAATACCACCCGTTAAAACACCGACCAATGGCATGATGATATTTTCAACTAAGGAGGTAACAATTTTACCGAAAGCACCACCAATGACTACTGCTACTGCTAGATCGATAATATTGCCTTTCATCGCAAATTCTTTAAAGTCTTTCCACAAAATAAATTCCTCCCTATTAATATCCAATAAACGAATCAATCTGTATTTTACTATATTTTTACTAAACCTTTCAACTGCTTTCATAGTGGAAATTGGAAGACTTCGATCTTTCAAAATTAAAAGATATACTGCACATTACGGAAAATTTGGTAATATAGAAAAAGAATACTAGATTAGGTGTGACGTATGGCAAAGAAAAAGAATAACAAACCCATGTTATCACCCGCGACAAAATTGGGTATGATAGCATTATTGATTCCAATTGCAATTACTGTGTATGTCCTCACATTTTTTGCTTGGAAGGAGCTTCAAACATTACCGATATTCGAAAAGCTTGTCCAGCAAAAGGCAATTGAGGAGATTCAACAGCATTTCGATATGAAAATTCCTGAGCAATACATTCCCGTTTATGTAGATGCAGAAGAAAAATATGGAGTACCATGGACATTACTTGCTGCGCATCATCGTATTGAAACGCGTTTTTCTACGGTAAAATCAATGGTATCATCTGCTGGGGCAGAGGGGCATATGCAATTCATGCCCTGTACATTCGTCGGCTGGCAACATCCCACATGCGCAGGTTTAGGAAAAGGAAACATCACGAAAAATGAATTGATGAATCCTGAGACAATTGCTAAATACGGAGGATATGGCGTAGACGCAAATGGGGATGGAATAGCAGATCCTTATGATATTGAGGATGCAGTATTTAGTGCTGCGAATTACTTATCTAAATACGGTGCTGCGACAGGGAATATTAAGAAAGCTGTTTATCAATACAACCATAGCGAGAAATATGTCGAGGATGTGTTATATTACTACCAGTTGTATGATGATTTTCACGATGAACTCCAAGCAGCTGTTCTTTTACATGAAGAAAAATAAAGAGCCATCACACTGGATGGCTCTTCATTACATATTTAAGTTGCTTTACGCATACCTTTTAAAATAAGGCTGACGATAAAGATCAACACGATGGCACCGATCAGTGCTGGGAACACGTAGAAATCACTTACTCTCCAGCCCCAGTTCCCTAAAACCATACTACCAATCCAAGAACCGACAATACCTGCAATAATATTCCCGATGATGCCGCCTGGTACATCTTTACCTAAAATGACGCCAGCTAACCAACCAAGAATTCCTCCAATAATTAAATACCAAATGAAACTAATCATTACTTTCATCTCCTTAAATTTAAGATATAATGGCGATTACTTAGTTATACCCTGAATGGAGTAGATTAAACACTGTGATTTGTTTAGTCATTATTACATGTTGTAAATAAGGCTGTAGACAAGTGAATGCAGCTCCTTTGCTGTGCTCACTTTATTGCTAATCCAACTGCATAAATTACTGTGAAAATGTCCACATTAACGACAATTACTTCTATATTGTACATACACCGATTATCGCTTACTTCTATAGTATGTTCATGCAATCAATTCGTACCAGAAAGGCATACAACGCCCAATCGCCAGAAACAATAAAAAACAGCCATTTAACTAAATTATTTACTACAATAGCCTTTTCATTCGTGAAAAAATACATTATTTATTGAAACAGAATGTCAATTCCCTGTACAATTCCTTATTTCCTGGGAGAATTTTTTATGTAGAAAAAGAAAAATGGGTAAATTTCCACTTTTTAATAGTTTGAAAATTCTGTATAAAGGGATTATAATGTAGAAAAGGAGCGTGGTCGTATGAATATGGCTGTTATGAAACGTTTAAATCGTCAAGGCTTTTTAATTGCTGGTTTGCATTTATTAGTAATGCTAAATCTTGCAGCTGATTTCTTATACGCATCGTAACCAATTTAATAGAAAGGTGAATGAAATGTTTATCCTATATTAAAACAACCGTGTAGTCTTATTGTAAAACAGGCGCACGGTTGTTTTATTTTGTTTAATTAACTGAAAAAAGGAATTATTCTGTTAAGTGTCAAATACATAGTACAGACAAGGGAGTGATGAAATGACGTTCAGATTCGATCAAGCATTTTGTGATTTGGAAAGGCCATTTGCATGGTTAGACTTAGATGCACTAGATAAAAATATACAAATGGTTCAAGATGCTTGTGGTGGAAAACAAATTCGTATTGCAACAAAATCGATTCGTTCTATTGAGGTCCTTCGTTATATACAGAAAAAACTTGTGAATGTTGTGGGATTAATGACATTTACTGCAACAGAGACCCTTTATTTATTAGAGCACCAGTTTGATGACTTATTGCTTGGCTATCCAGTAATGGAGGAAGCAACGATTCGTCGATTGTTACATTTTGTAAAGGAAGGAAAAATCGTCACTTTTATGGTAGACAGACCAGAACATATCCAACTATTGGCGAAACTAGCACAAGAGATTGGCGTACGTGTACAGGTTTGCATTGATCTTAATGTTTCAAATGATTTTAAAGTATTGTATTTTGGAACAAAACGTTCGTCATTGTCTTCTCTTGAAACGTTGACACCTTTTTTACAAACCATTCAAAACACCCCTGTAATTGAAGTGGTAGGAGCGATGGGCTATGAGGCTCAAATAGCAGGGGTTGGCAATCGTCCAGCAAATGCTGTAAAAGGTAGAGTCATAGAAGCCATGCAAATACAAGCCAAAAAGCAAGTAACGCAGTTTCGTCGATTAGCGGTCGCCCATATCAAGGCCTATTTTCCAAATCTGCGCTTTGTTAATGGTGGGGGATCAGGAAGTATGACGTACACCAATCAACAGAAGGAAGTAACGGAAATTACAGTTGGCTCGGCTTTTTATGCACCTGCATTGTTCGATCAATTTACACATTTACAGCTAGAAAAGGCTGCTGGATTTGCCTTACGTGTAACAAGAAAGCCTGAAAAAAATATCGTTGTTTGTCATGGGGGAGGCTATACGGCTTCAGGAGCAATTGGGATGGATCGTTTGCCTGTATTCTATGACCCTACCACTTTTGCATATCTTAGCCTAGAAGGCGCAGGGGAAGTGCAAACACCCATAAAGGTCAAGGAGAAAAGTATCAATATTGGCGATACTATTTATTTTCGACATGCGAAGGCTGGAGAGCTTTGTGAGCGTTTTCAGATCCTGCATGCTATTCGTGGGGACAAGTATGCAGGACATTACACAACATACAGGGGGGATGGACAATGTTTTCTATAGAAAAATGGCGGAATGGTGAAAAGTGGACAAACTGGGCTGGTAATGTTATTTCCTATCCGAATGAAATGTATTTACCACACTCCATTGATGAAGTTTCAGCAATTGTGAAGCATGCGTGTCAATCAGGAAAGACAATCCGTGTCACAGGTGCTGCTCATTCTTTTAGCGCTGTGGCTATGCCTGAGCATATAGCCATTTCCTTACATAATCTGCGTGGATTAATCGCTGTGAATGAGGAAAGGCAGGAGGCAACATTATGGGCAGGGACCTACCTATATGAAATTGGTCCAATGCTAGCGAAACATGGTTTTGCGTTAATCAATATGGGCGATATACAGGAGCAAACCATTGCAGGGGCAGTGTCAACTGGCACACATGGCACAGGGGTTACACTTGGTTCTCTATCGTCAGCTGTCCAGGCATGGGGATTTGTAGATGGTACTGGTACTTATCAGGAACATAGGAGAGGGATGGATAATTTATCTGAAGCGCTGCATGTATCTCTTGGGATGCTAGGTGTTCTGGTCAAAGTAACGATTAAGGTCATACCACTATATGGTTTGCATTATGTGGGGGCAAGAGAAACATTGACAAATGGTCTCTCGTTATTTGCTGAGGATATTCGTCAACATCGTCATGTGGAGTGGTTTTATTTTCCTGGTAGTGAAACAATTCAAGTAAAACGGATGAATGCGGTCGCGCCTGTCTTTCAAAGCGAATGGAATAAAAAAATAGAAAGGTTAAAGCTACAAATAGTAGAAAATGGGGCTTTTTTTGCGATGTCAGCGCTTTGTAAGTGGAAACCAGGTTTAAGTGGTACCATGAGCAAGATAGCGGCTGCCAATGTGGTAGAAAGTGAAAAAGTAGGGATAAGCTATGAAATTTATCCTTCACCTCGTAGCGTGAAGTTCCAAGAGAGTGAATATGCCATCCCTTTATCACAGTTTGAAGCTTGTTTGGAGGAAATCCATGCAACGTTTAAAAAAGGGACTTTTAATGTGCATTTTCCTTTAGAGTGTCGAACAACTGCAGGCGAAGCAGGTTTTTTAAGTCCAACACAAGGGCGTGAGTCAGCTTTTATAGCCTTTCATATGTATAAGGGAATGGCAGAAGAGCCTTATTTTAAATGGGTGCATACATTGATGCAAAAATATGAAGGTCGTCCTCACTGGGGAAAACAACATCATTTAACAGCGCAAACGGTCTATGCGTTGTATCCAGAGATTGAAAAGTTTTTAAGTATTCGACACCAATATGATCCTGAACAAGTATTTTTTACAGGATACTTAAAAAAGTTGTTTCTATTGTAAGCGTTATCTCGAGGATTGGATGATTTAGCTTATTCAAATATATGGGAATTATTTATTTACTCATTTTTGTTTATTATTAAAAAATTAAAATTTGAACGAAATGTCAAAATTTTTATCAAAGCGAGATAAAACTGATGCTTAATCAGCATGTAAACGATTTCAATTTTGACAGATTTTTTGAATTGTTTAAACAATTCAAAAAATACTGTTGACGAGACCTTTTTTTCGTACTATGATAACAACAATCTTTACAGCAGTAATCGTCTAAGAGACCATTACTCTATAAACAAAAAATAAAAAGACAGAACATTTTGTCTATAGCAACGAACATAGTATGGATAGCAATGAGGGGCGTTTAAAATGAGAAGTGACATGATTAAAGTAGGCGTAGATCGAGCGCCACATCGAAGTCTTTTATATGCAACAGGCAAAGTAAAAGCAAAAGATCTAGGCAAACCATTTATTGGGGTTTGTAACTCTTATATCGACATAATACCAGGTCACGTTCATTTACGTACGTTCGCTGATGTAGTGAAAGAAGCTATTATAGAAGCGGGTGGTATTCCATTCGAATTTAATACAATTGGCGTCGATGATGGTATTGCAATGGGGCATATAGGTATGCGTTATTCCTTACCGAGTCGTGAGATTATAGCAGACTCTGCTGAAACTGTTATTAATGCACATTGGTTTGATGGCGTATTTTATATTCCAAACTGTGACAAAATTACACCAGGAATGCTTATGGCAGCAGTTCGTACGAATGTACCATCTATCTTTGTTTCAGGTGGTCCAATGGAGGCGGGAACTTCTGCAGCAGGAAAACAGCTTTCCTTAACATCTGTGTTTGAAGGTGTAGGAGCCCACAAATCAGGAAAAATGTCTGCGGAAGAGCTGTTGGATATTGAGAATAATGCTTGTCCAACATGTGGCTCATGCTCAGGCATGTTTACAGCAAATTCGATGAACTGCTTAATGGAAATGCTTGGTGTTGCTTTACCTGGAAATGGTACAATCGTTGCCACTTCTGAAGAGCGTCACAAGCTGATTAAAGAAGCAGCTAAACAATTAATTCGCATGATCAAGGAAGACGTTAAACCTCGCGATATTATTACAAAAGAGGCAATTGATGATGCGTTTGCTCTTGATATGGCAATGGGAGGCTCCACAAATACAGTTCTTCATACATTAGCAATTGCCAATGAAGCCGAGATAGATTACAACATTGAAGATATTAATAAAGTAGCAGAAAGAGTGCCTTATTTAGCAAAAATCATGCCTGCTTCAGATATTTCAATGGATGATATTAATAAAGCAGGTGGCGTAAGTGCCATTATTAATGAATTAACATCTATTCCAGGTGCTATTCATCCAGACCGTCCAACCGTAGCAGGCGTTACAATGGGTGAGCTTGTCAAAGATTATCACATCACGAATGATCAAGTCATTCGAACAAAAGACAATCCATATAGTGCTGTAGGTGGATTATCAGTTTTATTCGGTAACATCGCACCAGATGGCTCTGTTATTAAAGTAGGGGCAGTTGATCCTTCTATCAAAGTATTCAAGGGCGAGGCTATCGTCTTTGATTCACAAGAAGCAGCACAAGAAAACATTGATAATGGAACGGTGAAAGAGGGCCATGTAGTTGTCATTCGCTATGAAGGACCTAAGGGTGGCCCAGGGATGCCAGAAATGCTCGCACCAACATCTGCCATTCAAGGTCGAGGCCTGGGTACAAAGGTTGCCTTAATTACAGATGGTCGTTTCTCCGGGGCATCTCGTGGTATTTCAATTGGCCATATTTCACCAGAAGCTGCTGAAGGCGGTCCAATCGCTTTAGTAGAAAACGGAGATATTATCGAAATTGATCTACCAAATCGTACGATTAATTTACAAGTTTCAGATGAAGTTTTAGCTGAACGTCGTGCAAAATTACCAGCCTTTGAGCCAAAAATCAAACGCGGTTGGTTAGCAAGATATTCAAAATTAGTGACGAGCGCTTCTACTGGAGGCGTAATGAAAATTTAACAACTAGATAAATAAAAACGTTGATGAGGTTAAAGGTTCTAGAGCCTTGTATCTACCAGAGAGCCGGTCGTGCTGGAAGCCGGCGATACAACTAGATCCGACATCCCCTCGGAGTGGGCTATTAAACGTGTTTACACCATTAGATAGCTCCGGGCATAGTCGAAAGTGCTCGTTATTAATGAATAAATGTTTTATGACACTATATTGGATGCGATGTCTGTCGCATTGGTGCATAAATGCAGTCATTTATTCGCGAGGTAGCAATTATTTGCTATAAAAAAGGGTGGTACCATGGAAAGTCTTTTTCATCCCTACGTAAGGTAGTTCTTTGCGTGTGGAGAAAAAGGCTTTTTATTATTTTCACGATGCAATTGAACAACCTCTCAACGAAAAGGATGAGAGGAATAGTCAATCCAGCTATTGACACTTCACTAATCTACAACACTGATGTGTGAGTTTGAAAGAAATGAAGGAGGCATAATTTGATGAGTGCGAATGTTTCAATCAATGAACAAGAACAATTAGCGACAACAGCAACAGCTGAACAAACCTATCAAGCGAAGGACGGTGCAGATGTATTAGTGCAGGCATTGCACGATCAAGGGGTTGAAATTGTCTTTGGCTATCCTGGAGGAGCCGTATTACAAATTTACGATGCGATGTATAAAAACCCTATTCGCCATATTTTAACAAGACATGAACAGGGTGCTATTCATGCGGCGGAAGGCTATGCTCGTGTTTCAGGTAAAACAGGCGTTGTTATTGCCACAAGTGGACCTGGTGCAACAAACCTTGTAACAGGTATTGCGGATGCCATGATCGATTCTATTCCATTGGTTGTTTTTACAGGACAGGTTGCGACATCTGTGATTGGAACAGATGCTTTCCAAGAAGCGGATATTATGGGGATTACAACACCGATTACAAAGCACAACTATCAGGTGCAGGATGTCAATGATATCCCCCGCATTGTGAAGGAAGCTTTCCATATCGCTAGCACAGGTCGTAAGGGGCCAGTTGTCGTGGATTTCCCAAAAAACGTTTCCCAAATGTTGTTTGATGTAGAGAATCCACCGCAAGCACCTGATGAAATTTATTTACCAGGTTATCAGCCAACATATAAACCAAATTATTTACAAATCCAAAAGGCGATTCAAGCCATTTCATTGGCAAAAAACCCAATCATCTTAGCAGGTGCAGGTGTTCTTTTTGCGGATGCACGTGAGGAATTAACGACTTTCGCAGAAAAATATCGTATTCCAGTAACGAACACATTGCTAGGCTTGGGCTCCATCCATGGTGAACATGACTTATTCCTTGGAATGGCTGGGATGCATGGAACAGCTACAGCAAATACAGCGATCACAAAATCGGATTTATTACTCAATATTGGGGCACGATTTGATGATCGTCTAACAGGTAATCTAGCTACATTTGCACCAAATGCAACGATTATCCATATCGATATTGATCCTGCTGAAATTGGCAAGAATGTACCGACAGATATTCCAATTGTTGCTGATGCCAAAGAGGCTTTAAAAGCACTGTTGAAAAAGGATTTCCAAGGTCCTGATACAGATGATTGGTTAGCTTATTTAAGGAATCATGCGATGGAATATCCATTATGGTATTGCAAGGATACAAATACGCAAGAAATCCTACCACAAGAGGCATTGCAATTAGTGCACAAGATTACTGAAGGGAATGCCATTGTGACGACAGATGTTGGGCAGCATCAAATGTGGGCAGCGCAATATTATCATTTAAATAATGATCATGCATGGGTAACGTCTGGTGGACTTGGTACGATGGGCTTCGGCTTCCCGGCCGCAATTGGCGCCCAATTTGCGAAGCCAGACAAAAAAGTTATTTCGATTGTAGGAGATGCAGGATTCCAAATGACGGCACAGGAGCTATCCATCCTACAGGAATTTAACTTACCAGTAAAAATAGTGATTTTGAATAATAGCTGTCTAGGCATGGTGCGTCAATGGCAACAAACATTCTATGAAGAGCGCTATTCATCATCACTTATGCCGATCCAACCAGATTTTGTTAAGTTAGCTGATGCTTATAACATTAAAGGCTATCGAATTAACACAATCGATGAAGCAGAGTCTATTTTCCGTGAGGCACTGCTGTCTGATGAGCCAGTATTAATTGACTGTCGAGTGAAACAGCTTGAATGTGTTTACCCAATGGTAGCACCTGGCAAAGGCTTACATGAAATGATTGGGGTGAAAAAGAATTGAAGCGAGTAATTACCGTAACTGTGATTAACCAAAGTGGTGTATTAAACCGTTTGACAGGTTTATTGATGAAGCGTCAGTTCAATATTGAATCGATTACAGTAGGTCATACGGAGCAACCAAATTTTTCAAAGATGACCTTCGTTGTCAACGTAGAGGACGAACGCAAAATTGAACAGCTAGTGAAACAGTTATCCAAGCAAATTGATGTGTTAAAGGTCAATGACATTACCGATAAATCGATTGTTCTACGAGAGCTAGCACTAGTAAAGGTGATTTCCCCACCAAATTTACGTTTGGAAATGAATTCAATTGTTGAACCGTTCCGCGCCCAAATTATAGATACAGCTAAAAATGTTGTGACGTATCAAGTAGTAGGGCATCCAGAGAAGATTGATGCCTTTATCGAACTCATTCGACCATATGGCATTAAAGAACTTACACGTACAGGAGCAACTGCCTCCGTTCGTGAAACACAAAAAGTCTCAAACCCGCAGCTCTCTATTTTAAAATAGTTTGCATATAAAAATGAATAGCTTGATAGACAGCGTAAGTTATCTAAAGCTATAAAAAAAACAAAACATATTCTAGGAGGAAATTAACTATGGCTACAATGTACTATGAGCAAAATATCAACGAGGACGTATTAAAAGGAAAGAAAATCGCAATTATCGGTTACGGTTCACAAGGTCATGCACATGCTTTAAACCTTAAAGAATCAGGTTTTGATGTGGTAGTAGGGGTTCGTCCAGGTGGATCTTTCGATGCGGCAAAAGCAGATGGTATTGACGTGAAAACAGTGGCTGAAGCAGCACAAGAAGCAGATGTTATCCAAATTCTATTACCAGATGAGCGTCAAAAAGCAGTTTATGAAGCGGAAATTGCGCCACATTTACAAGCTGGTAAAGCATTGATGTTTGCACATGGCTTCAATATTCATTTCGGTCAAATTACACCACCAGCAGATGTTGACGTATTTTTAGTAGCACCAAAAGGACCAGGACATCTAGTTCGTCGTCAATTCCAAGAAGGTGCTGGTGTACCAGGACTATTCGCTATTCACCAAGATGCTACAGGTCAAGCAAAAGATTTAGCGCTTGCGTATGGTAAAGGAATCGGTGCTGCACGTGGTGGACTTCTTGAAACAACATTCAAAGAAGAAACAGAGACAGACTTGTTTGGTGAACAAGCGGTACTTTGTGGTGGGGCAACACAGCTAGTAAGAGCAGGATTCGAAACATTAGTAGAGGCTGGTTATCAACCAGAATTAGCTTACTTTGAAACACTACATGAGCTTAAATTAATTGTTGACCTAATGTTTGAGGGCGGTATGGCAACAATGCGCTACTCAGTTTCAGATACAGCAGAGTGGGGAGATTATGTTGCAGGACCACGCATCATCGATGAGTCTGTAAAAGCTCGTATGAAGGATGTATTAACAGATATCCAAGATGGTACATTTGCTCGTCGTTGGATTCAAGAAAATGAAAATGGTCGTCCAGAATATACAAAATTCAAAGAAGCTGGTGCGAACCATCAAATCGAAGAAGTGGGCGCGAAACTACGTGCTATGATGCCATTCATCAACGAAGGTAAAGAAAAAGTTGTGAGAGAAGTGGCGACAAGTGCGAAAAATTGATATTTTCGATACTACGCTTCGCGATGGTGAACAATCTGCTGGGATCAACTTAAACACAGCCGAGAAGATTGAAATTGCCAAACAATTAGAGCGCCTTGGTGTGACAATTATAGAAGCAGGATTTCCTGCTTCGTCACCCGGTGACTTTGATGCGGTCCATCGCATTGCAGGTACAGTAAAAAATTCCATTGTGACGGGGCTAGCTCGCTGTATCCAAAAGGATATTGATGCTACATGGGAAGCGATAAAAGTAGCACAACAGCCACATATTCATATTTTTCTAGCCACATCACCTATTCATATGGAATACAAATTAAAAAAATCTCCTGATCAAGTGGTGGAGCAAGCGGTAGAGGCTGTTAAATACGCTAAAAAGTTCTTCCCACTTGTACAATGGTCTGCTGAGGATGCATTCCGCTCTGATCGAGAATTTTTAGTGCGAATTATGAACGAAGTGGTTGCTGCTGGTGCAACAACGATTAATGTTCCAGACACTGTAGGGTATGCATCCCCACAAGAATATGGTGCATTATTTAAGTTCCTACTGGAAAATGTCAAAGGTGCTGACAAAGTGAAATTCTCTGCCCATTGTCATGATGATTTAGGGATGGCAACAGCTAATACGATTGCCGCAATAGAAAATGGTGCTGCACAAGTCGAAGGAACGATCAATGGTATCGGCGAACGCGCAGGTAATGTGGCACTCGAGGAAATTGCTGTAGCACTTCATATTCGCAAGGACATTTATCAGGTGCAAACAGGCATTCAGTTGCAAGAAATTAAACGTACGTCTCAATTAGTCAGTAAATTGACAAATGTTGTGATTCAGCCAAATAAAGCGATTGTAGGAAGAAATGCATTCGCACACGAATCGGGCATCCATCAAGACGGTGTCTTAAAAAATCCAGAAACCTATGAAATTATTTCACCTGCTTTAATCGGCGAAGGTGAAATACCATTAGTTCTCGGGAAACATTCTGGTCGTGCAGCCTTCCGTGATCGTGCTGAAACAATGGGCTTCCATCTTTCTGATGAAAAGTTGAACAAAGCATTTGTGGAATTTAAAAAATTGGCTGATCGTAAAAAAGAAATTACAGAGGAAGATTTACTCACTCTTCTTACTGAGCAACAAGTTCAAGTAGAAGATGTACCACTCTTTGATTTGAAAATGGTGCAGGTGCAATATGGTACTGAAAATATTCCTACAGCGACAGCTATTGTGCTTACACCTGAGGGACTAGAGAAAACCGTTGTAGCTACTGGCTCTGGTTCAGTAGAAGCCATTTTTAATACACTGGAGCAACTTGTACCTGGAGCTGTGCATGTCATTGATTACCGTGTGACATCGGTTGGCAAAGGACGAGATGCACTGGGTGAAGCGGTTATAAATATTCGCTATGATGAGGTTTCGACTACAGGCCGTAATTCCTCTCAAGATGTTTTAGAAGCATCGGCAAAAGCTTATTTAAATGCTATTAACCGTCATTTAATTCAAGCATGCCTTCGCGCACATCCTGTATAGGTTTCTAAGGTAGTGAATTGTATGAAGTACCATTCACAAGTCGGATGCAATGAAGTCATGGCGTATTGTATCAATTAACCAAAAATTACGCTTAGACGTAATGACTACGCTCACCTCGATAAAAGGTAGGTGAGCGTCTTTACTAAATTAGCGAATACGCTATACAAAGAAAGGTGTTTTGACGATGGAGAGAAAAATTACAGTACTTCCCGGTGATGGAATTGGGCCAGAGGTTGTTGCTTCTGCTGTACGTGTATTACAGGTGATTGGTAAACGATTTAATCATACATTTCATTTAGGATATGCAACAATTGGTGGTGCTGCAATCGACCAGCACAACAATCCATTACCGGATGAAACGATCGAGATGTGTGAAAATAGTGATGCGATTTTATTAGGAGCTGTAGGTGGTCCAAAGTGGGATCAAAACCCTCCTGAATTACGCCCAGAGAAAGGGTTACTGCGAATTCGGAAACACTTCGATTTATTTGCCAATCTACGTCCAGTAAAGGCGTTCCCGAGTTTACTAGATGCTTCACCATTAAAGCGTGAAGTGGCTGAGAACGTTGATTTAATGATTGTACGTGAACTAACAGGCGGCGTATACTTCGGGGAACCACGTATGCGTACTGAAAATGGCGCAATTGATACAACCGTTTACTCTAAAGCAGAGGTAGAGCGTATCGTTGAAAATGCCTTTGAACTAGCACGTTTACGTGGTGGCAAATTATGCTCTGTTGACAAGGCGAATGTGCTTGAAACAAGTCGCTTATGGCGTGAAGTTGTAGAAGCAAAGAAAAAAGAGTATCCAGATGTAATCGTAGAACATAACCTAGTAGACTCTGTTGCAATGAAACTTATTACAAATCCTGGACACTATGATGTAGTCGTTACTGAAAATATGTTTGGTGATATTTTAAGTGATGAAGCATCTGTTATTACTGGTTCTCTAGGTGTTTTACCATCCGCATCCATTCGTGGTGATAATTTTGGCTTATATGAACCAGTACATGGCTCCGCACCAGAAATTGCAGGGCAAGGTGTAGCAAATCCCGCTGCAACCATTTTATCCGTAGCGATGATGCTGCAATATTCATTCGGCTTAAAAGAAGAAGCAGCAGAAATTGAACGCGCTGTAAGTGCAGTATTTGATGATGGCTACTTTACAGCAGATCTTGCTCGCGACGGCAGTCGCGTTTTATCGACTAATGAATGGACAGATAAGGTAATTAACGAAATTGATACTAGCTTTGTATCACAAAGTATTATGACAACATATATTTAAAGAAATAGGTGAAGACAATGGGTAAAAATATAATTGAAAAGATTTGGGATAAACATGTTGTTTATCAGGAAGAGGGCAAACCGGACCTGTTATATATTGATCTTCATTTAATTCATGAAGTAACATCTCCGCAAGCTTTTGAAGGGTTACGTATGAACGGACGTAAAGTGCGTCGTCCTGATTTAAGCTTTGCCACAATGGATCATAACGTACCAACAAAAAATTTACCAACTATCCAGGATCCCATTGCACGCAATCAAATCGAAACATTAGCTAAAAATGCTGAGGAATTTGGTGTTGAGTTAGCAGGCATGGGTCACCCTGACCAAGGGATTGTCCATGTTATTGGGCCAGAGCTTGGATTAACACAGCCTGGTAAAACGATTGTTTGTGGTGATTCTCATACATCGACTCACGGTGCCTTTGGGGCCATTGCATTTGGTATTGGGACATCAGAGGTGGAGCATGTATTATCGACGCAAACGCTATGGCAAAATAAGCCGAAAACGATGGAGATTCGTGTCGAAGGGGAGCTACCAGTTGGGGTAGCGGCAAAGGATATTATCTTAGCCATCATTGCCAAGTTCGGTATTGGTGTTGGTACAGGACATATTGTGGAATTCACTGGAGAGGCTATCCACAAACTATCTATGGAAGAACGCATGACTATTTGTAATATGTCAATTGAGGCAGGGGCAAAAGCTGGGCTTATCTCACCTGACCAAACAACAGTCGATTATATTCGTGGACGCAAATATGCACCGCAGGGAGAAAAATTGGAAGAAGCAACCGCTTACTGGTTAAGTCTTGCTTCAGACGAAGATGCAACGTACGATACGGTTCGTATTATAAAAGCTGAAGAAATTGAACCAATCATTACGTGGGGAACAAACCCATCAATGGGTACTGGTGTTTCTGGGCATGTTCCAACACAAGCAGATTATGAGGATGAATCTGACAAGGCGGCACTTCAAAAAGCACTTGCCTATATGGGCTTAGAGGAAGGACAGCCATTAACATCCATTGACATCCAGCATGTCTTCATTGGCTCCTGCACAAACTCACGCATTAGTGATTTGCGTGCAGCTGCTGATGTTATCAAAGGGCGTAAGGTGCATGACAAAGTCACAGCCATCGTTGTCCCAGGCTCACATACAACGAAAAAACAAGCAGAGGCAGAAGGTTTAGATAAAATATTTATAGATGCAGGCTTTGAATGGCGAGAGTCTGGTTGCTCGATGTGTCTTGCGATGAATGATGATGTCGTACCAGCTGGAGAACGCTGTGCCTCTACCTCAAACCGCAACTTTGAAGGACGTCAGGGCGCAGGAGCTCGTACACATTTAGTGTCCCCACCAATGGCAGCAGCCGCTGCGATTGCAGGTCACTTTGTCGATGTACGTGAATTTGTGAAGGAAACGGTGTAAGTCTTGCTTTACTCGAAAGGGATGATTGAAAAATGGAACCAATTAATATCGTAAATAGTGTCATCACACCACTTGATAGAAAAAATGTTGATACCGATCAAATTATTTCAAAAGAATTTCTAAAACGTATTGAGCGCACAGGTTTTGGACAGTTTTTATTTTACCATTGGCGTTTCGATGCACAAGGGAATGAAATAGCTGACTTTGTATTAAATAAACCTGAATTTAAAGAATCTAAAATTCTAGTGGCGCAAGATAATTTCGGCTGTGGCTCCTCTCGTGAACATGCACCATGGGCTATTTTAGATTACGGTTTTAACGTTGTCATTGCACCTTCTTTTGCAGATATTTTTCATAATAACTGCTTCAAAAACGGTATCTTACCGATTAAGCTAACAGAATCGGAATGTGATGCTATTTTAGCAAAAGGGTTAGCAAAGCCCTATAGTATGGAAGTAAATCTTGTAGAGCAAACCGTAACAGGGGAAGATGGTACAGTCTATCATTTTACAATTGACCCGTACTATAAAGAAACGTTACTGAATGGTTGGGATGAAATCGCCTTAACCTTTAAATATGAGGAACACATCGCCGCATATGAGGCGAAGCGAGTAGCCTATTAATTGATATGACTGAAGACAAATTGGATGTTGTCTTCAGTTTTTTTTGTGTGTAGTTCATTTCCCATAAGAAATTCTTTATAATAAAGAAAGCATCGACAATATTATCATAGTAAAAAAGATTTTGAATGTTACAAGAGCTAGTCCAGCCTGCTTTTGGAAACGTTTGTGGCTTATCTCAAGCATTGCTCAGTATGAAGTATAGGAAGATAATCCGAGTGGTTCACGAAACAAGATCGGATTAGCTTTCGAAATATTACTGTTTATAAGGTCGTGTTTGAACTTGATAGGTATCTAGTAGATTTGTGAGTTTATACGAAATTTATACTGTTAAGCTACTGAAATGATACTGCTCATTTCAGTTGTTTTTTGTTTGATCAAAAGATGAAAGGTAGGAATTCAATGATTACAGTTATAGGAAGTTTAAATATGGATTTAGTTGTACAAATGAATGCTTTTCCAAAGCAGGGGGAAACCATTCTAGGTAACTCGTTTCAAACAGTTCCAGGAGGAAAAGGGGCTAATCAAGCAGTTGCCGCAGCTCGTCTTGGCAGTGAGGTGGCGATGGTTGGCTGTTTAGGGAATGATCATTTTGGTGAGACATTACATGCCGTTTTACAGCAAGAGCAGATTCAGACAAACGCCATTGTAAAAAGCACCACTGCTCCTACAGGCATTGCTAATATACTTATTTACAAGAACGATAATCGAATTGTTGTCGTACCGGGAGCTAATTATGACTTAAGCATATCCCATCTTGAAGCTTCAAAAGAGGTGATACAAAAAAGTCACTTGGTAATTATACAGCTTGAAATCCCTAAAGAGACGACAGCCCATGCCATTCATTTATGTAAAGAAGCGGGTGTTCCAATACTGTTGAACCCTGCTCCAGCAGCCAATTTTGATGTGCAGTGGATGGAGGATATTACCTATTTAACACCCAACGAGACAGAATGTGCTGAAATTTTTAACGAGCCAGTGGAACAAGTTTTAGAAAAATATCCTAATAAATTAATCGTGACATTAGGAAGTGACGGTGCACGTTATTTCGATGGCTCCTATCCAATTCATGTTCCAGGTTATATGACAACAGTCGTGGATACAACGGGGGCTGGTGATACCTTTAATGGGGCTTTAGCCCATGCTTTAGTAGAAGGGCAATCGTTGGATGAGGCTGTATATTTTGCTAATATCGCTGCTTCCTTATCTGTAGAGAAATTAGGTGCTCAAGGTGGAATGCCAACACTTGGAGCTGTTTATGCTCGTATGGTAGGTTTGGAGGAATAGGTCAAATGTCAGCTACTCAGCAACCTTGGATAGAAATCTCCAAGCCTTATACTTCTAAACTCATAGTCTGGACTATACCCTTTAGTCTGTGTAGCAATCATATATGAGGCAGACAGGAAATGGGTGTAAGGATGAATTCCTATTTGTGGTATAAACGTATAAGTATATTGTCCTCTTTTCATCAATCCATGTATTAGAAAAGCCATAGTTTCATTTATAATGGTCTTATAGATACATACGAAAAGAGGTTTTGAGGATGACGAACATTGACAATACGCCAATCGAAAATGCCACCTCAGCGAATAATATTTTGCCGCAATTTGTTGACCAACTACGACACTTGTACGGCATCATCGTCCAAAATACATATGTGAAAGATACAGCAAAACATTTAAATCGAATCATTCAAGATGCCAATAACCAGACCATGATTTTAATAGTTGGAAAAGAGCGGGTGGGCAAAACAACACTTGTGAATGGCCTTCTAGGACGCGAAATATTATCGGTAGATGATCAGCATCCAACAAGTGTAAATACGTTTATACGATACGGCGAGCAAGAAGAGATTAAAGCTTATTTTTTAGATGGTGTTGTC
The DNA here is from genome assembly GCF_052928325.1 of Lysinibacillus sp. BSL11. NCBI lineage: Bacteria > Bacillati > Bacillota > Bacilli > Caryophanales > Bacillaceae > Lysinibacillus > Lysinibacillus sp. BSL11. Next base: position 141,422 of record NZ_JAVGCX010000012.1, on the reverse strand, counting down.
GCTGTATTTGATCTCAGTAAATTAGAACTACTAACAACTGGCGATACGTTTGCTTCCCAGATTTTACGTGAACATTTAGATTACCTAGAAGTCTATTTGAAAAATGATTTGTTAAAATCCGTGACAATCATTGATTCTGTGTCATTAGAAGCAGGCGGGGGAGAAATGGCTTATTTTTCAGAGGCGCTTATGAACCGTGTTGATGAAATTTTCTGGGTGTTACGCGCTGGTTCAATGGCAATGGATGCTGAACTTCTATTGATTGAAACGTTAAAAAATAAAGGTGTTGAACCTTTATGTGTCATCAATGGCATCGATGATGAGGAACATGCCACAGCATTTATGGACTCTGAACAACAACGTATTGGTCATTTGATGAGTGATTTTATAGGGATTTCAGCAATTAATGCACTAGTAGCCAAACAAACAGACAGTCATGAGCTTTGGCAAAAAAGTCAGTATGATCAATTAATTGCTCACATTCATCGTGTGGCCGAAAATAGTGATAAAAAAACATATGCCATCCTAATTCGCTTCTTACAATGGCTTGAACGATTCCGCTTCGAATTGACTGTAATTCCACAACGAGATCCATTTCAATCTGCTGTAGAGAATATTGAAAAATACGCAGGCGATACCCAATATGAATATTCTCGCTATCAACGTGACTTAGCAATTGTCAAAGAATATGAGCAAGAATATGAACAGGTAGCGAACACGTTTAAACAGGTTCAAACACTGTATCAGCTATTACAAACGATAGCGCAACATGATTATTTACAAGATTCCAAGGTGGAAGAATTTACCGAAATTGCTGTGCACTATCAACAAATGTTGCGTGAATACCGCAACATGCACAGTGAGTATTTACGCGAATATGAGCGTTTAGATGCACAACATAAAAAAATTCATGGTAAAGGTCTAATGAAAGCTTTCTTTAGCCAACATACACAAAATGAATTTTTCAAAGAGCGTGTTCAAAAACTAAATGAGCAGCAAGAGGTTTGTATCGCCCAATATGCCATGGTACAACAGGCAGAGGTTTCAATGCTACAGGCAATTCGAGACACACAGCCTTTTTTGATTGACTTAGTGAAAGAACGCATGAGCCGTATTGAACAAAAGGTACAGAAACTAAATCAACAGCGTGCAAAAGATAAGCGTCAGTTAAAGCGCTATGCTGAAAAACTAAATGAATTTTCTTGCTTAATCGAAGCACAGGGTTATATAAAAGAGCATCTTCAACCATTTTTAATGAATGAGCAAATGCCGTTGAAATCGAAGGATATTGCCATGCTTGAGGAAACTGTTCAGGCTATTTTAGCCATTGATTTATCAAACAATGGCTTACTGGCACGAAGTCAAATGAATAATAAAATGGAAAGTATTGCAATACCTTTTGTGGTGCAAGAAAAATATCCCCTGCAAATGCTTGCCTTAAGGGAAGAAGATGTAAAATCAAATGATATACCCGAAATACCCAAAAAATTAGTTGTCCAATATGAAGATTAGGTTTTCACCAAACGTTCTAAAGGTAGCATGCTTTTAGAACGTTTTCTTTATGACATGAAACAAATCATTCCAGTTTTACGTATAAGTAGTAAGGAGGGATACACTTGATTGAAATAAATGGACGCTTTACGAATGCTAAAATTTTTGCGCAAACAGCATTACAAACAGCTGTTGATCAGATTCAAGAATTAACAGATCAGGCTTTCATGGCAGGCACTAAAGTACGTATTATGCCAGATTATCATGCAGGTAAGGGATGTGTCATTGGCACGACCATCCAATTGCAAGACCGTGTTGTACCAAATCTTGTAGGCATTGATGTGGGGTGTGGTGTATTTGTAGCACAATTAGACGTAACGACCGTTGATTTTGCTCAACTCGATGCCATCATTCGCACATATGTACCAAGTGGGCAGGATATTCATAAAGAAGTATCGCCAAGCCGACATTTTGTGGAGTTTGAAGGGAAACAATTTCGAGCAAGTGGCTTGAAAGAAGACTATACGAACTTGTCATTAGGTACACTTGGAGGAGGCAACCATTTTATTGAACTTGCCAAAGATGAAGATGATCAGCACTATTTGCTCATCCATACGGGGTCACGATATGTAGGGGCAAAGGTTGCTAATTGGCATCAAAAAAGAGCTTATGATAATTTACGTCGAGAAGATTTGACAGAGAAAATAGAAGCATTGAAACAGCAAGGACGACATCAAGAGATCCAATCCATGATACAAGCCTATAAAGAACAAACACCGTTCGTTCCAAAAGACTTGTCATATTTAGAGGGGGAAGCTTTCCATGATTATATCCATGATATGAAGATTGCACAGCAATTTGCACGGATGAATCGTTGGACCATTGCAGAAACCATTGCTAAACAGATGGATTGGCATTTTACGGATACGTTTGATACGATTCATAACTATATCGATACAGAAACGATGACGCTTCGCAAAGGGGCTGTTCGTGCAAATAAAGGTGAAAAGCTAGTTATTCCAATGAATATGCGGGATGGATCTCTGATTTGTATAGGGAAAGGCAATGCAGAATGGAATTATTCAGCCCCTCATGGAGCAGGACGTATGTTTTCACGACGCGCAGCGAAAAAAGCTTTGAATATGGCCGATTTTAAAGATACGATGCAGGGGATTTGGACAACATCAGTCAATGAAGAAACCTTGGATGAGGCGCCAATGGCCTATAAGCCGATGACCGAAATTACTTCTGCGATTGGGGAAACTGTAGATATTGTCAAAGTGATTAAACCTGTCTATAACTTTAAAGCAAGTGAAGCTGCAAAGCCATTTGAGCGAAAGGGTTAAGGGAGAGAAGGAATCATCACTATAATCATTATTCTATAAATGGTATAATATAGCTTCACAATGATGAAATGGGTGGTTTTTTTGGTTTCTTCAAAAGATGTGGCGAAGCATGCTGGTGTCTCACAAACAACTGTATCTAGAGTATTGAATACACCAGAGCTTGTTAAGCCAAAAACAATTAAAAAAGTAATGCAGGCGATAGAGGAGCTTAACTATGTGCCAAATGATATAGCAAGATCGCTTGTTCAGAAAAAAACAGGCATTATTACATTGATTTCGGGGCCCTTACACAACCCTTTTTTTGTTGATACAACTACAGCTATCGTGAATTATGTTAATGCACGTGGCTATAAAGTGAATGTCTATTTTGGCACAGAGGATAATCTAAATTCAATCTACAATGCAGTTTTAGAAACGAAAGCAGACGCAATTATTTTGTCTTCTATGCTGTATCAGGATGATTTATTTTATAAACTAGAGAAACTAGCTATTCCATTTATTATGTTTAACCGTAAGCATAAAGAGAATAGACATTTTGTGGAAATTGATAATGTTCAAGCAGGTTACCTTGCGACCAATCATGTCCTATCATTAGGGCATGACTCTTTATGTTGGATAGGGGGGCCACATCAAATGAGCACCTTCCATGGACGCTATCTGGGATTTGAACAAGCTTTACAGGATTATGGGCTAGATGCAAAATTAGTGCCTACTTTTTTAACGAACACCAATAAAATAGATATTGAACGAGCGTTTACAGAACTTTTACAACTCGAAAAAAGACCAACAGCTATTTGTGCTGCTACCGATGCCATTGCCATTGAAATATTGAATCTTTGTTTAGAGAGAGGTTTTCAGGTCCCGAGAGATTTTAATATCATTGGTATTGATAATGTAGAACTTAGTAAACATCACTCTATTGCCTTAACAACAGTAGGTTTAACATCAGAAGAGAACTTAGGTTTTATTGCTATCGAAAAATTATTTGAGGTAATGGAGAAAAAAAATACTTGCATTAGACAAACAGAGTCTGTTAAGATTTTCCCAAGAAATACAACGTGTAAAATAAACTGATAGACCATCAGTTTATTTTTTACACCAAAATGGTTACGTATTCATTTCTTTATTTTCTGAAATGAATACGTAACCATAAAAAGAAAGGAGTGAATTACGATTGAAAAAGGGCTTATGGATCAATGGAGAATGGAAGATGACTGCTGAATGGATGGAGATCCAAGCTCCCTATTCGCAAGAGGTATTGGCACACTTTGCGATGGCCACTGAAAAAGATGTACAGGAGGCCATTGAAAGTGCGCATGCTGCAGCTCCTCAAATGGCGGCATTAACTGCTTTTCAACGAGCAGAGATATTAGAGCAGTTATCCACCCTTTTTGCAGAAAATAGAGATGAAGCAGCAAGTATCATTGCAATGGAATCAGCCAAACCGTTAAAGTATGCTTACGCTGAAATTGATCGCACAGTTGAAACCTATAAATTTGCGGCAGAAGAAGCAAAGCGACTTACTGGTGAAATGGTTCCAATGGATGCATCAAAAAATGGAGAGGGGCGCTTTGCTTATACATTAAGAGAGCCAATCGGTGTTGTGGCAGCGATTACACCATTTAACTTTCCGCAAAATCTAGTAGCACACAAAGTTGGGCCAGCATTAGCTGCAGGCAATACCATTGTATTGAAACCTGCCACACAAACAGCACTATCAGCCCATTTTTTGGCAAAATTATTGACGCAAACAAATTTACCAGCAGGTGCCTTTAATCTTGTAACTGGACAAGGTAAATTAGTAGGCGATGCATTTTTAGCACATCCCAATGTTAAGATGATAACGTTTACAGGAAGTCCAGCTGTAGGGATTTCTCTACGCAATCGTGCAGGCTTGAAGAAAGTAACCTTAGAATTAGGTTCCAATGCAGGAGTAATTATAGACGAAGGGGTACAGCTTGAGCGTATTATGGATCGCATTGTGATGGGGGCCTTTTCCAACCAAGGTCAAGTCTGCATTTCTTTACAACGTATCTATGTCATGGAAAGTATGGTGGAGGAATTTTTAATACGGCTGAAGGAAAAAATAGAGCAGCTTACAATTGGTGATCCAATGGATAATCAAACAGATCTTGCTATGATGATTTCACAAGCTGAACAACAGCGTGCTTATCAATGGATTGAAGAGGCAGTAGCTGAAGGGGCACAAGTAATTACAGGTGGTCACATTGACAATCATATTTTATTGCCCACTGTTTTATATAATGTTCAACCACAGAGTCGTGTATCCTGTGAAGAAATTTTTGCACCTGTTGTTATCGTCAATACGGTATCCACCATTGATGAAGGGATAGCGGCTATCAATGATTCTCACTATGGCCTACAGGCAGGCATCTTCACTCCTTCTATTCAGACAGCTTTTCAGGCTACAAAAGCATTGCACGTTGGTGGGGTCATCATTAATGATGTACCTACTTATCGAGTAGATCACATGCCATATGGTGGTGTAAAGGAAAGCGGCACAGGCCGAGAAGGCATTAAATATGCGTTAGAAGAAATGACGGAAATGAAGCTAGTAATTTGGAATAACCAATAATCACGAATGGAGATGGGAAAATGAAAATGATTAAACAACATCCAAAATTGTATGTGATGGACAATGGTACGATGCGAATGGATAAAAATTATATGATTGCGATGCATAATCCCGCAACCATCGATCATCCAAACCAGCCAAATGAATTTGTTGAATTCCCTGTTTATACAGTACTGATTGATCATCCAGAAGGCAAAATTCTATTTGATACAGCATGCAATCCAAACTCGATGGGTCCAGAAGGGCGATGGGGTGAATTTACGCAAAAAGCATTTCCTATTAATATGCCAGAAGAATGCTATTTACATCATCGTCTAGAAGAATTAAATGTTCGTCCAGAGGATATCAAATATGTTGTTGCTTCCCATTTGCATCTCGACCATGCAGGGTGCTTAGAACTCTTTACAAATGCGACAATTATTGTACAGGAAGATGAGTTTAATGGCACATTACAAACATATGCTAGAAACGTGAAAGACGGTGCCTATGTTTGGGGTGACATTGATATGTGGATAAAAAACAATCTACAATGGCGCTTAATCAAACGTGGCGAGGATCATGTAAAACTAGCTGAAGGGATACAAGTATTAAATTTTGGTAGTGGTCATGCTTGGGGAATGCTAGGTTTGCATATTCAAATGCCTGACACAGGTGGTATTATCTTGGCTTCAGATGCTATTTATACGGCAGAAAGCTTTGGCCCTCCTGTCAAGCCACCAGGCATTATCTATGATTCTGTAGGTTATAATACGACTGTGGAACGGATTCGAAGACTAGCACATGAAACAAATTCACAAGTATGGTTTGGCCATGATCCTATTCAATTTAAATCATTTAGAAAATCGACGGAAGGCTATTATGAATAGATAGGAGTAGAGAAGCCATGCATAAATTAACCTTTACGCCTGCTAGCTATACTGGCTGGGGCTGTTTGAGTCAGCTTCTGCTAGAGGTAAAGAAGTTTAACGCTCACAATATTTTGATCGTGACAGATCCATTATTAAAAGAAATAGGTCTAACGGACAATGTCGAAAAGCCTTTGATTGAGAAAGGCTATACAACAACCATTTATACTGATATTGCACCAGAGCCTCCGCTTGCAATTGGCGAAAAACTAGTTGATTTTACTAGAAAGCATCCATTTGATTTGGTGATTGGTGTAGGGGGGGGTAGTGCACTAGATTTAGCGAAGCTTGCCGCCGTATTAGCAAAACATGATGGAAAAGTTGCAGATTATTTAAACCTGACAGGAACGAAGACATTAGATAATAAAGGGTTACCTAAAATCTTAATTCCTACCACTTCTGGGACAGGCTCGGAGGTAACAAATATTTCTGTGCTATCACTGGATACAACCAAGGATGTCGTGACACATGATTATTTATTAGCGGATGTAGCGATTGTAGATCCTGCCTTAACGATTTCCTTACCATCGAAGGTGACAGCGGCGACTGGGGTAGACGCGTTAACTCATGCGATAGAAGCCTACGTATCAGTAAATGCGAATGCAGTAACGGATGCACTTGCATTACAAGCTATCCGATTAATTAGCCAGTCAATCCGAACAGCTGTCCATAATGGGCAAGATAAGCAAGCGCGCACAGATATGAGTTATGGCAGCTATTTAGCAGGGTTAGCCTTTTTCAATGCTGGTGTAGCAGGCGTCCATGCTTTAGCCTATCCCCTGGGAGGTCAGTTCCATATAGCTCATGGTGATTCCAATGCAGTACTATTACCATATGTCATGGGTTATATTCGTCAAAGCTGTGAAAAACGAATGAAAGATATTTTAGATGCCATGGGGATATCATCTTCCTATTTATCGCAAGAAGAGGCTTCCTATAAATGTGTTGACGCCTTACAAAAACTCGTTCAAGATGTGAAAATTCCCTCAACATTACAAGGATTCAATATCCCTGCCTCAGCACTTGAACAGCTAACAGAGGATGCTACAAAACAAACGCGTATTTTAGCGCGAAGTCCAATGCCATTAGAGCGTGAAGATATCTATCAAATCTATCAAGCTGCCTTTGATGGTGTGGTAAGAGAACCATAAAGAACCTGAGAAACGTTGATTATTCAACGTTTCTCTTTTATTACATCTTTTGAAAATCCCACACATCGTAATGTGGTTTCCAAAAGATAGATACCTAAAAAAATCTGCTCTAATGGCAGATTTTTTTATAAGAAATATTATGCTTCTGTATTTGGTGTAAATGTACGTGTAGCCAATTCTGCATCTAGCATAAAGATTGCGTTTGAGTCAGTTTCGATACGCTCAATTTTACGAATTAATGTATCAAATGTAGATTCTTCTTCTACTTGCTCGTCGATGAACCATTTTAAGAAGGCCATTGTCGCATGCTCACGTTCATCTAAAGCAATGTCTGATAAATTGTAAATACGGCGTGTTACTTCTTTTTCGTGTGAGAGAGCTGTTTTAAAGGCATCTAAAATGGATTCGAAATGATTGCCTGGGCTTTCAAAACCTTGAATTGTTGCGCGGTAGCCCATATCACTTAAGAAATTATAAAATTTCATGGCATGGAAGCGTTCTTCTTCTGCTTGTACTAAAAAGAAGTTAGCGAAGCCATCATAATCTTGATCAGTGCAATAGGCTGCCATTGCCATATAGGCATGCGCAGAGTAGAATTCAAAATTCATTTGTTCATTAAGAGCTGTGTGTAGTTTTTCAGATAACATAAAAGTTTTCCTCCTTTTGCAGTAAATGACTTCTTTACTAGTATACAGTGTTGAGGCAGTAACATACAAAAAATTTAATTTTTAAAGCAATTCATGCAAAAGTTAATTGATATTCGTTCTCAATTAGAAAATCTCTTCTTTTATACTTTTAAGAAAATAAAAAAAATCGCCTCGATCGTAATCGAAGCGATTTTTTCATTATTATTGTTCTTGTTTCTTTTGATTTTTCACACCGATTAGGTAGCCACCTAATGCGATAGCAATTAAGACAATCCAGAAAATAGCTTTCCAAATAGTGGAGTGGGGGAATTCGTGTGGAATCACACCCAATTTTTCATGTGCTAATGTTAATACAGCTAATTTTACACCAACCCAGCCGACAATTAGGAAAGCAGCTGTTTCAAGTGATGGGAATTTGTCGAGAACCTTTACAAACCAACGAGCTGCGAAACGCATCATGATGACACCAATAATACCACCTAAGAACATCACTGCGAACTGACCTGCGTTAATCCCGCCAATATCAAAATCACCGATATGTGGAAGTGTGACAGCAATGGCAACCGCTGCAAGAATAGAATCCACAGCAAATGCGATATCAGCAAGTTCTACTTTTACAACCGTCATCCAGAAGCCAGATTGTTTTTTCGGCTCTTGAATTTCTTCGGAGTTTTGGGATGCTTTCCGCGAATCATAAATATGCTTAATAGACATAAACAGTAGATAAGCTGCACCTATTGCTTGAATTTGCCAGAAATTAACGAGCGTTGTAATAAGGAATAATGCGGCAAAACGGAAAACAAATGCCCCCACTAATCCATACAATAAAGCTTTTTGTTGTTGTGCCTTTGGTAAATGCTTAACCATAACAGCCATTACGACGGCGTTGTCTGCTGCTAACAAACCTTCTAGTACAATTAATACGACAAGTACCCATGCGTATTCTAAAAATATTGCCTCCAAATTTATTGCCTCCTTTAATTGTTGAACAGAAATGAATGGCTTGCTAACTTATTCTTTCCCTATTTTAAGCAAAAGAAAAAGACCCCTGCCTAAAAAATAGGCAAAGGTCTTGCTAAGCAATTAACTGTTCGTTGCACAGAAAGTTTTCTGTGTGACAAGAAATGCCATCACACCCGATGGTAATATACCATGTAATGACGAATGTGAATCAGATGCTTCGATCGCATCTGCTAGCTACTCCCCTTTGACAATAAAGTCAAAAGCTATTCAATTCTTACTAACATAATAACATGCAACAATATAAAAGTAAATAAAAATATACTGCTATGGAGAAAAAATACTTTTCCGTTACGTTTGCACAAATGGTACTATAAAAAGATAGGCAAAATTTTTACAACTTAGAGAGGAGACAAACATGTATAGAAAATTTTTTTCCTACTACAAGCCACATAAACGATTGTTTGTCATCGATTTTTCGAGTGCCATTATTGTAGCAATCTTAGAGCTTGCGTTTCCATTGGCTGTTCAATGGTTTATCGATGAGTTATTGCCAACAGGAGATTGGGGCATGATCGTGAAAATAAGTGTCCTATTACTGCTTGTTTATGCCATTAGTACATTATTGAACTTTATCGTTAACTATTTAGGACATAAACTAGGCATAAATATCGAAACGGATATGCGTCAGGAATTATTTACGCATGTACAAAGACAATCATTCCGATTCTTTGATAATACGAAAACAGGTCATATTATGAGTCGCATTACCAATGATTTGTTTGATATAGGTGAGTTTGCCCATCATGGACCAGAGGATCTCTTTATTGCGATCATGACCTTTGTTGGGGCCTTTGCCATTATGTTTAATGTGAATCCAACACTCGCTTTGATTGCAGCCATTATGGTGCCATTTTTAACATGGCTTGTGACATTTAGTAATATAAAAATGAACAATGCTTGGAAAACGATGTATGGCAAAATTGCTGATGTGAACGGACGTGTAGAGGATAGTGTGTCCGGTGTCCGTGTTGTGAAATCCTTTACAAATGAAGAATTTGAAATTAAACGCTTTAAGGAGCAAAATGGATTTTTCCGTACGGCTAAATTATATGCCTATAAAATTATGGCAGGGACACACTCCAGTATTTACATGATGACGCGCCTCCTTACATTAATGGTGTTAGTGGTCGGCGCTTGGCTAAGCTTTAATGGGAAATTATCTTATGGGGAGCTAGTGAGCTTTGTTTTATATACGAATGTTCTGATTAAACCAATTGATAAAATTAGTGCTTTATTAGAGCTTTATCCGAAAGGAATGGCTGGCTTTAAGCGTTTCCGTGAATTAATTGAACAGGAGCCAGAAATTCAAGATCGTGAGGATGCAAAGGTTATTAAACATTTAGATGGAAATATTGCCTTCAATCATGTTCATTTTAATTATGATGCATCCAAACAGGTTTTACATGATATATCATTTGATGTAAAAGCTGGCCAAACTATTGCCTTTGTAGGTCCTTCGGGTGCTGGCAAAACTACAATCTGCTCATTGATTCCTCGATTTTATGAGGTGACAAAGGGCGCTATTACGATTGATGGTATCGATATACGTAATATGACACAAGCTTCATTACGTGCTCAAATCGGTATCGTACAGCAGGACGTCTTTTTATTTACAGGTACGATTCGTGAAAACATTGCCTATGGAAAATTAGATGCAAGTGAAGCGGAAATTCGAGAGGCAGCGAAAAAAGCCCATCTAGAGGCATTTATTGCAGAGCTGCCCGATGGCTATGATACACAAATAGGTGAACGTGGCTTAAAATTATCAGGTGGACAAAAGCAACGACTCGCGATTGCTCGTATGTTCCTAAAGAACCCGCCTATCTTGATTTTAGACGAGGCAACCTCTGCCTTAGATACAGAAACAGAAATGATTATTCAGCAATCGTTAACAGAGCTTGCTGAAAATCGTACAACACTAGTTATTGCCCATCGACTGGCAACTATTCGCAATGCTGATCGTGTATTAGTTGTGACACCGAAGGGCATTGAAGAGGATGGCACCTATGATGAGCTAGTGGCACAAAATGGGATTTTTGCAAAGCTTCATCATATTCAATTTCGCAAGGGACAAACAGAACAAAGCGTTCAGAAAGATTTTGTGGAATTGACGTAAATGAAGGAAAGGGAGATTGTTTTTTTAAACAATTTCCCTTTTTTAGTTGCTTCTCTTATTACTTGTACTGCTCATGTTGTATCTAAAGCACACTAATATGCATAATAAAGGTTTATGTAGAAAGAGGGAATCCATTGAAAGGTAATACCATCGAATAATCAAAGGGTATCAGGTCAAATTATTGATATGGATAATGGAACATTTATTTCTGAATACATAGAAGGAATGTTTAGCAAGTTTATCGAATAGAACTACAGTTCACTATAAAGGTCATAAAATAGAGGTGAAGCAATGGGTAACGATAGAATCATCGGTCAAACGAAAAGTGTGGGTTTTCAAATCGGGGTTAGAAGGACGTTTCCAATTTCGCAGGAGCAAGCATGGGCATTGCTCACGACAACAGAAGGGGTACGTACATGGCTAGGTGAAGGCACTTCAGTTATATTTGAGCCTGGGCATAAATACCATTCAAAGACAGGGTCAGGCGAAATCAGGATTGTTAAACCGTTAGAGCAGCTTCGATTAACTTGGCAAAAGGAAGTGTGGTCAAAACCATCTACCGTACAAATCCGTATTTTACCAAAAGATCGTAATAAAACAACCATTAGCTTTCATCAGGAACATCTTTCTGATCAGACAGTACGAGAAGAAATGAAAGGTCATTGGGAAAGTGTACTGGACGTTATAACAAAAAGAGTCCAAAATCGTTGAGCAAATAAAGATAGCATCCCTTCACAATCGATAGGGATGCTATTTGTTTTTATTTGGAGAATCCTTGTTTTCATGTCCTTTTGAAGTTCGTGTATAATCCTGTGGAGCAAGTGCTTTGTTACGTTCTGTATAGCCCTTAGGTGATAATCGAAAGATGGATTTTTTAATGGTTGCCCAATTTAGATCTGTTGCCAGGTTCATGTAAGAGTAGCCGTAAATTCGAATATTACTTAAGTAAAGCAGTGTTAGGTATAAAGAAACAAAGAAGCCAAATAATCCGAAAAAGGCACTAGCAAAGATAAAGGCAACGCGTAATATGCTAACAGAAGTTACAAGCGACTGATTCACTAATGTAAAGGAGGCAATGGTAGAAATAGCGATGACAACGATCATTTCAGGACTGGTTACACCTGCTCGAATGGCTGCATCCCCGATAATTAATCCACCTACAACACTGATGGTCCCACCGATAACGGAAGGGAGACGCAAGCCTGCTTCACGAAACAATTCAAACATCAGCAACATCAGCAACATTTCAAGCGAAGAGGGGAGCGGTAAGCCCGCCTTCGCTTGCACAACGGTTGCGAGTAGTTGGAGCGGCAATTGGTTTTGGTGATAGGTTGTCAAGGCTAGCCAGAATGCAGGAAGTAGTAATCCGATTAAAATACCAAATATTCTCAATAATCGTTCGAGTGAACTGAAAATAATAGGATATTCATTGTCCTCAGCTGATTTTAGTAAGAGAAACAAATTGACAGGGGTAATGATGGCATAGGCGACACCATCTACAAAAATAATAAAACGTCCTCTTGCTAAGGCCTGTACCGCATAATCAGGTCGTCCTGTATAATCAAACTTCGGAAAAAGCTTGGAATTTTTATTGACCCGTTCCATCAATAAATCGCCACTAAATACAATATCTGTATCAACGGCAGCAAGCTGCTTTTTGATTCCATGTAAAATATCCATATCCACAATATCATCAAAATAAAGAATGGCTACCGTAGTTTTTGATCGCTTCCCAAGCTCCACTTTTTCCACACAAAATGAGTTGGTCGGCAAGCGTTTTCTTACTAGTGCGATATTGACGCGTATATCTTCAATGAAATTATCTCTGGGCCCTTTAACAAGAACCTCCATGCGTGTTTCTTCAGGCTGGCGATTCGGCTTGTGGGCAATATTGCTTGCATATAAAAGATTGCCTTCATCAAAATACAACAACAAGAAGCCACTATAGACAAAAGTTATCAGCTGTTCCTTGTCTTGTACTTTTTGAATACTTGGAACATGAAGATGCCTTGCGATATTCTCTTCAAAGGGGACCTCATCCAAATGATCATATAAATACTGAATACGTTGAATAATCACTTCATTAAGCATTTGTTGATCAATCATAGCATCACACGTAATAAAGTGTACTTTCTGCTGATTAAACATATATTCCTGAAATTGAATATCTGCCGATTTTTGAAATAATTTTCTGAGCGTACTAAGATCTAGCGCCTGTTCTTGCTGAGGCATTATGATTCACCACTTTTCATATCTTGTTTTTCAGTTTTCCCCTTTTTAGAAGATTTATCCGACAAGAAAGCTACGACTACGAAAAATATTGAGAGTAAAAAGAAAAAAATAAAAGTGGCTGTAAGAATATAATGTCCTTTTACTTTTAAAAATAGGCTTTCATTTAGCATAATTAATGGTAAACAAAGAATAAAGAAGGGAGGAGCAAGCATTTGCCATATACGCTTCGGATCTCCTGTCATCTTCAATAAATCTGCCACAATGTACAAAAGGAAACTAACTCGAATAAAGGTTCCTGTCAGCCATTGATAAATGGAGAAAAAGTCAAGATGCTCGATATAGCGACCGATTGTCACTAATCCCCATTCCTCGTAGGCAGGGTAGCGTTGCTTAGCTGCTTCATTCGGTCCAAATTCTGTAATGGCCCCAATTAATGGTCCTAATGTCAGTCCTACTAAAATGGCCAGCATAATAGCAAAATGGTACCAGCGAATACGTTCCTTAAATTGATGCTGTAAAAATAGCAACATTAAAAGCTCAATAAACCCGGATGCAGGGAAAATCATGCCTCGCAATACAGGCTGGAATCCATGTTCAAAAAATGGACGCAATAATTCATAATCTTTCACCTGCATGTTCGTAAAGGCAACGAAAAAGCCGAAGATAACTACACCGAATAATACAAAAACGTTTAAAATGACAATTGTCTGTAAGCTAGTCGCCACAAGAAGAATACACAGAATGGTATAGATAAATAATAAGATGATAACAGGTGTTTGAGGTAAAAATGTAGTATTAACCCATTGCAGTGTTTCAATCATTGTAAAAGCTGCGATAATCATTAAAAAAATAGCAACTGTATAAATTACAATAGTAGAGCCAATTTTCCCGATTTTTGAATCAAGCCAATCTCGGATGGGCTCCTGATTAGATTTTGATTGAATATATACTAATAAAAATAGCCAAAAGAAAACAATTCCCCCAGCAAACAATACTGACAGCCAGCCATCTCTTTTGGCCACATCTAGTAGCGGAGGAATAATGGTTACATGATTTTTTAAGCCAATAACAGTCATTGATAGGAAGATGACATGTAAAATACTGATTGATCCTACACTTTTCATGTTGAAAACCCTCTAACATAGATTGATACATATTAGCTTTGACAAAAAAAGTCGGCTTTATAAGCAGAAAATGGTATGGTTTCATGAAAAAAATGAGGTATTGGATGACACCATCATCCAATACCTCGTCATAGGAAAAGTAAGCTAAATTAATGAATATATTTTGTGCTTACAAGATCTTCTTTTAAGACATCTGTTGGGATTTCAAACTCTACAACGCCCATATAGCCAGGTGCCACTTCATATTTATCAAAGGAAATCACAAGCTTGCCTTTATCAGAAATGTAGAATTGCTGATCAGGTTTAATGGCTGTAAATTCCTCCATTAACTCTTCATCGGCAAGGCCAGCACCCTTTACCCAGTAAACTTTATCTTGATTCGATTCAGCTATTTGTGTACGCATTTGTTCTTTAATATTTTCACTAATTGTTTCAATATAGTGCTGATCTTTAAAGAGCATTGGTAAAGTAATTAAAATTTCGTTTTCTTTATCGATCGTATCGTATTCCATCACCGTTGAAGACGAACCAACAGTATTTACAACATAACGGCCGATCGATAAAATTTGTTCATTATCGGTTTTGATTTCGAAACCACTATCAATACCTAAATGACCTCCGCCCTGAGCTTTTAAATCACCGACATCTGCGATAAATTCATCGTAAAGTGTTTTACCTTCTGCACGATACTTTTCATTTAATGTATTAGCGAGATCTTGATTTTCTAAATTTTCAATAGAAGGAACTTTAATGTTGGCATCATAAGTATCTTCTGCCACTTCATATTCTGTCCAAGTCAATACTTTTATCACACTACCAACCACGGGAATTTCTGAAAGTGTGCGTGCCATTGCAGGACTTACATTTAAACCAGCTGTAAATAGCATGGCTGCAGCGGCAGATCCAAGGACCCATTGAGGTGTACGATTTTTTTTCTTTTTTTGACCTTGCTTAAGTGCTTTTTCAACCACGAAGTCTAGCTCTTTTGGAATCGGGACTTTCATATATTGTTTTTCTAACTCCTGTAATTTTTTATCCATGTGCAGTTTCTCCCTTCACATCTTCCAATTGGATTTTCAATAGTTTTAATGCTTTATAAAGACGCGATTTGGCTGTACTCAACTTAATGTCGAGGATGTTCGCCACGTCGGCGAGTTTTAAATCCTCGAAATAATGGAGAATGACAACCTCTCGATACATTTGCGGGAGTTCATCCAACGCATGCTCCAAGTCAACATTCTCATAAACATCCTCTTGAGCAGGTGTTAAATATTGTAATGTATCATCATCTGTCACTTGTAAGCGTTTATGCTTACGTAAAAAATCTATGGCTGTACGGACAACTATTTTATAAAACCAGCTTTTCATATAGGTCACATTTTCAAGTCGATCTAATGAAAGCATGGCTTTTTGGATACTGTCTTGTACAACATCTAGTGCGTCCTGTTCATTTTTTGTATAGCTATACGCGAGCAAATAAAAACGCTCTTTTTGTTCTCGAATGAATTGGACAAACACCTCTTCATGTTGAAATGCATTTCTTGTTCTCATGTCCAAAGAAGCTCCTTTTTTAACATTGTCAAATTGTATACATTTACTAGACGTACGAGGAAAGGGAAAAAGTTGATGCCATGAAAAAAACTTACCCCATTTGAGATAAGTTTGATCCTTCTATAGTATTGGCATACGTTAGTATAACGACTGATCATGAAAAATAGTCATATGTATTTTTCAAGAGTAATAGAATGGTCACAACGATAAATAATTTACGTACATAGCCACTGCCACGTTTAATGGCAAATTTTGAACCAACAATAGCTCCTGCAATTTGCGCAAGACCCATAGGTAGTCCATAGGCATAATTTATTTGTCCTAAGTATATAAACATAAGGAGGGCAGCTACATTACTGCCGAAATTTAAAAATTTGGCGTTTCCTGCTGATTGTAAAAAATCAAAGCCAACTAGGAGAAAAGCAAAGAGTAGAAACGAGCCTGTCCCAGGACCTAAAAAGCCATCATAAAAGCCAATAAGTGTAATTACGAAAACAAAAATAATAGAACGCTTTGGGGTTAATTGTTTATAGGTGGTCATACTGCCCCAGTCTTTTTTAAAGATGGTATAGATAGCAACGGCTGCAAGCATAATCAGCATTAATGGCTTCAGTACACTTGGGTCCATTAAGTGGACAATCCAAGCACCCAGCATAGAGCCAAAAAAAACGAAGGGGAATAGCTTATAGACGGCTTTTATATCTAATTTACCAGAGCGATAAAATGTCACTGTGCTAGTAAGGGAACCCATAGTACCTGCCAATTTATTGGTTGCTACTGCAGCAGAGGGGGGAAGACCAACGAACATAAGAGCTGGTAATGAGATAAGCCCACCTCCTCCAACCACTGAATCAATAAAGGCTGCTAAAAAACCGAAGAGGATTAAAATTAATAAAATATTTACATCTAAATCAAAAGGCACAAAAGGTCATCTCTTTTCTATCATAATAATCTGATAGTAGCGAACTGAGGATAGGCTGTAAATACTCTAGCTGCTATTTTTTAATAGAAATAAATGAAGTGATCCGATAGGAAATGACGATAATTTCTACATAACACAAAAAAATTCTACTTGGAGTCATTATTTTGATGTATTATGTAGTTGATGGTGTTTTTACGTAAAGGGGACGTGATGACATGAGTTTAGGAAATCATATACGTGTATTTCTCTGTGTTGTGTTTATGGGAGTACTTGTAGGGTATGTCTTTAATGCAAAAAAAGATATAACAGATCATGAGTATATTGATACTGTAAAGGAAGGCTATTTGGAGAATTTTTCAGATGTCACAGTTCGAAATGCGTTTAATTACGCTTTTTTTGAACCTTACTGGCGCTATTATGAAGCGAAAACTGGGGAGCAAGTTGTAGAATTGTCAGGTGATATTACGTTTCAAGACGAAAAAGGACATGCTATTCTCCAATTTGTCGTGAACGAACAAACGCAGCAATTTTCCCTAGAGGCAATGAAATTTAAAGATGTCGTATTAAACCAGCAACAACAGCAAAAGCTTGTTGGCATGGTCTATCACACTTGGGAAAAGAAACAACTAGCTTATGAGTAAGGTTTTTTATTTTGTAAATCATCCAAACTGTATTACAGTAAAAGGGGGAGCTAGAGACAGAGAGGATGTTTTACATGAGATTAAGTATTTTAGATCAAATGCCGATTCCAAAAGGTCATTCTGCAGAAGAGGCCTTCCAACGTACAGAACAGCTGGCATTGCTAGGTGAAGAGCTTGGCTATCACCGTATGTGGCTTGCTGAACATCATAATAGTCAGTCATTGGCGAGTTCAGCTCCTGAAGTAACTGCTGCTTTTTTAGCTGCTAAAACACAGCGGCTTCGCATTGGTACGGGTGGCGTCATGATGATGCATTATTCACCCTATAAGCTAGCAGAGGTCTTTAAAACATTATCGGGGCTGGCACCCAATCGTATTGATTTTGGTGTGGGGAGAGCTCCTGGTGGTGATCATGCCGCTATCTATGCATTGGCAGAGGGAAGACGACAACGCTTCACGGAACAGTACGATAAGCTAGAAATCATATTAAAACTAATGAATAATCAAAAAACAGGTGAACATGTCTATGATCAAGTCGTTGCAGCTCCTGCTCATATTTCATTACCAGAGGCTTGGTTACTAGGTTCTAGTGGTCAGAGTGCCATGCAGGCTGGCCAGCTGGGAGTAGGCTATTCGTATGCACAATTTTTCACGGGCAATATATCAAAGGATATCTTTGATGCCTATAAAGCCTATTTTACGCCTTCTTATTATATGGATAAACCACAAATCATTGTGACATATGCAGCAACAGTTGCCCCCACCTTAGAAGAAGCGGAATATTTAGCTAAACCGATTGATATTTCTCGTCTTCAATTAATGAAAGGGCAAATCATTCAAACAATGTCACCCGAAGAAGCGAAGGATTATCCATTAACTGAAATGGATAAATTGACGATTGACAATAATCGCAAGGCGAATCTTGTCGGGACACCCCAAGACATTGCTTCTTTTTTAAGTGCTGAGCAAGAACGCTATGGCTTTGATGAAGTAATGCTAAATTGCAATCAATATGAATTAGAAAGTCGTTTAAATACCTATAGATTCCTAGCAAAGGAATTAATTAGATAAGGGGAAAGCCATATTCATCTGAATATGGCTTTTATGTATTTAGAATAACGGCTTTACAATTAGAAAAACCCGGAAATTTATTTCCGGGTCTGATTACCACTTACATTTTCTGCTCCATGACACACTGCCTCGCTTCCGCATAGGATCTTAAGATATTCCTAAGAAATCTGTACTTTAGCTTATTCAGTTTTGATGGTCCTTCTGAGTTATCGATCAATCGCACTCATCGGGTTAACCCTCCTAGTCATTGGATTTGAAGTGAAATCTTTAATAGTATAGCTCAACTATAATTTCTTATACCTCTTGTGAGCATAAAATTTATTTTTTTGTGCTAAAGAAAACATACATTCCTAACCAGTTAACAATTAGCATGATTATTGAGAAGAAAAAAACACTCGTCTGTTTGAAGAAAAGCATATTTGCATCCCAGATTGTACATGCTACTTGTCCAACTGGTTGTGATTTTAATTATTGATAGTTATTTCCATAAATATGGTTGACTTAAAATGTGTATTAAGCATATAATACATTGCAAGAAGTGTATTAACTGTTTAATACATTTTTTTAATGACAGTGTATTAAGTACTTAATACGCAGAGGTGTTAGCGAGAAAAAAATATGTCCATGTTTATTGATAGGGGCAACCCATCATTATGCATACTGTGTATTAAGTGGTTAATACGCGAAATTAATTTTTTGAGGAGTTGAGTTATTTGACTATAAATTTTAATAATCGGGACCCGGTGTATGTCCAAGTTATTCGGCATTTGAAAGAACAAATTGCCAAGGGGTTTTATGAGCCCGGTCAGGAGATCCCATCCAGAAGGGAATTAGCCAATCAGTTAAAGATTAACCCAAATACTGCGCAACGAGCTTATAAGGAAATGGAGGAACAAGGATTGATTTTTACAGAGGGGAATATGCCTAGCTGCATTACAAAAGATGAAGCGGTCCTTAAAAATGTCCGTGAGGAATTGATTATCGAAGCGGTTGACTTATTTTTAGGCTCTATTAAATCTATCGATGTGCCGTTAGCAGAAGTGTTGGAACTCGTAAAGAAAAAACATGATGCCGAAAGCGGAGAAGCGGAGGAATCGAAATGATTGAAGTAAATAATGTTAACAAGAAATACGGCAGGAAACAGGTTTTAAAAGACTTTTCTTTTACTGCAGAAAAAGGGGAGATTACTTGTTTAATAGGAATAAATGGTGTAGGTAAGACGACAATCATGAAAGCTATTATGGCGCTCACACCAATTAATAGTGGTGAAATTTTAATTGATGGAGAAAAAATCACAAAAGAAAGCTTTGAAAAAATAACCTTCATCCCAGACACAATAACGATGTTGCCACAAATGAAAATCAGTGAAGCTTGTGCGTTCATGGCTGATTTTTATAAAAGCTGGAATCCTCAGAGAGCAGAAGAATTACGACAATTTTTTAAACTTGATCCGAATGAACGAATTGCTAACTTATCGAAAGGAAATACAGCAAAAGTGAATATGCTACTGGGTTTGTCACTGGATGTCGATTATTTACTGATGGATGAACCATTCTCTGGCATTGATATTTTCTCTCGTGAGCAGATTGCAGAGGTGTTTACAAGCCATTTAATTGAAGAACGTGGTGTCATTATAACAACGCATGAAATTAGTGATATTGAGCATTTGATTGATAAAGCAGTCCTTATTGATGACGGTGCAGTATTGAGAGAATTTAGCGTGGAGGAAGTACGTGAAAATGAAGGGAAATCAGTGGTTGATGTGATGAGGGAGGTATATCGAGCATGAAAAACTATTTAAAACTTGTTAATTTTGAAGTAAATCGATTTTTTAAATTGTATTTGATTTTAATAGGCTTGACCATGCTCAGCCAGCTTATAGGAGCGGGAATTATCTCACAAACCTATATGAAAAATGCTAAACAGTTGATGGCAGAAAACCAGTTATCCAGGAACCAGTATGTGGAGCAATACGGGACTTTTTCTTTCGATCGATTCACTGATTCAGAATGGTTTCTGCTGCCAATCTTTTTTTGTATCGCCATGTTGATGATTTATGTTTTCTTTATTTGGTATCGAGATTGGTTTGGTAAAAATACATTTATTTACAGATTATTCATGTTACCAACTGAAAGAATCGCCATTTATTTTGCGAAATTAACGACGATTATGCTTTTAGTTCTT
This sequence comes from Lysinibacillus sp. BSL11, assembly GCF_052928325.1. Classification (NCBI taxonomy): domain Bacteria; kingdom Bacillati; phylum Bacillota; class Bacilli; order Caryophanales; family Bacillaceae; genus Lysinibacillus; species Lysinibacillus sp. BSL11. The sequence continues at coordinate 120,423 of NZ_JAVGCX010000012.1, read as the reverse complement.
GGCTTGATTGCTTTGCAAATCTTGCTAATTTTGATGGAAAAACAAATAGTGAATAAGATTATACCAATCGATCTCCAATCAAATTTCTCAATTTATACTAGTTCTACTTTAAATATGTGGAGGTGGCTGTATCCGACTAGCTTTACAGAGTTTATCCTGGTTTATGCACTTGGGTTACTTTTCGTGGCAGTAATATTTACCGCGATTTTAATTGAGCGAAGTTATGGTTTAAAAGGGATTTTTTACGCTATTTTTTATGGCTTACTGTCACTTGGGGTATTTTTTGCTCCAATCCTATTAGTTAATGTTTATACAAATTACTTTTACCCACTTGAAATTTTCTTAATGGTACTGGTAACTAGCATGATCGTTTTAGGCAGTGCCATTTGGATTGCGAATCATTTATTAAAATATAAAATCAGGGTCTAGAGGAGGTATAACAATGAAAAAATATTGGAAAACAATCAGTATTAGTTTCTTCATCGTGGTGTTTATCAGTTCTTACTATATCCAAAAAACAGCAATGGCTTCGAAAAATGACAGATCCTATAAAATTGAAACGATCAGCGGAAATAAGGAAGAAATCGAAAATCTTATTCTTCAAACAAGTTATCAGAGTAATGATCTTTATCATATGTTGTACATATCAAAGGATGGTTCCACGAATCCCAATAATCAGTCTTTTTTTGGCGATTTAATTGCCCCAAATGAACCTATGAATCTTCGAAAATATATTGAGGAACACCGTAATTTTATGCGTGGGAAAGAATTTGATCCAAGAAAATATTTTGAAGACAAATCACGTTTGATTTACACAACGTTTTTAGATGATGGCGGAAAAGAAGCTAGCAATGTCGTAACGCTTCAAATTGATACACTTGATAAAAATACAAATGACAGTTCTTCCTTTAAAATCGATATACCAGTCAAAGCTAGCTATGATTGGATTAATGTGAATGACGTCTACGTAGGAGATGGAAAGATAAATATTTTAACAACAAACTATTTATCAGCCAACTATCTTATAAAAGCTAGGGAAGAGTTGCATGTCTATTCGATTGATGAGAACAAGAAGGAATTAGTAAAGGACGCCATCCTTGCAGAGTTAGTGTCAGAAGAAAGAGGCACTTCCAGTATCCGTATTTTTAATGAATACAATACTACTACTCAAAACGAAAATTATTATTTATATATGGTAGAAAAATACAGTGATCGAAAAGAAGATACTGAGCTAGAAGTTATCTCTAGTCAAATATATCTCTATAATAATGCCAAGAATGAAGCAGAGGAATGGACTATGCCAGAAGAATTAAAACCCTATCGGAAGTCAATGCTGATTCATAAAGAAACGATATACATTCCTGTTTATTCAGCCAATGGTTTAACGCTGAATCGTTATCATATTGAAAAGAAAAAGTGGGAAGAGCCCTTAACCCTTCAATATTCAAGCATTGCGAATGAGAAAGATGCTCCATATTTACGTATAGCAGAGGGGAAATTTTATTTAGTATATCGTGTTTCTGATGGACAGTGGTTGTCTATCGTTGATTTACGTACAGGTGGATTGATTTATGAAGGGAAAATCATTTCCGAAGACAAGAAAAATCAAGAGGTGGATTCTTCACTTACGATCGAACAATTATATACGATGCATTAAAGAACAGATAAGGCCAACTTACAATTTATAACGCCATATGTAAAAGCAACTCCATGTTGATCAGTCTTTGTTCAACATGGAGTTGCTCTCTTTATCGATGAACTTATACACGAGCAGAGCCACTCACAAACGCGGCATCTTGATAATACATATTTTTTACAAGTACATTTGGCCCTAAGCATTTGACTGCTGGACAATGGCAGTTAAGCGATTTTGCCAAGTCGGTTGCCATCCATTTATCAAAGATCAATGGTAGTTCGTCATGTACAATATTGCCGAGGGCTGGTGTGTCACCAAAGTCGGTAACGATCACATCGCCTGTAAAGATATTGATATTCAATCGTGAACGACCGTCTGGGTCATTACGCATTGTGACATTCTTCTCAGTACGGAGACGTTGTAACAGCTTTTGATCCTCTTCGTTCATGCTACATGGGTAGAATGGTAGTGTACCAAATAACATCCATGTATTGTCATCACGGATATCTAGCAGGTGATGAATGGCTTCACGTGTTTCCTCTAGTGATAAAGAAGTAAGTGCACTTGCAAAGTCGGATGGATACATTGGATGCACCTCATGACGTGCACATTTCATCTCATGGATGATTTGGTGATGAATATGTTCTAAGTATGGTAAAGTTTTTTTGTTTAACATTGTTTCTGCTGATACCATTACACCATGTTCAGCTAGCATTTTTGAGTTATCAATCATGCGTTGGAATAAGGCTGCACGTTGGTCGTATGTTGGTTTGCGTTCCATCATTGCAAAGCCCGTTTCGACGAATTCATCGATTGTTCCCCAGTTATGTGAAATATGAAGGACATCAAGATAAGGTGCAATCAGTAAATAACGTGCTGGTTCCAATGTTAGGTTGGAGTTAATTTGTGTCCGTACACCACGTTCATGCGCATATTTTAAAAGTGGCAACACATAATTCTGGACGGACTTTTTACTCATCATAGGTTCTCCACCAGTAATGCTGAGCGTTTTTAAATGGGGTATTTCATCTAATCGTTTTAGAATTAATTCAATTGGTAATGCCTCAGGGTCTTTATTTTGTAATGTATAGCCTACTGCACAGTGTGCGCAGCGCATATTACAAAGTGTTGTTGTTGTAAATTCAATATTTGAGAGTGTCATTTGTCCATGTTGTTCTACATCTAAATAGGCTTCCCAAGGATCATAGACAGGTGTTATTTTTTGTAAGGTCGTCATCTTTCGTACATCTTCCTTTCTAGCAATCTATTGTCTCATATTCAACGATAATTTCAAATATGAAATTGCAGAACGGACTATTTTATGGCTAGACGAACTTTTTTTCCAATATAGAAAAAGTTCCCTCGTTTCAATTTACGGATAAGCATGTGTATAAAGCGCATACATGTTCTAATATTCTGTCATAGGACATTTTACTGTTATTTTTCATAAAAAACGTTATCATGATATAGAGTAAATAGTCACAATGCATCAAAGAAAGTGGGAATGAACATGACGAAATATGAGATCTTATTGTTTGACGTAGATGATACATTACTAGATTTTGATTTAGCTGAAAATGCAGCACTAGACCGCATGTTTAGAGAGGAAAAGATAGCCACTACGCCCGAGATGATTGCGCGCTACAAAGAAATTAATGAATCGATGTGGCGAGCTTTTGAGCGTGGGGAAGTGACAAAAAATACACTACATAATACAAGATTTGCGGTTGCTTTAAAGGAATTTGGGATGGAGGTCGATGGCGTCTACTTTGAATCACTATTCCAGAAATACTTACAGGAAGCACACCATTATGTAGAAGGGGCTTATGAAGTTATCGCTCAACTAGCCGATCACTATCATTTGTATGTCGTATCAAATGGCGTAACATTGACACAGAATAAACGACTAGTGGATGCCGATTTAGCACAATATTTTAAAGGCATCTTTATCTCCGAGCAAACGGGCTATCAAAAACCAATGCCTGCCTTTTTTGATTACGTATTTGAGCGGATTGAGCATTTTGATAAAGCTAAAACGCTTATAATCGGCGATTCTTTGACATCAGACATTAAAGGCGGCTTGCTGTCAGGCATTGATACATGCTGGTTTAACATCCGCAATATTGAAAATACGAGTGGTATTGAACCGCATTATGAAATTAAAAAATTGCATGAGTTACATGAGCTATTGCATACAAAAATAGCACTATATTAAGACAGAAGGCACTTCCTTTGTTCCATGGACAGAGGAGGTGTTTTTTTATGTTTTTTGTGGCTAATAAAATTTATTTTTGAATATCTACTTTACAAAAAGTCATGAATCATTTAAAATTCGATTTTGAATGATAATAGTAATCATTACTGTTTAGGTAAAGGGGAAAGTATATTGAAAAAAATAATGAGTTTACTAGTTCTATTGATTGTGAGTGCATGTATGCTTGTGGCATGCGGACACTCGGATAACAAGGCAAAAAAAGAAAAGGCAAAAGGTGAAAATGAGCATGTTTTAACCATTTCTTGGCCCAAGGATATTGGAGAAGTAAATCCACACTTGTATGCGCCAAATGAAATGTTTGCTCAGGCAATGTTATACGATCCGCTTGTACGCTATGGAAATGATGGGCAAATAGAGCCAGGATTAGCAACAGCATGGGAAATGTCCGAAGACGGTAAGAGCTACATATTTACATTACGAGACAATGTCTTGTATTCAGACGGCTCTCAGCTTACGGCAGACAATGTTAAACGTAATATCGAAACCGTAGTGGAGAATATTGCACCGCATAGTTGGCTAGAAGTGGTGGCAATCATTGATCGGGTAGAAGTTTTAGATAAGCTGAAATTAAAGATTCATTTAAAAGAGCCTTATTATCCATTTTTACAGGAGTTAACGTTGATTCGTCCATTACGTATGTTAGGGGATAGTGGCTTCCCAGCAAGTGGGTCAACCAAAGATGGCATTGAAAAAGCAGTTGGAACAGGTCCTTGGATTTTAACTGATTACAAGCAAGACAATTTTGCTGAGTTTTCACGTAATGAGCATTATTGGGGAGAGAGACCTAAGCTAGAAAAGGTCATCGTCAAAATTATTCCTGATTCACAAGCACGTATGATGGCACTTGAAAAAGGAGATATTGATTTAATTTTCGGAAGTGGTCAATTAGCTCCTGAGGAACTCCGAGCTTTGGAGAAAAATCCGCACTATCAAACGATAATTTCTGAACCTTCCTCTACTAGAATACTATCTTTCAATTCAGACTATGGTGTGACGCAAGATAAAGATGTCAGACTTGCTTTGCAGTATGCTTTTGATCGACAAACAATTATTGAACATGTATTAAATGGCATTGAGCAAGAGGCCAAGTCTTTATTTGCTCCAGGATTTCCGTATAGTGATATTCCATTTGAGTCTTACAGCTATGATTTAGAAAAAGCCCAGCAACTATTGGATAAAGCAGGCTGGATCTTCGAGGAAGGGGCTCCGTTTCGATCCAAAGACGGTCAAGCACTGACCATAACGATTCCGTATAACAGTAATGACCAAGTGCATAAATCTATTTTTGAATATCTACAGGGCGCATGGCGTGAATTAGGCGTAGATGTCAAATTGATTGGAGAAGAAGATCAACTTTTCCGAACGCGAAGTAAAACAGGTGATTTCAATGTCATTATGAATGATACGTGGGGGGCACCTTATGATCCCCATATGTATTTACGGATGATGACGGGGGAAAAGCAAATTGGCTATTATGCGTTAAAAGGCATGGCACAATCAGAAAAATTAGCAACGAATATTGCGAAAGTGATTCGCTCAACTGATGAATCAGAGAGACGTAGTTTGTATGAAGCTATTTTACAAACCATTCATGAAGAGGCGATTTTCATGCCATTATCTTATCGGACAAATTATTTGGTGGCCAATCAACGTCTAACCAATTTATCGTTTTCTATGCAGCAATTTGAAGTGCCACTCAATCAATATGAGGTGAAATAATCAAAATGTTTGCATTCTTTGTTAAACGGCTAGCCAGTATGTTACTGGCATTGCTTGGTATAACCATCATCGCCTTTGGATTAATCCGTTTCATTCCTGTTGATCCTGTTGAAGCATATTTTACAATCAATCAAATTCCAGCTACTGAAGAGGCCATGACAAGTATGCGTGAAGAAATGGGTCTCGATCAACCATTATGGATACAATATATTGATTGGCTCAGCCATGCATTGCAATTAGATTTCGGAACATCCTTTGTGTCGAAAAAGGCCGTGGCAACAGAACTGTTTCAACGATTTGAGACAACATTGCTTTTAGCAATAACAGCATTGGTCATAATTATTGTCATTAGCTTTGCTATTGGCATTTGGTCTGCAAGTAAAAACAGTGGGTGGCTCGATTGGTTTACACGTACAGCTATCTTCACAATCGCCTCTATGCCAAGTTTTTGGCTTGCCTTTCTCTTCATTTACACAGTGGCTTTGAAATGGGGCGTCTTACCACTTATGGGGTGGGGAAGTTTTGCTCATGTCATTTTACCATCGATAACACTGGCTTTAGGATTTATACCTTATTATATTAGGCTCATCCGATCAAGCATGAGAGAAGAAATGAAGAAACCGCATGTTCTCTTTGCCCGTGCAAGAGGGGTAAAAGAAACGGTTATTTTGCGTACACATATTTTCAAAGGCATTTTACCACAACTTATCACATCCCTTGCCATGACCTGTGGTGGTCTATTAGGGGGTGCAGCGATTATTGAGAATGTTTTTGCCATTTCTGGCGTGGGACACTTTATTGTGGAGGCCATGTTAGCAAGGGACTACGCTGTACTACAAGCTTTTATTGTCATCATTGGGGGATTATATATCACCATCAATTTTATAGCAGATATACTTTGTGCGGTTGTTGATCCACGTGTCAGGCTGAAAGGAGGCGCTCTATAATGAAAAAAAATCTGCCACTCATCATCAGTAGCTTGCTCGTACTCGTGCTGGTGGTGATGGCTCTATTTGCTCCTTGGTTAGCGCCTCATGATCCTTATACAACAGATATAGCCAATAAATTACAAGGATTTTCTATGCATTACCCTTTAGGTACAGATCACCTAGGGCGCTGTGTGCTATCTCGTTTATTGTATGGTACACGCACCTCTCTGCTGCTAGCCTCTGGCGTACTATTCATTACCTTAATCATTAGCATCATCGTAGGGTGTCTGGCGGGGTATATCGGTGGGCTGGTTGATCTAGTATTAATGCGTATTTGTGATGTTCTTCTATCCATTCCTGATTTTATTTTTGCCCTTGTCATTGTAGGTGCGTTAGGTGGCGGCATTAAAAATATGTTTGTGGCAATTATTTTTGTGTCGTGGGTAGGTTTTGCGCGTATTATTCGCAATATGGTGCGTTCTTTAAAAGAAAGCACTTATGTACAATATGCACGGCTGACAGGTGTACCGAAACGAAAAATTATTAGGAGGCATATATTGCCGTTTGTCTTTCCACAAATATTTTTGTTAAAACTAATCGGGCTTGGCTCAACGATTCTTTTAATTTCGGAGCTGTCGTTTTTAGGGTTAGGTGTTACGGCACCGATGGCAGAATGGGGCATGATGATTAAAGATAGTAAAACCTATTTAATGAGTGAACCAACGCTTATGTTTATACCAGGTATCATGATCTCATTAACCGTTCTTATTTTTAATTGGTTTGGGGATGCCCTTCGTACGGTTATGGATGCCAAAGTATAAGAAGAAGAGGTGACAATATGTTAGAGATAAGGGATTTGTCAATTACGCTTCAAACAGCGCAGGGACCTAAAAAAGTTGTGCAGCATGTTGATTTCCAGATTCCAACTGGTACAACGCTTGGCATTGTCGGGGAAAGCGGTAGCGGTAAAACGATGCTGTGCTATGCTATCTTGCAACTGTTTCGGGAGTCCCGAAACTATGAGGGAGACATTTTATTAGAAGGGCGTTCCTTACTGGGAATGGATGAACAGCAGTTGCGAGGTCTTCGGGGCAATGACGTGGCATGTATATTGCAGAATCCTATGGCTATGTTTAATCCTATTATAACAATAGGAGAGCATATGATTGAAACATTACAAGCACACCGATCGCTCAGTAAAAAACAAGCATTGCACATAGCAACTGAGCAACTTGCTTTTTTTCAATTGAGCGATTCAAGACTTTTAAAAAAATATCCTCACGAGTTAAGCGGGGGCATGCTTCAACGTGTCATGATTGCCCTGGCTATGAGTCTTCGTCCGAAACTTTTACTTGCAGATGAGCCAACGACAGCCCTTGATACGATGACACAGCTCAAGATTTTAGAGGAATTGTCTCATTGTCAGCAACAATATCAGACAACGATGCTGATTGTGTCACATGATCTTGGCGTCATCGCTCGAATGGCAGATCAAATTGTAGTTATGCGAAGAGGGAAAATCATGGAGTACGGCCCAGCCGAACGGCTATTACAAAACCCTGTTCATTCCTATACAAGAGCATTGGTCGCAGCCAAAAGGAAGGATGATCAGCTCGAAAAACTTGTGGATAGCTGGTCAGGTGATACAAACGGAATCCTATATGAACTAGACACGAACTATTGGGTAAGACAGGAGGAAAGCCGATGTTAGAAATCCAACAAGTATCTAAAACCTATCGAAAAAAGAGATGGTTTGGGGAATATGTAACGATAGAAGCTGTGAAAAATATATCATTCAACTTGGAGCAAGGCGTTTGCTTAGCCATTGTCGGGGAGAGCGGTAGTGGCAAAACCACACTAGGAAAGCTGATAATAGGTATGGAAAAGCCGGATAGCGGCACCATACAATTCGATCATATAAACCTAGCAACGACATGCAAAGAAGAGAAGAAGCAATTACAAAAAAATATTCAAATCGTGTTTCAAGATTGCCATAGTGCTGTTAATCCGAAAATGAAGATTCGAGACATCATTGCAGAGCCAATGAAATGTCATTTACAGTTGACGAAACAACAGCGGCTAGAAAAAATAGAGGAACTTTTAGTACAGGTGGGACTATCGGAGCGAGATGCTCAAAAATACCCTCATCAATTAAGTGGTGGTCAGTTACAGCGGGTGACCATAGCAAGGGCGATAGCAACAGACCCTAAGCTCATTATCTTGGATGAATCCATTAATAGTTTAGATATATTGGTACAAATCAGTATTCTAAAACTATTGAAACAATTGCAACAGGAAAGGGGCCTCAGTTACTTATTTATTACCCACGATTTACACGCAGTTAGTTTGTTTGCAGATGAAGTAGCTGTTGTAGACCAGGGGGAAGTGGTGGAATTTCTTCATGATGTGTCTCAAATTCCATATATGACCCATCCGATCAGCCAGCGCTTATTAGCCTCTAGATTACCTATAAGCCGTCAAGAAATTTCTTCGTTGCAAGGGGAGCAAGTATCATGAAACTTCAGCCTTTATCCCTTCGCATGATGCAATTATATGGGCTTGCGGTTATTTTTTTTACCGCCAATGCCGTGTTGACAGTTATTTTTCCATTAGAAGCAGCGGATGGAGGGTACTTGGAGGGCGAAATTGGTGCCATGATGGCCATGTATATGCTTGTTTGTATGCTATTAAGACCTTTTGCTGGCCAAATGGTCGCCAAGCATAGCCCTTATACCATTATGCAATGGCTGTTAATTGGCCATGCACTTGCACTGCTTATCTATGTAATATTTGGTATTGATAGTGTCTTTTTAGTACGAGCCCTACAGGGTATCATCACCGCTTTCTTTTCTATGGCGATGCAGTTAGGTATTACAGATGTTTTACACGATCATGATCGAGGGCAAGGCATGTCGATGTATTCCTTATCCAGTGTTGTACCTGGTTTATATGGACCTGCAGTAGCGCTACTCTTGTGGACGCAATTTGATAGACAGCATTTATTGATCTTTGTGGTTTTGTTGGCTCTTCTGCCACTACTGTTTTTTATTGGCTCCCCTTTACCAAAAGCAAAGGAAGACACAGAAGTTGTGACAACAAGAGAGCTGATAGCCGCCATGAAGGGGGCAAAACAACACAAGGGGCTAATCCTATCAGCAATCGTTATGGTTCTTGGTGCTGCTATTTTTGGCGCCATCACCACGTTTTTACCATTGTTTATGCTGACTGAGGGAGTGGGGAATCCAGCTATTTATTTAACGTTACAGGCATTGGTCGTGGTGGGTAGTCGCTTTGTATTGCGACGCTCTATTCCTTCAGATGGTCAATGGCATCCGAAATTTATTGCCTGTGTGCTTTTCAGCTCCATATTGGGCACAACGCTGCTTGCTGTTTTACCTGAAATAGGTACTTTTGTCTATATTTCCGCTGTTTTCAATGGCCTTGCCTCAGCGATGCTATATCCGACAATTACTACATATATGTCGTTTGTTGTACCAAAAGAATCGAGAAATGTTTTGCTAGGTTTATTTTTAGCTACCTATGATTTAGGCTTTGGGTTGGGTGGATTTTTGATGGGCTTTATTGTGCAATTTACGTCCTATATGGTCATGTTTATGGTTTGTACGGTTTTAGCGACTATCGCACTCTGTGTTGTATTGCGTAACGGTAATCCCGAGAGGCAAATTATCACTACCATACTGACAAAATAATCGCGTGCTTGCTATGTATAAAATATAATAGAAAAGGCAAAACCTTTTATGAGACTAGTTTCCATGAAAGGGGAAATATTCGATGAATATGGTTTTAACTGCCAGTAAACGTCAAAAGGGACGACAATCTTCTTTAACACAGCTTCGACAAAATGGGCGCATTCCAGGTGTGGTTTACGGCTTTCAAATGGAATCAACGGCGATTATGTTAGATGCGAGAGCCTTTGCAAAAATGTTAGCTACACAAGGTACGAAAAGTGTTTTCCAATTAGATGTTGAAGGAAAACGCATTAATGCAGTTTTAACAGAGGTACAACGTTGTGCATTAAAAGGGAATGTTAAGCATGTGGATTTTAAATCCATCAATATGTCAGAGGAGCTAGAAGTGGATATTCCAGTGACTGTAGTTGGGGATGCAGTGGGAGTTGCTGATGGCGGATTCCTGCTCCAGCCTAATCGTGAAGTGCGTATTAAAGTGAAGCCAACTGACATTCCAGAAACCATTGAAATAGATGTTACAAATGTTGCAATTGGGACTTCTCTATACGTCGGAGATATTCGTCAACAGTTCTCGTTTGAAATTTTACAAGAGGATGACTACACACTTGTGACGATTACACCACCAGCTGCTGAAAACGTACAAGAAGATGATACAGTGGACGATACGCCAGAAGTGATGGAAGCAACAGGACAAAATACTGCTGAACCAGAAGCATAAAGGAAAGAGGAGCCTCCTTACACTACGTAAGAGGCTTCTTGCTATTTGCTATAAAAATTGCTGTATGGATTTACGATAACGATAATACAGCGTGATATATATACTACAAGTTGCTAAAAATAGCCATGGTGGAATAAAGCGCATGATGGCGAAGGGTGTTTCAAATAAGAAAGCAAAAAGGAAAACAGAACCTTCTTTATCCCATAAACCAGGGGTATAATATGCGCTTTTTATACTGAAAAAGGGAGCGACGCCATCGTTGCCATAGAAAATCATTAAGAAGATAAATGAGAGTATTGCCCAATTGCTTGCATGTTTCATTAAACGTTTATATTTCGCAATGTGGGAATCATGATCTGAAAATAATTCATCATTACCATCTTTAGTTTTTGTCCAATAATAGGTGCCATCATATGATTTTTCTTTTACTATACGCCAGCCAAAATCCTCATGTAATTGCTTATAGGTAGCTTTATTTTCTTTGCGAAGCTCCTGCTGACAATCAATCCGAATAACTTGTTCAAGATCTTCAGTAGGCTGAAATGTATAAATACCTGCTGAGTTTATATTGGAGCATAGCCAACCCTTAGCTAACATTTCATTTAACCAGCGCTCTTCCTTTTCGATATCAAAAAAGACTTTAAATTTTATCATGTTTGCCAGCTCCCTCATATAAAGCTAAAATGTGCTGCAATCTTTGCTGCTCTGCCGCTAATATTTCTAGACCCTCTTCGGTCGTTTGATAAACCTTGCGTCTTGAATCCTGGGTTTCAACAGGTGTAATCCAATGATATTTCAATAAATTTTCAATGGCTCCATACATAGTACCAGCAGCAATCCTTACTGTACCAGCACTCATTTCCTCAATTTTTTGCATCATCGCATAACCATGCAGTGGTTCACGTAAGGCAAGTAAAATGTAATGCATGGTTTCAGATAAAGGTAATAATTTATGTTTTTTCACATCTTCACCTCAAATATACAGTCAGACTATATAGTTTGATTATATATAGTTGAACTGTATATTTCAACTGTAAAAAAAGACAATGCAAAAACTGCATTGTCATTAAAGTTTAGACAACAGCGCTTTTCACGCCTGTCCATCGCATAAATAATTTTTCGTTATAGGATAAGGCAAATTGTACGATTGGTCCAAGTCCAAATGCCATAAATACCGTACCGATACCAATAGGACCACCAAGTAGGAAGCCAATAATTGCAACCGTTACTTCCATTGTTGTACGAGAGCGAGTCACACTCCAGCCAAGCTTATGGACCATCATCAGCATGAGTGTATCACGCGGTCCAATACCTAAGTTCGCCACCATATACATCCCACAGCCCCAGCCAAGTAAAACTAACCCTGTTAGGTAAGATATAAGTTGCATCCAAAAACCATCAATATCAGGTAACCAATAGTTAAAAATATCAATAAAAATGCCTGCCAAAAACATATCGATAAACGTTCCAGGTAAAGGGAATTTTTTTGTAATCAGCATATCAAATGCTAAAATAGCAAGTCCCAAAATAATGGACCATGAACCGATTGATAAGCCTACTGTTTTTGTTAAGCCAATATGTAGTACATCCCATGAGCCCACTCCAAAAAGTTGGCCTTTAATTGTTAAGGTGATACCAAAAGAAAGCACGATAATGCCTGTTATGAAAAACAAACAGCGCGTAAGAAAAGCTTGTTTCATTTTTAACCCTCATTCATTCGAAAATTCCTGTTGTCCATCCAGTTATTATAACAATAGATTTTCATTATGTCCGAAGATTGTCATTTCGCATTTTTCAAAAAAATACGGTTTAGCTTTCTTGGGAAAGGGCAAAATAGGTATATAGATGAAAGGATGGGATACTATGACTTCTGTACGTGATGAAATTTTAGAAGTATTAAATCGAGAAAAGATTGGAACAATGGCAACTGTAGAAAATGGCAAGCCTTACTCACGATACATGACGTTCCAGCATGAAGATTTTGTATTGTATACAGTGACGAATAAACATTCAGAAAAAATGGAAGAGCTACGCAAAAACCCATATACCCATATTTTATATGGCTACGAAAATGGTGGTTTTGGTGATACGTATGTGGAAATAGAAGGAAAACTTACAGAAGTACATGAAGAAGGGATAAAAAATAAACTAGCTGAATTTTTTACGAGTATCTTTATTGGCAATCAGGATGAAATGGTGACATTAAAGATTGAGCCTATTCGTATGCGCTTAATGAATAAAAAAGGGCAGCCACCTAAAGAGCTAGAATTTTCAAACGACCATTGACAATGGTCGTTTTTTACTGATGTAGCGATAAATAGTTGCAATGGTTAGCATCTTTTTGGCATGATAGTTCTTAAAAGAAAAAGGAGTATAGGTTATGGCGATAAAATTACAGCAGCTAACACAAAATGTATTATCCTCTCAAGGAAAATTAGAGGCAGATTTTATACTGAGAAATGCGCAAATTGCGGATGTTTTTTCGTTAACATGGCAAAAAGCAGATATCGTCGTGAAAAATGGTATGATTGTTGCTCTAGATCGCACGAATAAGTTTCACGCTAAACAGGAAGAGGATGCGGCAGGAGGCTATGTCATTCCTGGTTTAATTGATGGGCATATACATATTGAGTCTTCTATGTTGACACCAGGGGAATTTAGTCGCGTTTTACTTCCTCATGGTATTACAACAGTGATGACAGATCCTCATGAGATTGCCAATGTCGCAGGAGCGGAAGGCATTCAATTTATGCTCGATGATGCACAAAATGCAGATATGGATATTTTTGTCATGCTGCCATCAAGTGTACCAGGTACACAGTTTGAAAATGCAGGCGCTACACTAACGGCTAAGGATTTGGCGCCATTTCTACAACATGAACAGGTTCGGGGATTAGCTGAGGTCATGGATTTCCCAGCGGTATTAAATGGGCAAGAGGACATGCTTCAGAAAATTTTATTATCAAAGGAAGCAAATTTAGTCATTGATGGGCATTGTGCAGGCTTACAAAGCGAGCAAATTACAGGCTATCGAGCTGCGGGTATTCACACAGATCATGAATGTGTAACGGCTGAGGAAGCCATTGACCGTGTAGAGCAGGGGATGTATGTACTGATCCGAGAAGGCTCAGCCGCTAAAAACTTACGTGACTTATTGCCAGCTGTCCAGTCACATAATGCTCGGCGCTTTGGTTTCTGTACAGATGATAAATATGTGGATGAATTAATCGACGAAGGCAGCATCAATTATGATATCGCCATGGCAATAGCTGAAGGGATGCCACCATTGCAAGCAATCCAGTTAGCTACCGTTAACACCGCAGAATGCTATCGTTTATTGGATCGAGGTGTACTCGCACCAGGCTATAAGGCAGATTTTGTGTTAGTAGAGAATTTGTCAACAATGCAGGCAAAGGCCGTATGGAAAAATGGGCGGAAAGTGGCTGAAGATGGTAGAATGCTGACTAATCGTCAAGTGCCAGTTGTGCCTGCTCATATCCATCAATCTGTCCATTTACCAACCATTACAAAGGATAGGCTACAACTAGCATTCACAAAGGGTACAAAGGCGAATGTAATGGAGATTGTGCCAAATCAGCTAATTACCAATCATGTAATAATGGATGTACCTATAAAGGATGGTGTTTTCGTCCCTTCTGTAGAACAAGATCTACTGAAATTAGCCGTCATCGAACGTCATCATCAGTTACACACGACAGGTTTAGGAATCGTCAAAGGCTTTGGCTTACAAAAAGGGGCAGTTGCCACAACAGTAGCTCATGATTCACATAATGCCCTTGTTGTAGGAACAAATGATGGGGATATGGTCCTGGCGCTTACACGCATTCAGGAAATTCAAGGAGGCTTTGTCATTGTAGCGGATGGCCATATTCTAGCGGAGATGCCATTAACCATTGGAGGCTTGATGACAGATGTACCAGCTCAGCAAGCAAAGGAGCAGCTAGCAGGCTTGCACAGTGCATTAAAGACGCTTAATCCAACATTAGATTTCCATTTTCTACTGACGTTTTCTTTTGTGGCATTACCAGTTATTCCTGCTTTAAAGCTAACAGATACAGGATTATTTGATGTGACAACCTTCCAGCATATCTCAGTAGAAGCATAGATAAAAAAACGACCTACTAGCTTTCATTAAGCTTTTAGGTCGTTTTCTTATATTACTTATTTAGTGCTAGCTCTCATTCACCATCATTTACGAACTATAAACATGCTTAAAAGTCATTGTAATATGGAATTAGTCGTAAAATTAAGGATTGTGTGTTGATTATTTCAACCTCTTATTTGTAAGATATTTTCGTCTAAACATCCCTACTAAAAATACATACATTAATATATAAAAGGGGGTGAGATTGACAATGAAAAATAATGATCGATTTATGAAAGTAGTTAGTATTCCTACGCCTTTATATGAATCATTATTAGGTCAATATTTTGTTGGGCAAACCGAATTAATTACCTTACAAAAAGGAAGAAATGCGTGGGGAAGCTTAAGTAATCCTAAATATTCTAATGTGGATTTGTTTGTAAATGCGTTTACCATTACTAATTATTCTAAGCAACCTATTCTAGCTGAAATTTGGTTTAATGCAATACCTCCTGGGGATTCAATGATTTCTAAAAATGTAACGCCTACTAATACAGCCATTTATCCACCACCAAATCCAGACGTTAAAATTGAATTTGCTGAACTTGTTGAAGGGCACCCATATAAAGGAGTAAATGCGTTTAAACGAATTGTTCCACCACAAAGTACTTTAGTAAGCGATGAAGATGGAAAATTTATTTTTCCATCTGGTGAATCATTTGTAATTTTTTTAGTTACACAGGACAATGAATGTATAGAGGCTGAGATAGCATTTGGGTGGTTTGAAAAAATGAAAAAATACCATTAAATAATAAGGAGATTGTTAGTAGAATATAATTTATAGTGATATTAATTAGTTAGAAAAAAGAAGCTAAAGCTCTCAAATATCTATTGAGAACTTTAGCTGCTGTATTATTGACTAGTTAAAGCATTTTTTCGAATCTATCAATGGCTTTATTAAATTCATTGTGAGTTTCTGTTACAACTTTCTTCAAATCATGTGTAATATTATCGACCTTTTCCGTATCACTTTCTATAGTCATTACATTATATTCGATATTTCGAAGTGCATTATCAACATTCAGTGCTAATTTTCGTACCTCTTCTGCTACGACTTTAAATCCGCGACCTTTTTCACCAACACGTGCAGCCTCTATTGCGGCATTCAGTGCTAGGACATTTGTTTGTTTAGCGATAGTATGAATCACTTTTACAGTATCTCTAATTGCGTCAACTTCTTTGGCAAGTGATGCTACAGCTTTTATGTTTTCTTCTGAATTGGATACAACAATTTCTACTAACTCCTGAGGCATACTTTTTAGTTTAGCAATAATCTCTAAAGTATTGAATTCTCGATTTGTAATATCTGTTGAAATTTTTAATATGGAACTTACCTTATTATTGTCATTGAAAATGGGGAGGTAAGTTGCTTCAAGCCATATAGAATCGTTCATTTTACTTATTCTTTCAATTTTTCCTTCATATTTTTCTCCATTTAATAAACCTTGCCATAGGAGATGATAGTCTGGGCTTTGTATAAAATCCGGTTTACAAAACTTTTCATGACCCATCCCAATAACTTCATCCACCTGATATCCTAGAACCTCTGCAAATTTTTTATTAGCCCAAATCACTTTTCTATTCAAGTTAAACTCTACGAGGGCTAAATTTTTTTTCATTGAATCTACAATTGCATTTTCATTCATATGTTTTGTCTGAATATTCATATTTTCAAATCCTTATATTAGGTAGCTAAGCTAAATTTAATTCATACTTAATGATTATTAGATATGCAACATTACTTTTTCACTAGGTTTGTTATTGAGTTCCGTATTAAAGAGATCTATTTTAGGTAAAGGTTTCACTGCTAATTGTGCTAGACCATGCTTTTGTAGAATTCCATTAGAAGTAATACGGGCAGACTCCAAGATAATCGGTAAACCACTTCCTGGATGTGTACCACCGCCAACTAACCAGCTATTTTTTAATTCTTCAAATTTATTGTGAGGGCGGAATGTCAGCATCTGTGTAAGCTGATGACCTAGGTTAAAAGTTGCTCCTTTATATACACCTAAATTCTCTTCCCAATTTTTCGGTGAAATTATGTGTTCTTCTTCAATGTATTGCTCTAGATTTTCAATGCCAAGTTTGTCCTCAATTAACCCAATTAGCATGTTACGATAATCTTGTTCACAGGTATCCCACTCAATATGACTGAAATTATTAGGTACTGGTGCTAATACATATAGCGTTGATTTCCCTTGTGGGGCAACTGTCGGATCTGTTACAACTGCATTTTGAATGTAGATAGATGGATCATCCGACAACAATTTATGGTTAGTAATTTCTTCAACATTTTTTCGGTAATTTTTTGCAAACCAGATCGTATGATGGGGCAAATCAAATTTTTTATTGACACCTAGATAAAGCATAAAAGTAGAGCAAGAGTATTTTTTCTTCTCTAACTTTTCTTTAGTGTATTTTTTAAGAACACCAGGCTCGACTAAATGAGTCATCGCATGACCAAAATCACTATTTATTATTACTTCATTAGATGCTATTTTTTCGCCATTATCTAAAATGACACCCTTTACCTTTCGACCATCCAACCAGAGCTTTGAAACGCCACAGTTCGTGTAGATCTCTCCACCATTTTCTCGTACAACCTTTGCCATTGCCTGTGTTAACTTATTAATGCCACCTGTAATGTGATAAACACCATAAGCATGCTCAATAAAAGATAGAATGGAAAATGCACCAGGACTTTCCCACGGAGACATGCCTAGGTATTTTGCTTGGAAAGTAAAGGCAAGTTGTAATTCCTCTTGCTTGTAAAATCGTGAAAGCGTATCGATTAAAGATCTACCGATTTCAAGCTCACCCAATGCCTTTAAAACTTTTGGTTGTAGTAAATCTGTATAACGGTTCATGCTTGCTTGCAATACAGGTACTAACGCTTCTAATTTGTGATTAGTTTCCTTCATATATTTTTCAAAAGATCCCTCATTGCCTGGAAATAGTTCATTTATTTGACGAATCATTTCCTCACGATCACGAGTCATTTTAATGCGTTTATCGTGAAAAATTAATTCATACATTGGATCGAGGTTTACTAGATCTATATAATTATGTATATTTTTACCGGCAAGCTCGAATATTTCTTCAATAATATAAAACATATTTAAAAATGTGGGGCCCATATCAAATTTATATTCTCCTAGCTTTATTTCACTTGTTCTACCACCAATATAGGGTTGTTTCTCGTAAACTTTGACATTAAATCCTTTAGCGCTAAGCAGCATTGCCGACGCTAAACCACCTGGACCAGCTCCTATAACAATAATCTCCTTTTTCATTGTAAAAAACCTCCGTATCTGCTATTTAGTCTTTTAACACTACCTGTATTGAGTCATGATTTATAAATAGATAAAAATATTTATGGTTGTACAAAAGTTATACAGTGATTATACAATTAGTGTACAAAAATGTGCAAACTATATATTCTTGAAATTTAAAAAATTATTTTATGGCTATTGCGTACAAAAAAAATCATAGACAAAAGCATGCGTAACCAATGCTTTCATCCATGATATTCTCGTTGAACTTCTCAATAAAATAGATTGTAATAACAATGCCTTATTTAAACAGGGATAGCAGTATTAATAAACTTTTTAACGTTTGTTTATAGTACTAGTTCTAACCAAAAACGTTAAACTCCTACTAAAAATAAAGTTATTTAGAGTGAGAGTTTATAAGTTATTTATAACTTCATCAATAGTACTGGCAATAGCAATTGAATGTAAGGAATGTGTTTTTAAATACTCTTCAGAGCCAGCACCCCCCATATAAAATCGAATAGAAGGATGTTGTGCAGCGAAGTCATCTAATTGCTGAATGCTAGTAGGGTATAACTCAAATGGCCTTGTAGTCATAGCAGATAATAGAACCACCTTTGGTTTAAAATGTATGATTAAAGATTCAATTGCCCCAACAGCTGGAGAACTGCCAACAAGGAATGATCGCCAACCAGTCATCATTGCTTGCAACAATAAAATATGAAGTTGAACTTCATGATGCTCCCCTGGTAAGCATGCGCCCATTATAAGTGGTGCATCCTCTTTAGAGTGATAATTTCGTCTTAATTGTACTAAATAATCTCTAACAATCATCGTAGTCACAGATTCTTGATACTCAGTCCATTCCTGTTTTTCCCACAATCTTCCTACCTCTTGTAAGAAAGGAATAATCACATGAGATAGAAATTTTGCTAATCCTAATGAATGATTTGCTTGTTGCAGGAGTCGATTAAGTTCTACTTCATTGCAAAGTCTTCCTTCTTCCAATAAAAGATGACAGAAATGATCTACATTGTCGCTTATGGTCAACACTGTGGGGGTAACTGCCTCTAAAACATTTTGATTGCTAAGTACAATTGTCACTGCTTGTTTTATAGAATAGCCTTGGTTCGAAAGGCTAAGTACTTTTAAATATAGCTGCACATCCTCTTCACTATAAACACGGTGTCCATTTTCTAATCTTTTGGGATGAACAAGTTGGTAGCGCTCTTCCCATTTACGTATCACTTGTTTGGATAGCCCTGTGATTTCAGATACCTGTGTAATATTATATTGCCAATCTGTTGGTGTCATTATTTCCCTGCCTTTCTATAGCTAGTAACATTCATGATTGTGAGTATTTGTGTACCGTAGTGCTCTCCGAAACCTTACAACTTTTCATATTATAATATAGATATTTAAAAGTTGTACAACAATTGTATAACTATAGTGGTTGAATATTGAATAACAGGGAAATAAGGGTGGGGAATTTAATGAGACAATTTGTTGGTTTTTTCTTCCATACCATAATGAATAGGCTATACGATTTTATAGATAAGCTAATGGCTTTAAATAATTTATTAATGTTATGTAAGCGGAGTAATTATAAGTTGGAAAGGGTAATGAATATATTGAATTAGATGATGTATATGAGGGGGAAAGAACATGAAATGGATTGCACTCATAAGTTATTTTGCCATGGTTATTATTAATGGACTAGCTAGCACGGTGGGGATTAATGGGAAAAAGACAGGTGAAATTTCTAATCAGGTAGATGTATTGTTTATTCCAGCAGGCTATGTTTTTAGTATTTGGGGCTTGATTTATTTTTTATTATTCATTTGGCTTGTACAACAATTTCGGTCTTCAACTACTAATCGTATAAATAGCAATCTGGGTCTCTTTGTAATTACTGCATTTTTAAATATCGCATGGTTGTTGAGCTGGCATTATGAATTGTTTATAACGTCCATTGTTATTATGGTCGGCTTATTGGTTCATATAATTTTTCTGTATGTAAGTTACCCGAAAGAGGATAATCGTTTTTCAGGGAGACTTCCGTTTTCTGTATATTTAGGGTGGATTAGTGTGGCGTTGATGGCTAATATTAGCTTTGTGCTTAAATATTATGAGTGGGATGGGTTTGGGCTCTCAGAGGAAATATGGGCACAGTTATTACTTATTCTTGCGACTGTGCTAGCTGCTTTTATACGTGTTTATAAGCAAGATGTATTTTTTCCATTAGTAATTATCTGGGCTTTTATAGGAATCGCTATCAAGAATGGAGAAGATGCAGGGAGTATTTTCTATATGCCATTTATATATAGTTTGTTCCTGGTAATTTGGATTTTCATTGGAAGGCCTAAAAGAATATAGTTAAAGTATCTATAATATTTGATAGAAAGCGTGCTTTGAAAAGAAAATTTATTTATAAAGAAACCCAAACTAATGAAGTGTTATGAGCTTCTGTGTAGTTTGGGTTTTTTGTAAAGATAGGTGACCTTTCATCCAATTCTTCTTATCCAATGATTAAAATGTATTCACTTTTTTGAATGTAGAAATAATGGAAATATAAAGGGAATAAGCTCTTTTTGTCGAATCTTCTTATGATGAAAGGAGTAATCAAGTTTTGCTTGTCACAAATTATTTTTATGATCTACCAGAAGAGACTAAAGAGTCTATTTATTTATATGAATATAATCTTATATTGAGTAAAGAAGTTGAAATCATTCAATTACATCGAAAACGGTCAATTGTTTATGAAATGAAAAACAAAGGAATTATATTGAAAAAATTTTTATCTGAAGGAAAAGGGGATAACGGTATTTACGCATTGTTGGAGTTAAACAGTAGTCCTTATTTTCCTAAAATTTATGCATATAAAAAAAGAGAGTTTTTATTTGTAGAAAAAGTGAATGGTAAAACTTTATCACAGGTTTTAAAAGAAGGCATAACTAACAACGAATTAAAAGAAATTGTTTTGAAAATGATTGAAGCAAAAAAAGATATGATGAATGTAGACAGATACGATTTTGATTTTAAATTTGAACATATATACTGGGATACGGAAAATAGCACTTTGAAATGGATTGATTTGGGTGCGTGTGTAAAAAACCCAATAGGATATTCTGAAGAAGAAAAAAAGAAACGAATTGAATATTGCATTAACCAAGTCAAACAACAATTTGCTAAATATGGGTATAGTTTGTTGGATAATTTAGAGGGGCTATAACTAACTATTGATTTCATTTTGTAACCTAGTTTAATTGAACATAATTTTAAAAGTATGCATGCAATTGTAATCGGATTTTTCGATTTATTTTATCGAAATAATCATCTTTATCGATTTGTGAAATCATAATAAGCTATTGATATACGGGGACACTAGTTAAAACTTTAAGGAAGTAGGGATACTAAATGTCAATAGCAGTTATTTACGGTGGAAATCGTCCTGATGGGAATGTAGAGACATTAACAAAATTAGTTATTCAAGGCCTAATGGTAGAAGAAATTTATTTAAAGGATTATTTAATTCAGCCGATCATTGATAAGCGTCATACTGAGGAGGGCTTTTCTAATATCAACGATGATTATAACGCCATCATTGACCGCATACTTCCGCATGACATTCTTATTTTTTCTACGCCTATTTATTGGTATAGCATGACAGGAATAATGAAGAATTTTATTGATCGATGGTCGCAAACTTTAAGGGATCCAGATTATCCTGATTTTAAGGCCCTGATGTCTTCTAAAAAAGCATATGTCATTGCAGTTGGTGGAGATGAGCCCTATATAAAAGGGTTACCCATGATTCAGCAATTTCAATATATATTTGACTTTATTGGGACAAAATTTGAAGCTTATATTGTAGGAGAAGGAAACAAACCAGGCGACATTCTACAAGATTTAAAAGTGTTATCTGCAGCTAATCTTCTAAAAAATGAATTAGCAGGGAACGAGTAATTGATAGCCGGATAAAAAGACTTATTTGGAATCTATTATGATCCAAATAAGTTTTTTTATTTAAATTTTAATGGCAACAGGCTTGGCTCCATCGTTTCACGATTGCTTTGTTCGCAAGCCTGTGTCCCTGTCACTTAGCTACTAACTAGTGTAAACTGAAATTCACTATCGATAAAGATGAATGTTTCGGTAAAATTGAATAAAAGGGGTTTGAGTGAATGGATATGAAGCAACTTCAGACGTTTTTAACAGCAGCTGAGACCTTAAGCTTTACTCAGACAGCACAGCTTCTTGACTACGCTCAATCAAGTATCACTGCCCAAATTAAAACATTAGAGCAGGAATTGGGTGTTATTCTTTTTGAGCGCCTAGGAAAACGTATTGTCCTAACAGAAGAAGGTAACCGTCTACAACAGTATGCCAAAAAAATGCTAGAGCTAGATCGTGATTTGAAAAAAGCTATGTCCACTGAGCCCGAACAAATCGTCTTAAAAATTGGGGCTCAAGAAAGTCAGTGTGTCTATCGACTACCAAGTATTTTACAGCAATTTCAACAAGCACACCCGCAAGTGAAAATCATTTTCAAGCCTGTGCATACAACAGCTATTGCAAAGGATTTATTACAAGCTGGTAAACTTGATATTGCATTGATAACGGACACTTATCAGGAAACTGCCATGCTCAAGCGAGAGCGATTGATTCAGGAACAGCTTGTTTTTGTGAGTGCCCCCAAAGAAATTAGTCAGCCTCTATCGGCTCAACAAATTTCAACTGAAACGATGCTGTTAACAGAAACAGGGTGCTCCTATCGTAATCATTTAGAGGCACAGCTACAGCAAGAGGGTGTCAAGCCCTTACAAATGATTGAATTCGCCAGTATTGAAGCGATCAAGCAATGTGTGATGGCAGGGTTAGGTATTACATTTTTACCTAAAATGGTTGTAGAGAAGGAGCTGGAAAGTGGGCAATTAATGGAAGTACCGTCCACAGTTGATTTAGCGCCGATTTATACAGATATTGCATGGCATAAAGATAAGCATATGCATCCCTGTCTCGAAGATTTTATTGCCATCGCCAAACATAGCTATGAAGCTTTTAAGGATGAAAAAAGAGCCTGAATGAATCAGACTCTGTTACAAATTATTGCTGCTTGAGGGTACCCGAAAAATTGGTGCCTTCATTACGTTCAGCACGACAATCAATCTCGGACACCTTTAGGGCATTATTGGATAAACGTTCAAACTCGACGACACAACGATTGCCATTCGAGGATGTATTCATGAGGGCTTTCATGTTGCTTGTAATTGTGGCTGTGCCATTTACACTACCTGAAGCGGAGCCATCATTCGCCGTTAAAGCAATAGAAAAGCTCTTGTTTGTGGCATTGGAGATTATAGCATCACGGCGGTTAAACTCATTTGTACCCTTACCCCATTTATAGTAATAGGTATACACACCTTCCCATGCGCTTTTACTAGGAGTAGCCTGTTGTAATGATTTGTCGAGCTGATTTTGAGCATTTTTTGCCCTACTATTTAAAGATACGTTGTTGGCATTCTCATGAATTGCTTGTGCATCCGCTGAAATTTCATAATAATTTCGTTCGTCCATACGATAGAGCATCGTGACAACTTGCGCACGGGTCATGTTGTTTGTCACGCCATAAAACTTTTGTAAATTTCGCTCTTCGTACTGTGGATTTAGCCCGGAAGAAATATAGGTATCAAGTAAAAATTGAATAGATTGATTTAAGCCCTTCTTACCGCTAGCTAAATGAGCAATAGCCTGTGCCACTACACCGCGCTTCACAGTAGCCGCTCGGATTCGGTTGTCGAAATAGCCATTTAAAGGCACCCCATAGCTTGCGAGCTGGTTATAGAATTCATCCGACCAGTTTGCCGAAGGAGTTTGCTTTTTTAATTCGTCGATGGGCGTTTCGAGCTCATAAAAATTGGCTAATAGTTTTGCTAATTGCTGTTCCGTAATGGAAGCATTCGGTTTAAATGTACCGTCTGTAAAGCCGTTAACAATATCATATTCTTCTGCCCATAAAATAGCTTCATAGGCATAATGATCCTTTGATACGTCCCGAAAGCCAGCAGCTTGTACATTGCCTGCACTAGCTATTATCAGAATAGAAAATAATAATGTACCTATTACTTTTTTCATTTGTTGTCTTCATCCTTTCTTGCTCGCTTTAGTAATAGTTTGCAGGAAATGGATAAAAACTGCAAATTTTTCTAGTGAAAAAATAATCGCTGCCCTTTGTTGGGTAGCGATTATTTTAAACGTCGTTATTGGGCTGTGTAGCCACCATCTACTGTTAATGTGTTCCCTGTCATAAACGTTGAATCTTCACATGCCATAAATAAAACAGCTTTCGCCATTTCCTCTGGTTGTCCTAGTCGTTGCATAGGTGTGATCTGACGTAATGGCTCCTTACTTTCTTCCGGGATAATTGGTGTATCAATAAAGCCTGGACATAGGGCATTGACACGAATCCCCCGCGTAGCAAATTCCAATGCTAATGAACGTGTTAAATTAATCACGCCACCTTTTGCTGCATTATAAGCAGCTGATCCTGGCGAGCCAACCCAACCATACATTGAAGCTGTATTAACGATTGTTCCACCATTCGCTTTTAGCATTTCTTTGATGGCAGCCTGTGCCATTAAAAATACACCATCTAAGTCTACATTTACAGTTTGACGCCATTCCGCATAAGGAAGCTCCTCAGTTGGCGTAACACGTCCAATTCCTGCATTATTAAAAAGGACATCGACTTTGCCAAATGCCTCAATAGTTGTTTGATAAATAGCTGCTACTTCCTGTTCATCCGTTACGTTTGCTTTGATAAACATGGCTTCTGCTCCTGTTGCCTGTAGTTCAGCTGCAAATGCTTGGCCTTTTTCCTCGTTTAGGTCCACAAGCACCACTTTTGCTCCCTCTGCTACAAATAATTGGGCTGTTGCAGCACCGATACCAGAAGCACCACCTGTAATAATTGCGACTTTATCTTGTAATTTCCCCATACATGACACTCCCTTAAACAATCTTTTTTCTTGCACACTGTGTAAATCACGGTGTACTTTTATTGTAAAACGCCTGAAAACGGAAACAATCATTAATGTCGTAGTAAATATCTAACTAGTAGACATATGTGCCTGAAATGTCTAAAAGGGGGAAGTAAAATTGCCAAAATGGACACAAAGACAAGAAAGAACCCGCCGTCATTTTTATGAAGCGTTTGTCGAGTTAATGAAACAGCATGGTTTTCAAGCCATTACAGTGAAGGATATTGTAGAACGAGCGGGCTATAACCGTAGTACCTTTTATGTGCATTTTCAAGATAAATTTGAACTAGCAGAGAATTTACTAGAACAAATGCTGAGTGGTCTGGAAGTGGCAGTAGGTGAACCCTATCTATATGGTGAAAAGGTATATACGACAAAATTGAAAGCACCATCCTTTAATATTATTCATTACATTTATAAGCACCGTCAGTTTTTCGAGCTGCTGAATGTGGAAGATACGATTCCTGGGTTGCACACCCGTATGCCCTTAACGATTACAAAAATTTATCAAGAGCAATTTAAATTTGAGACGATCAATCAGCAGCCTGTCAACATGAACATGTTCAAGCATTATACTTCCTACGGCTTTTATGGATTGATGATGCAATGGATTGCAAGCGGTTATGAAAAATCAGAAGAAGCTTTAATCAAGGACATTATTGAATTAACGAAAACACATATTTATGCATTTGAATTTATAGGAAAGCCGCTGGAAAAAGAAGAATGAAAGTATATTAAAATAAATATATGTATTTTTATAAAAGAATCTCTAATGTCTGCATTAGGGATTTTTTTGTTTGGGCTAAACTAATTTTTGTGTAAGAAAAAAATTTTTTAAAAGAAATTTTCATAAAGTAGTTGAATTTTCTTTGTATTAAGCATATATTTTTCCTAAGGGAAACAAAATATCTCCAAAGAAAGAAGAGTGCGTGAATGAAAGATTTAGGTGATTTCAAGCTGACGATTCTTCCAATGGCCATTTTAATTATTTTAGCAATCGTATGGAAACTGACCGATTCAGTAGGCGCAGGTATGATGTTAATACTTTTCTGGATGAGCTGGCGCCAGCTTATCAGGAAAATGAATATAAATTAAGGTATTGTATGGAAAAAGTTAGGAGATTGAAGTTGAATACTACTAGGGGCGGGCATGACAAACAATTTACGGCTTGTCCGCCGATTGGTTACTTCGTTGTTTAGGCACTTTTTTCAAACAATTGCTTAAAAAAGAGAAAGTCGAGGTAGGAAAATGAAACAATGGTTAGGTGTGATGGTATTATCACTCTCATTTCTATTATTAGGCTGTTCAGCAGAAACAGAGGGTGAAAAAGAAGGTATTGTGGTTGCAACCACTGGACAAATTGCAGATGCGATAAAAGAAATCAGTGGTGATCATTTACAGGTATCAGCATTAATGGGTCCAGGTGTAGATCCCCATCTCTACAAGGCGACTCAAAGTGATTTATCAAAATTGGATAAAGCAGAAGTCATTTTTTATAATGGCTTACATTTAGAAGGACAAATGCTCGATATATTTGAACAAATGGCGAAGGATAAAACGGTCTTGGCAGTGGGCGAGACATTAGATGAAAAACAACTGCTTGCCAGTGATACGGATGCCATGCTCCATGATCCACATATTTGGTTTGATATTGAGCTTTGGAAAGGTGTTGTCAAGGCAATCAGTACGCAGCTTCAGGAAGAATACCCTGAATTTAAAGCAGATTTTCAAACAAATGAAGCAGCTTACTTGAAAAAGCTGGATGATTTACAAAGCTACGCAGAAAAGCGGGTGAATGAAATACCACAGCAACAAAGAATATTAGTAACCGCTCATGATGCATTCAATTATTTTGGCAGAAGTCAGGCATTTGAAGTACGTGGCTTGCAAGGGCTGAGTACGGATTCAGAGTATGGAGTGAAAGATGTTCAGGAGATGGTTGATTTCTTAGTAGAAAATAAGATTAAGGCTCTTTTTATAGAATCCAGTGTGTCCGATAAGGCGATGAAAGCTGTTATTGAAGGGGCTAAGGAGAAAGGCCACGACATTGTCATCGGTGGAGAATTATTCTCCGATGCTATGGGAGCTGAAGGAACAACAGAAGGTACGTATGTAGGTATGTATCAACATAACATCGACACGATCGTCGATGCATTAAAGTAGGTGAAGAATATGTATGCATTAACAGTGGAAAATCTATCGGTGGCGTATGATAAAAAAACAGTATTAGAAAATGCCTGTGTAACAGTGCCTACAGGTCATCTAGCTGCCATTATTGGCCCAAATGGTGCAGGGAAATCCACATTTTTAAAGGCCATTTTAAATCAGCTTCCCAATAAAGTAGGAAAGGTAGAAATTTTAGGGAAGGTGTTTGAGCCAAAGAGTTTAGTAGTAGGCTATGTTCCTCAGCGTAATGCGGTGGATTGGGATTTCCCAACAAATGCGTTGGATGTGGTGCTCATGGGGCGTTATGGCCATACAGGTTTATTTAAAAGACCGTCTAGGCAGGATAAAATTGTTGCTCGACAAGCTTTAGCAAGTGTTGGGATGCAGGATTTTGCAGAGCGTTCCATCGGGCAGCTTTCAGGAGGTCAGCAACAGCGTGTATTCCTGGCTAGAGCCCTTGCACAAAATGCAGATATCTATTTTTTAGATGAACCATTTGCAGGAGTAGATGCTGCGACAGAAAAAACGATTATTGATATTTTAAAGGATTTAAAGGCACAGGGAAAAAGTATTTTTGTTGTGCATCACGATCTTCAAACCGTTAAAGAATATTTTGACTATACGATTCTATTAAACAAAACGATTTTAGCATCAGGCGCAACAGAAGATGTTTTTACACCAGAGCAATTACAAAAAACATATGGTGGTAAACTTTTCATGATGCAGCATGTGTAAGGAGGGACATAATGTTAAGCGGTAACTTATTGTGGGTACTGAGTGGAACGATGTTACTTGGCATTGCAGCAGGTATCACAGGCACGTTCTCCTTCTTACAAAAACAAAGTCTAGTTGGGGATGCTGCTGCGCATGCAGCATTACCAGGCATTGCCCTTGCGTTCCTGCTAACAGGTCAAAAGGAATTGCCGATTTTAATGCTAGGAGCGGGCATTACATCTGCATTATCTGTGTATTGTATTCAATGGATTGTGTCATTTTCAAAAATGAAGGCTGACGCTGCCATTGGATTAGTCCTCACTGTATTTTTTGGTGTGGGTGTTGTATTTTTAACAGTGGTCAACCGTAGCCCACTGGGGAATCAGAGCGGTCTGAATAATTTTATCTTCGGTAAAGCAGCGACGATGACCAAGGCAGATTTAATGTGGCTCTTTATTAGTGCAACCATCATTATTGTAG
This sequence comes from Lysinibacillus sp. BSL11, assembly GCF_052928325.1. NCBI lineage: Bacteria > Bacillati > Bacillota > Bacilli > Caryophanales > Bacillaceae > Lysinibacillus > Lysinibacillus sp. BSL11. The sequence goes on along the minus strand of NZ_JAVGCX010000012.1, from coordinate 91,596 downwards.
TTAGTCTCTTGCTTTATAAGGAATGGAAGCTACTGATCTTTGATCCTGTTTATGCAAAAGGGATTGGCTTACCGATAGAGGCTTTAAAGGCAACATTAACGGTTTTAATTGTTATGACAATTGTTACAGGTATACAAGCTGTTGGCGTTATTTTAATGTCAGCTCTATTAATTATTCCTGCTGCCAGTGCCAAGCTATGGACAAAAAAATTGAGCACAATGCTCATTTTAAGTGCTGCGATTGGAGGTATCGCTGGCATAACAGGAACCTTTATTAGTGCAATTCGAACAGGGTTATCGACGGGTCCGATAATTGTCTTAGTGGCAGCAGGTATATTCTTTATTTCGTATTTTATAAGTCCAACTGGTCAAATTAGTAAATATCGTAGGAAAATGCAATTTCGAAAGCAGGGTGATGTAAGATGATTGAATTTTGGGTTGTATTCACGGGACTGTTAGTTGGGATAACTTGTGGAATTGCAGGTGTCTTCCTCATCTTGCGTAGAATGTCCATGATTGCAGATGCGATCAGTCATACAGTGCTCTTTGGCATTGTGATGGCTTACCTTATTACCCAAACGTTGAATGGTTTTTGGATGTTGGTAGGTGCTGCGTTTGCAGGAATTTTAACAGCCTATCTTGTGCAATTATTACATTCTTCTGGTATTCAAGAAGACGCAGCGATAGGCGTAGTGTTTACATCTCTGTTTGCAGCAGGTGTTCTCCTTATCACCTTATTTGCAGGCAATGTGCACTTAGATGTTGAGCATGTTTTAATGGGAGAAATTGCTTTTGTTCCTTGGGATAAATGGACATTGCTTGGGCTAGCAATGCCTAAGGCAGTATGGATGCTCTTGCTCGTCCTCGTCATTAATATTGGGTTCCTACTTCTTTTCTTTAAAGAAATGAAGCTTGCGACGTTTGACCCTGTTTATGCAGCAACCATTGGAATTCCCGTTGTCTTTCTTCATTATGGCTTTATGACATCGATTTCGTTTACAACAGTGGCAGCTTTTGATAGTGTAGGGGCCATTTTAGTGGTTGCCATGTTAATTGGACCAGCTGCAACTTCCTATTTAATCAGCAAGACGATTAAGCAAATGTTTGTCTATAGTATGCTCTTTGGAGCTGCTGCTTCCGTCATTGGCTATTATTTAGCGAAATTCTGGGATACCTCTATAGCAGGTATGATGGCGACAACAGTCGGCTTCATTTTTTGCATGACGTTCATCTGTCAAAAAATCGTTGAGCGTAGAAAGAAAGCACTTGTTCATAAACTAGAAACCTCTTAACGAAAAACATCGTTTGATACGCTCATCAAACGATGTTTTTTCTATTGGGGGCAAGTTCAAACTTTTGAATGAGTACTCCTTCTAGGAAAAATAGTATACTCGTTAAGATAAACTAGAAAGAGAAAGTGTAGCATAGCATCTAGCAAATTTTTCTATATTTTTATGTACGAATATTTAAAATTTTGTTACGATAAATTTTATGATAGCAACAAGGAGAACAGCATGTGGAGAAATCGAAACGTATGGATTATTTTATTAGGTGAATTTGTCGTAGGTCTCGGCTTATGGGCTGGCATTATTGGCAATTTAGCCTTTATGCAAGAGGTAGTACCTTCTGACTTTCACAAATCATTAATTATTTCTTGTGGTATTTTAGCAGGCTTAGTCGTTGGTCCAATGGCAGGGCGTATCATTGACCAATCGAAGAAAAAAACGGTTGTCCAGTTGGCGAGTATCGGACGCATCATCAGTGTTTTATTTATGTTTATCGCACTTTATACTAATTCTGTCATTTGGATGATTCTATTTTTAATCACACTGCAAATAGCAGCAGCATTTTATATGCCTGCCTTGCAATCTATTATTCCCATGATTGCGAAGGAACAGGATTTAATTACATTAAATGCTTGGCAAATGAATGCGAGAACCATTTCAAGGATCGTCGGTACAGCCGCTGCCGGATTTATGCTCAGTTTTTTTGAGTTAAAATGGTTATATATTATTTCATTTATTGTCTATTTATGTATGTTTGTCATTACTAGTCTATTGCAATTGGATGAAGCATCTACTGAAACGATGACAAACAAAGAAAAAGGGAATTTTAAAGAAGTGTTACCGATGGTCAAAGAGCATCCAGTCGTCTTGATGACCCTTGTCTTAATGTTAATACCTACATTATTTTTAGGCTCTTTTAATTTAGTAATTATGAAAATAGCTGAAATTCATCAATCTACCACAATTTCAGGATTATTGTATACGGTGGAAGGTCTCGGATTTATGCTTGGTGCAGCTGGTTTAAAAATGATTGCTGACCGTGTACAAATGGGTACTCTGCTTTTTTCATTAGCCTTTATTATCGGCTCAATGGAGCTACTATTATTACTGGCAGATATTCCATTTTTCGCTTTAGTGGCATTTGGCGTTTTTGGCTTTTCAGTTGGCTGTTTTTTCCCAACAACAATGGTAATCTTCCAAAAGCAAGTACCCAAACAGTTCCATGGACGCTTTTTCTCATTCCGCAACATGATTGATTCAGTCGTCTTTCAAGTCGTGCTTTTATCGACAGGCATGATGCTAGATTTAATTGGTTTAAGTGGTATGGGACTTGTTTTCGGAATCATAAGCTTAAGTTTAACCACTACTTTCTTATTTTACGCTAAGAAAAAGAAAGTCGTTATGCATGCACATTCAATCAATTAAAAAGGTAGAACATGTTTCTTTGGAAGCATGTTTTATTTGTGCATAAAAATGTAGATGTGTATCAATCGATTGACAATGGTAAAATAAAACATTATCATTCAACTATTCAATAAATTAATTGAATAGTTGTAAGGGGGTTAGTATTAATGAATGAGCGTAATTTAAAGGATTTGTTATATCAAGAATTCGCTAGGATAGGAAAAAGTTTATCTAGTCCTAAGCGATTGGAGATTCTTGATATACTTTCTCAAGGTCCGAAGTCTGTTGAGGCATTAGCCAAGAACACCGACATGTCAGTTGCGAATGTATCTCAACATTTACAAACACTTTTGAACGCCCGATTAGTAAAATTCACAAAAGAAGGTAATTTTGTTATTTATGAATTAGCAGATGATGTGATTTCTGATTTTTTAACGACATTACATGCATTATCTGAAAAGCAATTGATTCAGGTTCAGCAAATAAAAGAAGCATTTTTTAATGAGCACCTTGGTATAGAGGGAGTAACACTTACCGAGCTTATTACTCGAATGGAAAAGGGGGAGGTTTTATTACTAGATGTTCGTCCAAAAGAAGAGTTTGAAAAAGCACATATTCCTGGAGCTGTTTCGATTCCAATTGAAGAGTTAGAGGAACAACTATCTTCATTGCCAACCCATTTTGACATTGTGGCTTATTGTAGAGGCCCCTACTGCTTATTGTCAGCACAAGCTGTAAAAATGTTGAAAGCAAAAGGCATGAATGCTTTTCGATTAGAAGAGGGCGTTTTAGAATGGCAAAGTTTAACTGAAAATAAATGAAGTGTTTGTAGCTCTGATAAAGATTAATGGAAAGAAGGTTGAAAAATGGTTGAAAAATCTCAAGAGTCAATTGCGTCCTATATTGAGTCACCAGAAAAACTAAAAAACCTATATAGGCGTGTATTGATAGTTGTTAGCTTATCCCAAATTTTTGGTGGAGCTGGACTTGCAGCGGGTATTACTGTAGGCGCTCTACTGGCACAACAAATGCTTGGAACGGATGCCTATGCGGGTGTACCCTCTGCATTATTTACATTAGGCTCTGCGGTTGCGGCTTTCATTGTAGGAAAACTATCACAACGTTATGGTCGCCGCATAGGCTTATCAACGGGTTTTATAGTGGGTGGACTCGGTGCAATAGGTGTAGTTCTTGCTACTTTAATAAATAGTATTGTGTTATTGTTTGCCTCTTTATTAATCTATGGAGCTGGTACGGCAACTAATTTACAGGCACGCTATGCCGGGACAGATTTAGCCAATAATAAGCAACGTGCTACAGCAATCAGTACAACCATGCTTATGACCACGTTTGGAGCTGTTTTAGGTCCAAATTTAGTAGAATGGATGGGAAAAGTGGCCCTGTCTATCGGTATTCCAGCTCTAGCGGGTCCATTTCTATTATCTGCTTTGGCCTTTATTATGGCGGGGCTTGTATTGTTTACTATGTTGCGTCCTGACCCTCTAGAAATAGCGAAAGCCATAGAGGCACATAAGCAAAAAATGAACAAAGAAAATCAAACACCATCCATGCCTATATCAAGCAATAAAAGAGGCCTAGCGGTAGGAGCAACAGTTATGGTCCTAACACAAATTGTCATGGTGGCCATCATGACAATGACACCTGTACATATGAAACATCATGGACATGGATTAGCTGAGGTTGGTATTGTGATAGGGTTTCATGTAGGTGCTATGTATCTGCCATCACTCGTCACAGGTATGCTTGTTGATAAAATCGGACGTACGGCAATGAGTATTGCTTCAGGTATTACGCTGCTGCTCGCGGGCGTAGTGGCTGCATTTGCACCAAGCGATTCCATGGTGTTACTCATTGTGGCACTTTCTTTACTGGGATTAGGTTGGAACTTCGGCTTAATTAGTGGAACTGCTCAAATTGTTGATGCGACGGAGCCTTCTACCCGTGCAAAAACACAGGGGAAAATGGATGTCTTTGTGGCATTGGCAGGTGCATCAGGTGGTGCGCTATCAGGTATGGTAGTAGCGAATTCAAGCTATGCAGTGTTGTCCTTAGCAGGAGGGCTATTGTCGTTAGTATTAATTCCTGTTGTCATTTGGTCTAGAAGAGCCTAAAAAAGAGAAGGAGAAAAAAGGGAATCTCATCATCTTGGACATGGTACCTTTTGATTGCGCAAGATGTTGTCCGACGTGATATGTTAAAGGTGCATTTATCGAGAAGGCAATCTTTCTATTGAATTAATTCGTCAAATCGCAGAGTATGGTAAAGGTCGTTGTGAAGTTGTCATTGTAGAAGGAATATTACATACCAGTCGTTATGGAGCTATGTTAAAAGATTTAATCCACTTCTATGATCAGAAGGCCAATACTTATTATTTTGATTTATCTTTTGAGGAAACCGTTATTCGTCATCATTCTAGCGCTAAAAAGAATGACTTCGGGGAAGATTCTTTACGTGCTTGGTGGAATCCGCATGATTATCTTGGGGTGGATGGAGCAACGCTGCTGACGGCAGAGATGTCTCAGGATGATCGATTAAAATTGATGGTAAAGCAACAAACTTACCCTTTCTTAGGGTAAGTTTTTTCATAGTGTTGAAAAACAAAACCATCAATAGAATTGTTGTAAAAGGTGAAAATGGATTTCCGTGCAGGTTACTTCTTTGGCGAACACAGCTCCGTTTAGAGGTTTACCTGTATCGCTATCCCAGAAGATTCAAGTAGCCTTCCACTCCAACCCATTAAAATGTTTCTTTTTTAGAAAAATTTATCGAATAAAACAAAGGTGTTCACTACTCTTTATGGCGAGGGTAGTCACTCATCACTTCTCACTACTGCCAGTATGAAAGAGGAAAAGACACTTTTGTAGAATGGTTGATTGGAGAGGAGTCAGCAACACAGAGGAGACCCCTAAAGCGAACGCCCTGGAAAGGACACTGGCGGAACGAAATCAAACCCTCGCCTTTTAAAATTGCATTTTCTACCGTTGACATCACATTTTTTCAATTGGAACTATTTTATTGAATAAGCGTTACAATATTAAATCGTTAGAAAGCGAAGAGTAGGTACATATGTGGATTTAATAACAGAAAAATTAATCATGATTGCTTTATTTATTTTAATCATTCATGCGATTGAAACGCTTGCCTATGCCGTACGTTTATCAGGAGCACGTGTCAAATTACTAGCATCGGCTTTATCTCTTTTTAATGTAATGGTCATGGTGTCGAGGTTAGCAAATATGATGCAACAACCATTTACAGGGAGCCTTGTTGATACAGCACCCACGGTTAATGCGATGACATTTGTAGAGCATCAATTTCGACTAATTATTGGAGCGGCTTCGCTTGGAACAATAGTAGGAATCTTACTTATCCCCACCTTTGTAGCCATTTTTTCAAGGGCTATCGTTCATTTGGCTGAGGAAAGAGGTTCAATCCCGTCTTTATTGAAAAAGGGCTTTACATTTGACTATGTAAGACGGGGGATTAAGCATATTCATACACCAAATTTTAGTTATTTAAAAGGCATTCGTCTACAGGATATACCGATTAAATTATTTGTCATCAATATTGTCATTACAGCTATCTATACGATTGGCGTTTTATCTGCATTGTATGCCACATTATTAGTACCAGAATTAAAGACTACTGCTGTTATGGCATCTGGATTAATTAATGGCATTGCAACGATACTATTAATCCTATTTATTGACCCGAAAATATCCATTCTAGCAGATGATGTGATCAATAAGAGAGGAAGCTATCTAGACCTAAAAAGAATGTCTGTTATGATGATGTTTTCCAGATTTTTAGGAACCATTGTGGCACAGTTATTATTGATTCCAGGGGCTCATTACGTTGCATGGTTTGCAAAGCTAATTGCTTGATTAGAACCACTTCCTTTATGTTTTTTTAGGAAGTGGTTTTTTACTTTTAGGACACAGCAATTAATCGTGAGGTGTGGTAGGGGAGAAGTAAAGAAATTATATAGTATAATGTGGGTGAATAATAGATTCGAAAAGAGGGGAACGAATGTATGCCAACGATACTTGTTGCGGATGACGATGCGAACATTCGTGAACTTGTTTGCCTTTTTCTGCGCAAAGACGGGTTCACTACAATGGAGGCAGGAGATGGTAAAGAAGCATTAGCCATCTACGGCTCAGCACCTATTGATCTTGTTGTACTGGATATTATGATGCCAACGATGGATGGCTGGACACTATGTAAGGAGCTCCGCAAAATGAATATGGATCTTCCTCTACTGATGCTGACTGCAAGAGGGGAGACATGGGAAAAAGTGAAGGGCTTTGAGCTTGGAACGGATGATTATTTAACAAAGCCATTTGATCCGTTAGAGCTAACTGTACGTGTAAAGGCACTTTTAAAGCGCTACAGAATTGGCCATTCGCAGACCATTCAACTTGGTCAAGTCACGTTGGACCGTCAGACCTATAAAGTAATGAGAGGAAAAGATGTTATTTCACTACCACTCAAGGAATTTGAATTATTATATAAGCTTGCAGAAACACCTGGACAAGTCTATACAAGAGAACAACTGATCGACCAAATTTGGGGGATTGATTATGTGGGAGATAATCGAACCATCGATGTACATATTAAGCGCCTGCGTGAGCGCTTCAACACCATCACTGATTTTCATATCGATACAATAAGGGGTCTGGGCTATAGGCTTGAGGTTGAGGAATGATTAAATCTTTATATACACGCGTCGTTTTAATCTTTCTAGTTGCTGTCATTGGGGGAACTGTTATCTCTTTTTTCATGGCAACATGGGTATTTAAAGATAAATTAAATGAAAGCTTACAAATTCCCTTACTAAATTTTGGACAAGACATGGTACAAATTTTTGACACATTGCCATATCATGAAGCAGATCGTTTTATACGTGATATGCATCAGCTTGAATCCTATCATATTCGCATTTATGAAGAAACAGGGCAGTTTACGTCTTACGGAAAGCTTCATGGCAATCAGTTAGCCCCTGTAACAATGGAACAAGTACAAGCTGTACTGGATGGAGAGGTCATTCAAGTAATTCCAAGTGGTATTTCATCAATATTTGTCGGCATACCTCTAACAACAGAAATGGGAACTAGAGCGATGTTTATCCAAACGATTTCTTTACCTTCAACCTCTTTTTCCATTAAGTTGATTTTGAATTTTGCTACTTATGCCCTTGTTATTGGAAGCGTTGTGTTTTTAGTTGCAGCGATGTTTTTAGTCAAGCCAATCAAAAAACTAACACAAGCAACTAAACATATTGCTGGTGGTGATTTCAATGTCGAATTAAATATTAAGCAATCGGGGGAGTTAGGTACGTTGGCTAAAAGCTTTGAAGACATGGCGGAGGAGTTACAGCAGCTAGAGCAAATGAGGAGGGATTTTGTATCAAATGTGTCTCATGAGGTGCAATCTCCACTTACCTCCATTTCTGGTTACGCATTAGCACTGAAACAAGTCGATGTAACGGATGACGAGAAACGCCGTTATCTTGATATCATCATTTCAGAGGCCAATCGAATGTCTAAGATGAGTGATAGTCTTTTAAAGCTGAGCTTACTAGAATCAAAGACACAGCCAATGCTTCTCGATACGTTCAGTCTAGATGAACAAATTAGACGTGTCATAGTCTCCCTCCAGCCTCAATGGTCCTCTCGTAATATTGATTTTGAGCTTCAGTTGAAGGCTGTTCGCCTCATGGCTGATTACGATCAATTACATCAGGTATGGACAAATATTCTTACGAATAGTATTAAATTTTCAAATGCTAATGATACGATTGAGATCAGCATGAAGCAAAGTGCAAATCATGTGACAGTCCGAATAGCGGATAGAGGCATTGGGATTTCTTTAGAGAATCAGCAACGTATATTCGAACGGTTTTTCAAGGCTGATCGTTCCCATAGTCATAAGTATGAAGGCAGTGGGATGGGGCTTGCTATCGTAAAGCAAATCGTCTCGCTACATCGAGGAGAAATTGAAGTCGAGAGTGAGCTTGGATACGGGACGACAATGATTGTCAGATTACCTATCACCTTAAATTAAAGAGAGAATGTTTGTCGTAACATTTTTTTTGTTGTTCATCTTGTGTTCATCTTGTCGTCATGCGTAAGACATCTCTCTCCTTTATAGTAACACTAACAGCTCAAAAGTAGCTGGAATAATCGTAGTAAAGGAGGGAGGCACGAGTAAAGGTGAATCCCCCTCGTGCATTAAACATGAAAAAATTTATGCGTGTTTTACTGAAATCAATGGCAGTCCTAGGTGTATCAATTGTGGGGTTACTTCTCATTGTTTTTACAATAAACATTATTTGCAACAAAATAGAGCAAGGAAAAATAGAACCCTATGGTCAGCTCGTCTCCGTTAATGGGGAAAAGATGAATGTCACTATTCAAGGAAAGGGTACTGAAACCATCGTATTACTACCAGGCTTTGGGACGGCAGCACCGACGCTTGATTTTAAGCCATTGATAGATGAACTAGCTCCCTATTATAAGATCGTCTCAATAGAGCCATTTGGCTATGGCTTAAGTGAGGATACAGCTAAAGAACGAAGCACAGAGAATATTGTTAGTGAAATTCATGAAGCTTTACAGGAGTTAAAGATTGATCGGTATATGCTAATGGGCCATTCGATAGCAGGCATCTATGGACTCGATTATGTTAATAAATATCCGAATGAGGTAACTGGATTTGTCGGAATTGATAGCAGTGTCCCTACACAGGATGGTATGGACACGAAGTTTCCAATCAAGTCGTTACAACTTCTAAAAAAATCAGGGATTGCAAGAATTCTTATAAAATTTTCAGATGATCCCTATGCAGGTCTTCCGTATGATGACGACACAAAAGAGCAAATTAGGATGATTACACTCAAAAACTTTTATAATACAAGTACTTCAAATGAATTAGAATATATAAGCGAAAATTTTACAGCAGCAAAAAATCTTATATTCCCTAAAGATTTACCGCTTCTCTTATTTGTCCAAGCAAAAAGTGGTGGAGTTGAAAAGAACTGGATACCGCTTCATGAAGAACAAGTCAAACATTCAGTTTATGGCAAAGTAATCACATTGGATGGGGATCATTACTTACACCATACAAAATCGCAGGACATCGCAGACAACGTCAGATCGTTTATGCAAAATAAATAATCCATAGTATCTTACCTCTTTGCTTTTGGAGGTAAGATTTTTTAAAGACTATTCCTTTCATTAATTTCTTCCTAAGGAAAGCTTATAAAATTTTTCAATCGAGTTGTAATCCATACTTCGATGAGTATTGAAATACTTCCTGATTATAATGGACGTAGAACAATTATTCTATCAGGTAAGGAGCTATTGGATGAAAAATTATCATTTTATTGCTTTATTAGTAGTAACGACCTTTTTAATGGGTTCATCATTTGCCATTGTTAAATTAGGCTTACCGTATGCCTCGCCTTTATTATTGGCTGCACTTCGTTTTATATTGGCTGGTATAATCATGGCGATCGTTGTTATCATCTTGAAGAGACCCCATCCTATTACAAGGAGGGAGTGGTTCAAGTTATGCATGATCGGGCTCTTTCAAACGGCAGGTGTGATGGGGTGTATTTTTTTAAGTCTACGCACCATCACGGCAAGTGAGTCTTCTATTTTAACATTTACAAACCCATTACTGGTTGTGATTTTTGCCACCATTTTCATGAAAGTGCGCTACCGTTTCTATCAATGGATAGGGGTTTTATTTGGCTTAATCGGGGTGATGATTACGATGGGGGCACAAGTTGATTTGAAAGTAGGAATCCTTTTTGGCTTGCTATCAGCTATTTTTTGGGCTACTGCCACCCTGTTAGTGAAGAAATGGGGCGTGTTATTTGATACGTGGGTTTTATCTGCTTATCAGATGCTGTTTGGTGGCTTACTATTATTAATAGGAAGTTTATTGTTAGAACAGCCATTTTTTATTGTGAACCCACAATCGTTATTTATTCTATTGTGGCTTAGTATTTTTTCCTCCATCATTCAATTTGCAGGGTGGTATTATCTTCTGCAAAATAGTGATCCAGGGAAAACAAGTGCCTATTTATTTTTAGCTCCTTTTTTTGGCGTATTAACAGGCTGGGTGTTATTGGATGAACCGTTAAAACCATCACTAATGGTTGGCGGCTTACTCATCATCATGGGCATTTATTTAGTAAACCGTACTTTTTGTAGAGAAAAGGGCTAGGAGATAACTCCGTGCCCTTTCCTATTTTACAAATCTAAATGAAAGATCTCTTTAAAGCCTATTTTCCCTTTCTCCGTCACTTTAATGGCGCGAATAGAGGGAACGCGTAAAAGCCAACCAAGGTTGAAAAATTGATTTAATAGCTCACAGCCTAATGCACCAGCTAAATGATAACGCCGTTCACTCCAATCTAAACAGGCATGAGAAAAGGATCGTCGTTTTCTCTTTAAAGCAGTTAAATCGATTCCGAATGTCGTAAAAAATAATGTGCCCTCATCTGTCAGGACAAATTGTTTACCCTCCAATGTAAGATAGCCTGCCTTCAGCATTGATTCCGTTAATTGGACACCCAATTTACCAGCAAGGTGATCATAGCAAGTTCTAGCATCCTGTAATAACTTGATTTGGCTCGATTGCTTTAATGAACGTACTTCAGGTGGTGGAGAGATGGCTAGGAATGACTCTAAAAAATGAGCAATGTCCTCACCAGCCAATTGAAAATAACGATGACGGCCCTGTTTTTCAACTTTTATCAGCTTTCCTTCTACTAATTTAGCAAGATGAAAGCTAGCAGTTTGTGGTTTGATGGCAGCCATATAAGCTAGTTCACTAGCCGTATGAAAACGACCGTCCATCATACTAGCAAGTATGGTTGCCCTTGATGTTTCACCAAGAAGTGCCGCTATTTCTGCCATGTTTGGATTAATTCCCATTCTGTCACAATCCTTTCAGTGTCCTATATTTAGATTTTAGTCAAAGTCATTATGGTTTACAATAAAAGTAATGGAGGAGGAGAAATAAATGGAAACATATTATGCAGTGATTTTTACATCGCAAAGAACTGAGCAAGATGGGGATGGCTATGGCAAGATGGCTGACCTAATCGATGCCTTAGCACAGCAACAGCCTGGCTTCATTCGTGTTGAAAGTGTTAGAAATGAGGAAGGAAAGGGCATAACAGTGTCTTATTGGGAATCGCTAGAGGCTATCCAAGCATGGAAAGACAATACTAAGCATTTAACAGCACAACAATTGGGTAAAGACAAATGGTACGCAAACTATAAAGTGGAAATCTGCCAACTGATAAAAGATTATTCATTTGCCAAATAGCAAGTGAGAAGGAGGCTTATTTTTTATGACGATTGTGGAAGAATGGCACGAACTAAGACAAAAATTTAATCCTTCCAATCCGATAACCATTAATCAAATGCATATTTTTAAAGATCAATTAAAGCAGGTTCAACAAACAGAAGAAACATTAAGGATATTAGTAGAGGTTTACTGTTTACTTAGGATGTATCCTGAGGCATATCAGTTATTTACTGTCATTATGAATAAAGACGATAAAAAGGATCTGAAAAAATATGGCGTTCTCCAGACCTACATAGATAAACCAATTACGGTGAATCCTCTGCTACCAAGAAAAATTAGAGACCATCAGCAACTTAAAACGAAAATTCCAACGTTTAAATATCTACCAAACCCTCTTGAGGCTGAAATTTTTGAAACAGATGAAATCGTTGTATGTGATTGTTGCGAGCAAGAAGTGGATGTTTATTATACTGGTGGTATTTATGCAATTGAGGACGTAGATTATCTTTGTCCTTCCTGCATCCATAGCGGGGAAGCAGCTCAAAAATATGATGGTTCTTTCCAGCAAGACTTAATGGATGATGAACAGGTTACGAATCCCAAGTTTGCGGAGGAAGTGCTCTTTCGGACGCCTGGCTATGTAAGCTGGCAGGGCAATAATTGGGTGGCACATTGCTCTGACTATTGTGCGTTTATCGGCTATGTTGGTTGGCGTGATTTAGTAGAGCTAGGAATTGAGGATCAATTTGATAATTATACCGGCTTTTCAAAAGAAGAACTTTCCGCATCCTTAATGAACAATGGGCATCATCAAGGATATTTATTTCAATGCTTGGAATGTGACCGTTATGTGCTTTATTCAGATTTTAGTTAATCGTTGTTTGAGGGGGTAGAGAAGTGGAACAATTTCTACAACGATATATCTATTCATGGCGTTTAAATGGTTGGCTCACCCACGATATTTTTTTCTGCATCGTGCTAGGCATAGGATTTTTACTGTTAATGTTTATCGTCATGAAACGAAAACGACTCGTTACTTCTAGCATTTTGCTCATTGCTTTTTTATTGGTCAGTAACCTATTAATGATTGTTTTTGGCTTAGCGGGGAGAGGCTTTCCCATCAAATCAGATTCTCCGATTTATACGGATGATTCACAAAGCATTGCTGTTCAAATGGTGCAAGGCTCAGAAAATAATGGGACATCGAATGGTATTACACATGTAATCGCGCACCATCTCCTAGTAGCTGTGAATTTACAAACAGGTGAAAAGCAATGGACAAAATCAGCTTCCTATAAAGAAACACTGCTCGGGGAATTTATGGGTGGTGTTCTTGTCCATCATCGTGATGATGAATTTGGTCAATTATCACTGGTAGATATGGAAACAGGCAAAGAAATACTTTCTGAAAAAGATTTTCGAACGCACCATCCGTCATTAATAGCGATATTGAGCAATAACGCACATCAAATGGCTGTCCTAGAGAACAATTTATATTTGGAAGGGGTCGATGGCAAATTCTATCGCTTTGATGGTAAAACATTAAGTGAGGATGCGAAGGCTCAAGATTACCTATCTGCCCGTTTTTTCATCGAGACAGAGTTGCCAGGATATTTTGCCACACATCCACAGCCTGTAGAGAATTATCAGGGTATTCGAGATTTTAGTCAAGCTGTCCTAACTGAGCCAGCCATTCGAGCCTATGAAAATTTACAACCAAAAGTGGTGGATGTAGATATCATAGAAAAAACGGCTCTTGTTTCATATAGGCAAACACAGCGAGAAAGTGCTGAACACATGTTATTGCTCTATGATATGAACAAACATCAAATATTGTGGGAAAGCAATATTGGCATCATTAATTCCCAGCAGCAACAGCCCGCTGTACGGACTTTAGAGAATAGCTATGTTATTCAAGCTGGTGATAAATTACTGGTATTGGACAAACAAATGAAAAAGAGGTCTGTTCACTATCATCTACGTTGGAATCGTCCTATTGATGAGTGAAATCTACTGGAAAAATCGTTCTTTTTTTGATTCGCCAAAAAAGGAGTATAATTTAATAGGAAGAAACTCTGATTAAAAGGACGGCATGCGAATATGGATGAGCAATTAGTAGAGTGGATTATACGCTTTCAAAGGGACAAGGATATGGAAGCACTGGCCCATTTAAAAGATTATTGTTATGAGATGATCGAGCCTTTGATGGAAGAATTTACGATGAAGTATGGCGAAGAAGCAGGAGAGTTATTACGCCTAAAGTGGGATAAACGATTTTATTTTATATTTACAAAATATCAAGTGAATGTAGGGCTACCCCTAGAGACATTTGTAAAAAATACGTATCGTTTTTATTTCATGCAGGTGTTACAAAAGGCTGGTTATAAGTAATCGAAAAAACCCTTCATTTGGGAACTGACAGTCGTTTTTGAGACAGTCAATCCCATAATGAAGGGTATTTATTTTGTCTTTAACCTCTTAATAAGTAACTGATAATAAAGTTTTTTATAAATAAATGCGTTTAGATGAATTGGCTATGTTCAATTCTTTACGATATTTTGAAACTGTGCGTCGTGAAATTCGAATACCCTCAGTTTCTAATTTTTCAGTTAGTTGTTGATCTGATAAAGGAGTTTTTCTATTCTCATTTTCTACCAATTTTTTAATGCGACTTTTTATATAGGACACAGAATCAAGCTTTCCTGAATCGTTGATAATTCCTTTTGTAAATAAAGACTGGAGTGCAAAGATTCCATGTGCTGTACGGATAAATTTATTTTTAACCGCACGACTTATGGTGGATTCATGCATATTTAATGCTTGTGCAACATCTTTTAAACGCATAGGAGATAAGGCTTTTATTCCATGTTCAAAGAATGAAGCTTGTAAATCAAGCAGTAATCGTGTCAGGCTGTATAAAGTTTTATCACGTTGAGCTATTCCTTGTGTTAAAGCTATAATATCGTTCATGCATTGTTGGTAATAGGCATAATCTTCAACGGACTCTTTTAATAGATCTACGTAATCTTGATTAATTTCTATTTTAGGTAAAAACCGATTATTTAGTTCTATTATCCATTCCCCATTCAATTTGCTAATGATTATATCAGGTATAATATACACGCTAGTAGCATTATTATCCAATGAAGCTGGAATGGGTTTTAGGTTTCGTATATATTGTATTGTTCTTTGAGTTTCTTCTATTGAAATGTCGTAAGTTGTACTTAACAATTTAATTGATAAATTAGCTACTTGTTCTAAATGATGTTGAATGAATGGAGCTGCAAATGGTGGGGCCTCTATATCATTGTAAATTTGAATTAATAAATATTCTTTCATATTTCTAACGCCAACGCCAAGAGGTTCGAATGTTTGTAATAGATCTAACAGTGTATTTATATGGTCTAAAGAGATGTTAAATGATTTAGCAACTTTGGATAAATCTACATTTAAAAATAGATGTTCATCGAGGTTATGTATGAAATATTTTAAAATTTCTCTGTCATGTTGTGTAAGACTTAGATGTAAAGGTATTTGATCGAGTAGTTGGGTAATATATGAATGTTGCTGTGTTAGCCTAGTTTGAATGAAATCATACTGTTGCTTTTGCTTAGGTTGAATACCTTTTATAGACATTGTGGCAAGGTCTACAATATCCTTTGTGTGATTCATGTTTTTCTCAATAACAGTTAATAGTGGATTTTCATTTGATTTCTCATAAATATGTTGTTCTAATTCGGAGCTGGAGTATTGTAGTAGTTCCAATTGATGAATGAGTTCAGTTGTCAACGTTTGAGTAATTTGTTGTGAGACGTTTAAATTCATTTTCAAGGGAATCACCTCATTTTCTCTATGTAATGTTATTATTATCTAATCTACAAATTTTGTCTATATTGGATCAGATATTTAGTAAAAAAACATAATGCTTAAAGGTAACTAGTTCTTACAATGAGTAGGAAAGCAGATAAAGATAAATGAGGTGTTGTTGAATGAGATAAACTTCTAATTTAGAGGATGATATAGAATATAGACATAGTTATAAATGTTAGCTACCCAGTCATGGAATGCCCCATTTAAAGTTAGATATTCTGTTTAACTTTTATGGGGCAATTCAATTTTGCATGGCTTTTTTCATGCTCTATAATCCTTGAAGAAAATTATAAAGGTAAGATGTAACTTTTGGCGAATTAAAAAAGATAAGATGATTAAACTTCCGTAAAAGGTGTAATTCTCATAAAACCTAATCCATTAACTATTTTACGGACTATTACGAGCTATTTTCACTATAAACAAATTGGCTATATTACTTTTTCGATTTTTGTGGGGGGAATATCATGTTGAATGCCGAAAAATTAGTGCAATCTATGCTGGATGCCTTTGGTGAACTATTACAATTGGAAATGGCCTATTTCACTTCGAATGGTGAAGTTTTTATAGCAACGGAAGAATATAGAAAGCAAAAAGGGATACAGGTACACCTTCCGTTCTTTCAGAAGTATTATTCTAAATCTGTTCAATATTTACAAAAACCTGGTCAAATGAAAGTGTGTTCTGGTTGTAGGTTCCAAAATAACTGTCCATCTAAAGTGGAAATGCTAATGAATTTAGTAAAAGGAGATCGTCACTTCGGATATTTGACATTTGTCAGTTTTACAGATGAGGGGGAGAAAAAATTTTCATCTGAGCCGAAGGAATATCAGTATTGGTTAGCTCGGTTGGGAGATATGATTATGAATGCCCTGAACAACGAAGGATCCTATTTATTGCTTGAACATAAAAAAGGATTTGATACGAAATATGTATTAGGCAACGCACCTCACTTACAACTTATAAAGAGTAAGTTAAGTAGTATTGCAAATAGCCCATCTTCAATTGTCATAACAGGAGAGACGGGAACAGGGAAAAGTTTATTAGCGAAATATATTCATTCAAATAGCATTACACACAAAGGGAAATTTATAGAGTTGAATTGTGCAAGCATTCCAGAAAACTTGTTTGAAAGCGAGTTATTTGGCTATGATGAAGGGGCGTTTACAGGGGCTAGAAGAAAAGGGAAAATGGGCTATTTTGAAGTAGCAGATAAAGGTACTTTATTCCTCGATGAAATTACAGAATTACCATTACATTTACAAGCGAAGCTATTAACAGTTTTGCAAGATGGGCTTATTTATAGAGTCGGAGCAATTGAGCCTAGAAAAGTAAATGTCAGGATTATTGCTGCGACAAATAAACCTTTAGAAGATATGGTGAGAAAAGGTGAGTTCCGTTCGGATTTATATTATCGACTAAATGTGATCCCTTTAACATTACCTCCTTTAAAAGAAAGAACAGATGAAATAGAATATTTGATTGTAAAGTTACTTGAAAAGATTCAGCATAAAACAGGGAAATTTATTAAAGATTTTTCGAAGGAATTTTTGGAGGAATTGAAATTATACTCTTGGCCAGGGAACATAAGAGAGTTAGAAAATGTATTAGAGTACAGTATGGTAATGGAGAATTCCTTACAATTAACAAGGGAAAGCTTACCGAAATATATCATCGAGAATAATCAAGCACAAAATCTTTATAGCAATTCTAATATATTGAAAGATACAGAAATGGAGGTCATTTACCAAATGCTCTCTATATATGGAAATGACACTGCTGGAAAAGAACGTGTTGCTGAAGAATTAGGCATAAGTACAAGAACGCTTTATAGAAAACTAAAAAGTGTAAATTTATAGTTTAAGTTTGACACAAATACCTTGCTTTTAGAGATTTTTAAATTTCTCAACTCCTTAATGGGGAATTTAAAATGAACTTCCTAGGTATTTGTGTTTTTTTATGGCTGATTTTAATGACAAAAGTGACAACGGAATTGACAAATATGGCAAAAGGAAATTTAGTATATTGCTGAATCTTTTACGATACATATTTTGAAAACCCTTTAACATCAGAAATTTCTGATATTTTGTAGATTAAAATGGTAAATGGATTTGTGTTTCTACACTTGGCACGTATTTTGCTAGATATATAGTAAGCAAAGGAAAGGAGGAAGATTTATTTGGTAGATTATTTTGAATTGGAAGGTAAGGTGGCTGTGATTACGGGAGGTGCCTCAGGGATTGGCCTTGCAACAGCTAAATTATTAAGTGAGTTGGGAACTAAAACTGTGATTTTAGATATTGATCAACAAAAAGGTAAGGATACAGAAAAAAGCTTTCAAGAAGCTGGTTTAGATGTTGAGTTTTTAAAATGTGATGTAACGAATACACAAGATTGCAAAAGTGTGGCTGATTCTATACAGGAGAGATATGGAAAAGTAGATGTGCTTTTTAATAATGCAGGCATTATCCGTAGAAAAACGGTAGTGGATTTAGAGGAAGCGGATTGGGATGCGGTTATTAATGTTTCTCTAAAAGGGGTCTATCTACTTTCGAAATACTTAATCCCACTCATGAGAGGAAATGGTGGCAGTATCATTAATACTGGTTCTGGGTGGGGAATCAAAGGTGGAGACAAAGCTGCATCTTACTGTGCTGCAAAAGCAGGGGTTGTAAATTTAACAAAGGCTATGGCTATTGATCATGGTCCAGAAAATATTCGCGTAAATTGCATTTGTCCTGGAGATACAGATACGCCATTACTTCGTGGAGAAGCAAAACAATTAAATATAGATGAATCAAGTTTCTTACGTAGTTCAGCTGTTGATAGACCGTTAGCAAGATTAGGAACACCTGAAGATATTGCTAAAGGGGTACTATTCTTGGCAAGTAATTTATCTGCTTGGGTTACGGGAACGACATTAACAGTTGATGGTGGCGGCTTAGCCTAAAAATAATTATAGAGGGAGGCAAATTAAATGAGTAAAAAGGTCCATCCATATATCCCCAATATGGTATCTGAGGTAAAGCAAGAAATGTTAGATGAAATTGGTGTTCAATCCGTTGAGGAACTTTATTCGTGTATTCCAGAGGATTTACATTTTAAAGGTACCATGAATATTCCAAAAGCTTTAAATGAATTAGAGTTACGACGCCATATTGAGGGTCTTTTAAATAAAAATATAAGTACCAATGAATATATTAATTTTCTAGGAGCTGGTTGCTGGCAACACTTCATACCAGCCGTATGTGATGAAGTGAATCAACGTGCAGAGTTTTTAACAGCTTATGCAGGAGAGCCTTATGAGGATCATGGACGCTTTCAAGCATTATTTGAATATCAAAGCTTAATGGCGGAGCTTGTGGATATGGAAGTAGTGAATGTCCCTACATTCGATTGGGCCCAAGCTGCATCTACATCGATTCGTATGGCGAGTCGGATTACAAAGCGTACGAAAATATTACTTGCTAATACACTTTCTCCCGAACGCAGAAAAGTTATTACAAACTATGGTACACCACAGTTATCATTTGAAGGAATAAAATTCAATCTTAATACAGGATTAATGGACTTAGCCGATTTAGAAGAAAAGTTGTCAAATGAAGTTGCAGCTATTTACTTTGAAAATCCATCCTATTTAGGTTTTATCGAGTCGCAAGGTCAGGAAATTTCACAACTTGCTAAAAAATATGACGTACTTATGATAGTAGGAGTTGATCCAAGTTCCCTAGGGGTATTGGCACCACCAAGTCAATATGGAGCCGATATCGTATGTGGAGATCTTCAACCATTAGGTATGCACATGAATTATAGTGGAGGGCAAGCTGGATTTATTGCAACATATAATGATCCAAAATTTGTTAATGAATATCCATCACGATTGTTCGGTATTATTCCGACTGTAAAGAAAGGTGAATATGGTTTTGGTGACATTGCCTATGATCGTACGTCCTTTGCAGATAGAGAAAACGGTAAGGAGTCTGTAGGCACACAAACAGCTCTTTGGGGAATTACAGCAGGTGTGTATTTATCATTAATGGGGCCAAATGGCATGTACGAGTTAGGTCAAGCCATTATGCAAAACAGTCAGTATGCAGTAATGCAATTGAATTCTATTAACAATATTCGGGGTTCAAGAATTACCTCTCCATTTTTCAAAGAGTTCATTATAGATTTTAACGATACAGGATTAACAGTAGAAGAAATCAATTCACGGTTACTTGAGCAAAAAATCTTCGGTGGTAAAGACTTATCGTTGGAATTTCCTGAATACGGTCAAACAGCACTTTATTGTGTAACTGAAATTCACACTAAAGAGGATATTGATAAGTTAGTCAATGCTTTATCTACAATTGTTGGATATTAAATAGGGAGAAAGGAGTTTTAACGTGGATAAGATTCTAAGAGAGAATGTAAATAAAGATTTTCATCAAGCTAAATGGAATGAACCTATCATTTTTGAGTTACATCAATCAGGAGAAGTCGGAGTAGAAGTACCACAACCTTCAAATGAGATTGTAGAAGCAGTCGGGGATGGTATTTCATCCTTACCTCAGAAAATGAAAAGAACAAATAAACCGAATTTACCAGAAATAGGTCAAGCACGTGTGTTACGACATTATGTAAGGCTATCGCAAGAAACATTAGGCTCTGATTTTAATGTTGAAATTGGACAAGGCACTTGTACGATGAAGTATATTCCAAAAATTAATGAATTGCTTATTCGTAATCCTAAAATAATGGAATTACATCCTTTACAAGAGGGAAGTACTGTCCAAGGAATGCTAGAAATCATTCACAATTTGGACTTAGCGATGCGTGAGATTTCGGGGATGGATTGTTTCTCTTTCCAACCAAGTGGGGGTACACAAGCACTGTTTGCTATGGCATCGATTGTGCGCAAATATTTTGAAGTAAAAGGTGAGGCAGATCAACGTAATGAAATTATTACAACCATCTTCTCACACCCTTCTCAAGCAGCAACCGCAGTAGTCAAAGGTTATAAAATAATAACTATTCATCCAGATAAAAATGGTTTTCCGGATATTAATAAATTGAAAGAAGTTGTATCCGAAAGAACAGCTGGTTTTGTTGTAGCTAACCCTGAAGATACAGGGATTTATAATTCTAAAATTAAAGAATTTACGAAAATAGTGCATGATGTTGGTGGAATTTGTTATTACGATCAGGCAAATGCCAATGGACTGTTAGGAATCACACGTGCAAGAGAAGCAGGTTTTGACATGTGTTTTTTCAATCTACACAAAACATTTGCAGCACCTCACATGTGTGGAGGACCAGCAACAGGGGCTCTTGGGGTCACAGAAGAATTAAAGCCTTATTTGCCAGGCCCAATTGTTGAAAAAGAGGGAGACCAATATGTGTTAAATGATCAATTAGAGCATTCGATTGGAAAAGTACGATCATTCCATGGGGTAGCTCAAACGATTTTGCGTTCTTATGCTTGGATTAGGGCATTAGGCACAGATGGACTTAAAGCTGTGGCAGAAACAGCCGTATTAAATAACAATTATCTGTATAGTAAAGTATCAAAAATTCGAGGTGTAAGTGTGCCATATATACAAGGGCAACGATTAGAGCAAGTTCGTTATAGCTGGGAGCAGTTGGAGAAAGAAACAGGTGTTACAACAGAGGATGTACAGCGCCGAATGACTGACTTTGGTTTACATTACTGGACTAGTCATCATCCGTATATTGTTCCGCAACCATTTACACTTGAACCAACAGAATCTTATTCTAAGGCAGATTTAGATGAATACATTCAAGCGCTTGAGCAGATTTCTAAAGAAGCGTACGAAACGCCAGAAATTGTTAAAGCAGCACCGCAAAATAGCACAATTCATCAGTTAATTGAAGCAGACTATTTAGATGAGCCTTCTAAATGGTGTATTTCATGGAGGGTATATCTACAAAAGGTGAAAAATAAAAAGGATGTATTAATTAATAACCATTAGGGGGGGTGTTTGAATGAGAACCAATCATAGAAGTTTAAAAAATAAGAGAGTAGTTATTACAGGAGGTGCTAGTGGTATAGGATTAGCCACCGCACAACGTTTTATAGAAGAAGAATCTATAGTGGCTATTTTAGATATTAATAAAGAGGGTATTGAACAGTCGATAAAAGAAAATCCCGGAATTGCTAAAGGCTATGTAGTAGATGTAAGTAATCCTGAAAATGTAAACGCTGTTTTTGAGAATATAAAGAGAGATTTAGGTGGTGTAGATGTTTTTATTGCGAATGCAGGTATTAGCATTCGCAATAAGTTTCTTGATATTAGTCCTGAACAATGGAGTAAAGTATTAAACATTAATCTTAACGGTGTATTTTATACTTCACAAGCAGCCGCAAAAATGATGGTGGAGCAGGGCAAGGGCGTCATACTTATGACAGCGTCTACAAATGGAGTGACAGGACATCCATTCTATGCTGACTACAATGCTTCAAAAGCAGGGGTTAATCTTTTAGCACGAACAATGGCATTGGAGCTTGCTCCAAATATCCGAGTTAATACGATATGTCCTGGATACGTACTAACCCCTATGCAAATGGCTGAGTATACACCGGATATGTTGGAAGTTGTAAATGAAGGTATCCCTCTGAAACGACATGCAGATCCTAAGGAAGTCGGAGCATTATATGCTTTCCTTGCTTCGGATGAGTCATCTTATATTACCGGACAAACAATTACTATTGATGGTGGAGAGCTAGCTTAATTAAATGGAAGGGGTTATTTGATGAAGAAAAATTTATTCTATTTATTATTGGTGTTGGTTATTTCGCTGATGGCGGCATGTTCGGAAAATAAAACAAATACACAAGTTCCAGCTACTGCGGATGCAAAAAGTGAGGATAAGAATAAAAGTGTAACAACAGAAATGAAATTGGTTAAGGATGGCAAGTTAACATTTGCAATGAGTGGTTTACTCAAACCATTAAATTATAAGGAAAATCAAGAATTAGTAGGCTTTGATGTTGAGATAGGGAAAGAAATTTCAAAAAGGATTGGGCTTGAAGCAAATCCTGTAACAAATCCATGGGAAACAATTATTCAAGGGTTAAGAGGAAATAAATATGATGCCATTATTGGCAGTATGACAGCTACCGAGGAAAGGTCTAAACAGGTCGACTTTTCAATCCCTTATTATGTTTCAGGTGCTACAGTATTTATCTCGAGTGAAAATAATGAGATTAAAACGGTAGAAGATTTAAAGGGAAAAACGATTGGCGTTATGCAAGCTAGTACGTATGTTGAAGATGCGAAGAAATATACAGATAAAATCAAAGAATTCCCTAGTGAAATCTATGCATTACAAGATCTTCCACCAGGTCGGCTAGATGCAGTAATTACTGATAGAATTGTAGGTATTTCAGCCATGCAAGAATCCGGATTAAAGATTCAAGCCCTAGGAGAGGTCATTAAAAGAGAAGAAATTGCAGTGGCGATTAATAAAGATAATGAAGTTTTATTAGAAGCGATTAATAAGGCGATTGAAGAGATGGTTAAGGATGGAACGTATAAAGAAATAAGTATGAAATGGTTTGGGAAAGACTTGTTAGAATAACTGTTAAAAATGCGTGCCTAGTATGCTAAAGACGTACTAGGCATAGCTATTAATTGTTCTAAAATATAAAGTTATTAAAATTGTAGGTTAAATAGATTGAAAATTCTATCTATTTTATCCCTACCAAAATCTAATTTTAGCTATCTATAGGAGTGTTTGTCTTTTACGTCCACATACTTAAAAGAGGTTAGGTGATTAATATGGATTTTCTAACAAATGTAACATCTATATTCCAAAAGCATGGCATTGAGTTTTTAAAAGCGACAGTTTTAACTATTGAATTAACAATTGTTTCTTTATTTATTGCTTGTGTGATTGGGTTAGTGTTTGCCTTCTTCAAAGTATCCAATATAAAAATCTTGGAAAGTATTGCTAATGCTTACATTTTTGTTGTTCGTGGTATGCCATTAATCGTACAACTTATGTTCTTGTACTATGGTATTTCTAGTATTTTTACTTTATCAGACTTTGCAGCTGGATCCATTGCGCTGGGAATTC
Organism: Lysinibacillus sp. BSL11; assembly: GCF_052928325.1. Taxonomy (NCBI): domain Bacteria; kingdom Bacillati; phylum Bacillota; class Bacilli; order Caryophanales; family Bacillaceae; genus Lysinibacillus; species Lysinibacillus sp. BSL11. The sequence goes on along the minus strand of NZ_JAVGCX010000012.1, from coordinate 67,610 downwards.
ATTCAGGAGCATATATTGCAGAAATTTTCCGTGGATCCATTCAATCTATTGATAAAGGCCAAATGGAGGCTGGTCGATCATTAGGAATGACATATTTTAAAACAATGAGAAGAATTATTTTACCTCAGAGTTTTAAAAGAGCTATTCCAGCATTAGCTAATCAATTTATCATAGGGTTAAAAGATTCGTCTTTAGTAGCTTATATCGCAGTGTCAGAATTATTTAACCATGCACTTTCAACCCAAGCATACAACTATATGCCTCTTGAAACATACTTTGTTGTGGGAATATACTATTTAATTTTAGTCTTATTATTCACGTTGTTATTTAATAAACTTGAAAGTCGACTGGATGTTGGAAGGAGGAAAAAACGTGATAAAGTTGAAATCGCTTTCTAAATCATTTGGTGACTTGGAGGTTTTAAAAGGTATCAATCTTGAAATTAATAAATCAGAAGTGGTTGTTCTAATAGGGGCTAGTGGATCAGGGAAGAGCACTTTATTACGATGTATGAATTTTTTGGAGATATTAGATTCAGGTACGATAAGCATTAATGATGAGATTATTGATGTAAAAAGAACTAATTTAAATCATGTAAGAGAAAATATGGGGATGGTATTTCAACATTTCAATTTATTTCCCCATTTAAGTGTTTTACAAAATGTAATAGAAGCACCAATTCAGGTGAAAAGGCAAAGTAAAGAGGAAGCGATTAAATTTGCTATGAATTTGTTAACACGAGTAGGTCTTGCTGATAAAGCTAATTACTATCCTGAACAACTATCTGGTGGTCAAAAACAACGAGTTGCTATTGCTAGAGCACTGGCAATGAATCCAAGTGTTATGTTATTTGATGAACCAACATCAGCATTGGATCCTGAGTTGGTAGGAGAAGTCTTAGAGACTATGAAAAACCTTGCTAAAGACGGAATGACGATGGTCGTCGTAACCCATGAAATGGGCTTTGCTAAGGAAGTTGCGGATAGGGTAATTATGTTAGCAGATGGCAAAATTATTGAAGAGGGCTCGCCAGTAGAAATTTTTAAAGCGCCAAAACAAGAAAGAACGATTAAGTTTTTGCAACAAGTTTTATAATTATTATCTTTAAATAGGGGATGATGAGAGATGTTAAAAACGTATGAAGAAGTATTAAAGGTTACGAACGAACTTGTAAATATTGAAAGCATTGTTAATACCGAAGGGGAAATTAACATTTCAAAGTCACTGGCTAAAACAATTTCTAATTTACCTTATTTCCTGAAAAATCCTAATAATGTGTTTACTTCACGAACAATTAATGATGAGGTTGAAAGGTACAATGTGTTTGCATTTGTAAAAGGGACTAAAGGAGATAGTAATAAAACGGTTGTGCTAATGGGACATACAGATACGGTGGGTATCGATGATTATAATAGTTTGAAAGAGAAAGCTTGTTTTCCTAATGAACTGCATGAAGCGTTAAAGGGTGAAGAAGTTCCGCCGTTGGTTCGAGAGCATTTAGAATCAAATGAATGGTTATTTGGAAGAGGAACACTTGATATGAAGAGCGGTGTTGCAAGCCATTATTATCTATTAAAATATTATTCAGATCACCCAGAGGAACTGAATGGAAATATCGTATTTTTTGCTGAATGCGATGAAGAGGATAGTTCTCATGGCGTATTGTCTGGTTTAAATGATTTAAAAATGTTAAAAGTAGAGCATGGGTTTGATTACGCGGCATTAATTAACTCCGATTTTGTTGCTCCTAAGTATGAGGGGGATGAAAGTAGATATATATATAAAGGAAGCGTTGGTAAGCTACTCCCTTCTTTTTATATAACTGGGGTGGAAAGCCATGTAGGTTCTAGTTTTGAAGGAATCGACCCTAACTATATTGCTGCGGAGTTAACTAGACAAATTGCATATAACCCAGAGCTATGTGATAAATCGTTAGGAGAAACACCAATGCCACCTGTAAGTTTGAAGCAAACTGATTTTAAAGAGACTTATACAGTTCAGACAGCTCTTGCTTCATATGTATATTATAATTTCTTTGTGCAATCATGGTCACCTAAAGATGTGTTAGAAAAGTTAAAAGTCCATGCTGAAATTGCATTTAATAATGTAATAACTAATTTAAATCATCATTATAAGAGATATTGCGAAATTAGTGGGCAGGAATATACAAAATTGCCATGGAAGACGAGGGTATTGTTCTATGAAGAATTAGAACAATCAATTATTGTTGAATATGGGGACAATTATAAAGAGCATATAAAAAATTTTAAACACGAATTATTAAAAAATAAAGAGTTAGATGTACGCATGTTTTCTGCAAGAGTGGTAGAAGAAGTTTGGAAGTGGACCAAGGATAAGAGTCCTGCAATCATTATTTTTTATTCTTCATTGTACTCACCATGTGTAGAAGTAACTGGTAAAAATGAAAAAGAAAAAAATTTACTAACCGCCTTAGATTATGCAGTTGAAAAAGTTCAACCACATTATGATAAGCCTATTGTACAGAAAAATTATTTCCCTCATATTTGTGATATGAGTTGCGTGGCTATAAATGTCGATGAAGATAGTGTGAATTCAGTTGTTAACAATAACCCTAGCTGGAGAACTAAACATTATGTAAATTATGATGCCATTAGAGAACTAAATATCCCTGCAATCAATATTGGACCATATGGATATGATGCACATAATAGATATGAAAGAACAGAATTGAAATATACTATGGAAATAATGCCTAATTTAACAAAGCTAGTAATAGATAAATTACTTGAAAATTAAAGCGTATCATGGTATTCGTTTTAGTGAATGATAGAACGTTGCGGATCTAAGCGAGAGTTAGGTCAAAAACATCTCGATTGGGGGATGATTGACTGTGCCTTTAGGGGACATGCTCATGGTCATTCCTTTTTTACTTCTTGTTGATAATACAAATTATAGAGTCTTAATTTATATGCAAGGTAACTTTTTCTGACAGATGATGTGACTGAAGAAGTGTGCCTAAGATAAAAAAATGTAGACGCAATGTTTGGCGGGGACTTTTGCTTATCTTATTTTTTTCTTCTATATAATAACATACTCTTGGTCACATAAAAAACACCTTCACGTTGATTGTTCGGGATGCTTATCCCCTTATTTCAACGAAAGGTGTTTTCATTTGTATCAGTTTTTAGATTAGTGCATGGTAAAAAAACAAATCAAGGGTTATTTATAGAGTAGATCTTCTGCTAAATGAGTAAACACCTCACCGATTATCGACTCTTCATCATAGACCGAGGAACCTGTATTTTCCTCAGGTTGAGCAAAAGGAATTTGAGCGATTACATCTGTCTGTAATAAATCTGCTAATTGTTCGGCTCCGCCTTGTCCAAATAGATAGTTTTTTTGACCGTCAGCACCTTCAAAATAGGCCATGTTTTCAACAACACCAAGAATCGTGTGTTTCGTATGTTGCGCCATCAAGCCTGCACGAGAAGCAACATGAGAAGCGGCAAGATGCGGTGTTGTCACGATGATTTCTTGAGCTTGTGGAATCAACGCAGCCATATCAATCGCAACATCACCTGTACCAGGTGGTAAATCGATGAGGAGGTAATCTAAATCTCCCCATAGCGTGTTGACAAGGAAATTGCGAATCCACTTATTGAGCATAGGACCACGCCACATAACAGGCTGGTTGTCATTTGTAAAAAAGCCCATCGACATTATTTTTACGCCGTGAGATTCTACTGGAATCGCCGTTTGATCAAGCATGGTAGGCTTTTGATCAATCTTCATCATGGCAGGGATACTGAAACCATAGATATCAGCATCTAAAATACCTACACGTTTGCCAAGACGAGCAAGTGCAACCGCTAAATTGATTGTTACAGTAGACTTTCCAACACCGCCTTTACCACTTGTAATGGCAATGAATTGAACACCAGAATTAGGCAGTAGCATGTTTGGCATTCCTTGTTCAGTCACATTTTTTGCCTGTAGAGAGGCGGTTAAAGTGCGTCGCTCCTGATCTGTCATAGAGCCAAAGCTAATGGTAACAGTGGAGGCACCAAGCGCTTGTAAGGCCTCCTCCACATCTTGCTGTATTTTCGCCTTTAACGGACATCCTGGTATGGTCAAAATAATATCCAGCGCTATATGGTTGTCATGTATTTGAATGTTTCGCACCATATTCAAATCTACAATACTCTGATGTAGCTCAGGATCATTTACCTGTTTCAATGCGTTTACAACATTTTCTTTTGTTAACATTTAGGAACCACCTTATTCTTTTAAGCCTTTGCCGAGTCCCTTTAAGAAATGAACCCCAAAATTGAGCGCACGATTGACATCTGGATCGTTTATCATTTTCATGAGCTTAAAGGCACTGACCTTTTCATTCGATTCAAGTGCTTTACTTGCTTCATCTACTCCTGTATTTAAGCCTTCAATCAGCTTAGTCGTTGTTTCAGGATTGAGCTCCGTCAATGCTCCCGCAACACCCATTAAATTGTTAATGATATTGGTTACAGGCTTACGTGTTAATTGTCCAAGTGCAATATGGGCCACTTCCTCTTTGGCTTCAAGTAGCTTCATTGCTGCTTCTAATGCACCGATATCATTTAATTCAGCCATAATACTAAACACTTGATTGACGGTTTCTTCATTTTCAGAAAGCAGTTCTTTTAGATTGTCTAATTTTTGTTCCTTTAGTTGTTCTTCCGTTAATTGTTGTTTTTTAATACCTGTAATGGGTACAGCCATGCTCTCACTCTCTTTCGTTTATGGTTGTTAAGTGAACGTAGCCAGGACGATTCCATTTTCGTTGTACCTCAACACCATTTTGAGGATGACGCTTTTTATAGCGTGGGTTTGTGCGAGGAAGTGGTGATTTACCTTTTGCTTTTAGCACTTCTACTCGTACTTTTGTTTGTTTATAAGCTGGTGTTGACGTATTCACATCTGCTGCAGGGCCAGTTAGGAAGTTGATGGCTGAATCTTTGCTAACAGAGTTCATTGGTAAGAATAATTCGTTTCCTTGTACGCGATCTGTAACAAGAGCATTTAGCTTCAAGGCACCATATGGAGACACTAAACGAAGTAGGGCTCCATCTGCAATGCCTCGTTCTTTCGCCAATTCTGGTGATACTTCAACGAAAATTTCAGGTACTTTCGATTGAATACCTTTCGATTTATTTGTTAGATTTCCTTCATGGAAGTGTTCAAGCATACGGCCATTATTAATATGACAATCGTATTGTGCTTCAAACTCAACAGGTTGCACCCAATCATTTAAAGCAAAACGAGCTTTTTTGTCAGGGAAGTTAAAGCCATCTTCATATAATAAAGGCGTATCCTTACCATCATGGCTACCCCAACAGAAGCTTCCCCAGCCTTCAAGAACATCATAGTTGGCTTGTGAGAAGAGGGGAGACAGGCTCGCCATTTCATCAAAAATGTCACTTGGGTGATCATAATGCCAATCTGCTCCTAAACGACGAGCAACCGCTTGCAAGATTTCCCAATCTGCTTTCGACTCACCAAGTGTTGGTAATACTTGATACAGGCGTTGAACGCGGCGTTCTGTATTCGTGAATGTACCTTCCTTTTCAAGCGAAGGCGCAGCAGGTAAAATCACATCTGCATATTGTGCTGTGCGTGATAGGAAACAATCTTGGACAACGAAAAAGTCAAGCTGTGAAAGCACCTCATCTACATGGTTAGCATTACAGTCAACGAGTGCCATATCTTCACCCACTAAATACATTGCTTTCATTTTCCCTTCCATAATCGCATCTAACATTTGCATATTATTTCGACCAGGCTGTGGTTGAATAGGGACACCATAGGCTTTTTCGAATTTTGCACGTGCCTCGTCATCAGTGACTCTTTGATAGCCTGGCAGTAGATTTGGAAGTGTCCCCATATCGCAGGCACCTTGCACATTGTTATGGCCGCGAAGTGGGTAGGCACCAGCACCTGGACGACGATAGTTCCCAGTTGCTAAAAGTAAATTTGAAATCGCCGCGGATGTATAGGAGCCACCAGTATTTTGTGTTACACCCATGCCCCAAAGAACACATGTCCCATCTGCATCACGAATCATTTCAGCCACTTCGATCAATGTTTCTTTACTTATACCAGTCATTTCTTGCGCATAATCAAGTGTATAGGTTGCAAGTACTTGTTTAAAATCTTCATAATGAAGGACGTTTTCTTGAATAAAGGCTTCATCATGCCAACCTTGATCAATGATATATTTGGTAACAGCCATTAACCAAACTTGGTCAGTACCTTGCTTTGGACGCATAAAGATGTCGGAACGCTCTGCCATTTCATGCTTACGAATATCAGCAACAATTAATTTCTGACCATGTAATTTATGTGCACGTTTCACACGTGTTGCTAAAACAGGATGTCCCTCAGCTGGATTAGCCCCAACAATAATGACAAGTCCAGCCTTAGCAATATCTTTGATCGTACCAGCATCTCCTCCCATGCCAACTGTACGTAATAAACCATCAGTTGCAGGAGATTGGCAATAACGAGAACAATTATCGACATCGTTTGTTCCAAATAATTGGCGGGCCATTTTTTGAATTAAGTAATTCTCTTCATTTGTAATTTTAGAAGAGGAGATAAAGCCAACAGAACCTGGACCATATTGTTGTTGAGTGCCACCTAGTTTTGTTGCAATTAAATCCAGGGCTTCATCCCACGATGATTCCACAAACTCATTATTTTTACGAATGAGTGGTTTTGTAATACGTTCCTCAGAATTGATAAAATCCCAGCCGAATTTCCCTTTGACACATGTAGAAATCGCATTTACTGGACCATCGGAAGGCTGTACTTTTAAAATTTTACGACCCTTTGTCCAAACTTCGAACGAGCAGCCTACACCACAGAAAGTACAAACTGTTTTTGTTTTTTTGGTGCGCTTACTACGCATAGCAGCTTCCACTTCAGAAACGGCAAAAATACCGCTATAACCTGGTTCAACTTCCTTAATCAAACTGATCATCGGATCTAACATATCCTGTTTGAGGCCAGTCATAAATCCTGCCTCTCCAAGCATGGATTTTTCCATTAAGGCATTACATGGACATACGGTTACGCATTGACCACAACTTACACAGGAAGAATCATTGATAGCTACGCCTGTATCCCAAATGACACGTGGTCTCTCTGCTTCCCAATCGAGGGATAATGTTTCATTTACTTGTAGATTTTGACAAACCTCTACGCACTGACCACAAGCGATACATTGGTTAGGATCATATCGATAAAACGGATGGGACATATCCACTTCATGAGGTTCAACTTTTGGTTGGTAGGGATATTTTTGATGCTCGATTTCCATCATTTCAGCGGTGTTGTGTAATGCACAATTACCATTGTTGTTATCACAAACTGTGCAATACAGTAAATGATTTTCAAGTAGACGGTCCATCGCTTCTGTTTGTGCCGCTTTTGCTTTGTCAGAAGTTAGGAGTACATTCATGCCGTCTACTGCCTTTGTAGAGCAGGAACGAACTAATTGGCCATTCACTTCCACGATACATGTATCACATGTTTCAATTGGGTCAACAGCGGGCACATGACAAATCTGTGGATGCGGAATGTCATGTTGATTAATGGTATCAAGGATTGTAGCTCCTTCTTTTACTTCATACGGTACGCCATTAATATTAATTTGAGTCAAGGTAACTTCCTCCTTTTGCACTTTGAGACGAATCGGATAACATGTTACAGCTTAAGACAAAAGGGAATAACAAATCGAGTTGGTGATTGTTGAAAAAGATTGTCTTGTTATCATTGTAATTCCCAATGGTTCTTGAAGCTACCTCAAAATAGGTAAATTGCTAGATCATAACATGTTATCCATGTCTCGGTTTGAAAAAATAAAAAAAATCCACCATGAAATCACATGTCCTAGACATGCTAATAATTCATGGTGGATAAAATTCTTAGCAGGTCTTGCTAAAAACTCAATCTACTTTTATTTTTTAATAACAATAGAATTCAACTATTAAAAACACTATGCAACATCGTAACATAGGGATCAAAATAAATTAATTCCATTTGTGATATGCATATTATAGCCCTTTCCTTCAAAATGAACAATATTTATCATAAAATTTATTAAATGAGAATTGTTATCAAAAAGTATTTTCTCTTTTATTTTTTTAAAAGTTGCTATATCATTAACAAACTGTAAGGGTGGCCTACATAACCATTTGCCTAAAAAAGTTTAATTATGATGGGAGAATCGTTGCTATGTCTAAAAAAATCCACGAATTTAATGACATGATTCGAAAGTTAAGGAAGGAAGTATTTGGTAAAGGTCCGGAGCGTATTCATACCGTTTTTGTAGAGAATATGGCTGTATCTACCCTATACGGAAATATCACTCCGACAGAAAAATTTATTGCCAGTACACCAGAAGGGCTGAAAATGGTCCATGCTGCAAGGACAAGTATGATTCAAGATTTATATAGACAATCGCCACCAGAGGGTATGGAAGAACTGATGGGCAGCAAATTACTTCACTTATTTTCAGATATTAAAATTGAAGAGGATTTTGCGATTTCCGTCTTTGTTTTTGAAAAGCATATCAGTGAATAAAGGGGATGCCTTATGGATCAAGCAATGACAAGAAAAATTGTGCGTGTTGAAGGACAACGAGTGACAGAAATGGATGATTTAATTGTTTCAGAATACGCTGTGACCGTAAAAATTAATCAGCAAGAATTTGTCACGATGGTATGTACACCGGAGTATGTAGAAGATATGGTTATTGGCTACTTAGCTTCTGAACGAGTGATTCGTAGTTTTGAGGATATTGAGGAAATTTGGCACCAAGAGAAAGAAGGCTTTGTGCATATTAAAACAAAGCATATTAATCCTTATTACCAACAGACGCAAAACAAGCGCTATATTACGTCTTGCTGTGGGATGAGTCGACAAGGGTTTGTGTTTACGAACGATGCATTAGTAGCGAAAAAAATGGATCAAGTCCATGTGCAAATAACGACCGAGGATTGCTTCCGTCTAATGCATGCGATGCAGGATAGTGCCGACATTTTTAAGAAAACGGGTGGCGTGCATAATGCTGCACTCTGTGATGTAAATGGCATCGTCCTAAGTCGCATGGATATTGGACGTCATAATGCTTTGGATAAAATTTACGGCTATTGCCTACGCAACAACATCCGTATGGAAGATAAAATTATCGTCTTTAGCGGACGAATATCATCAGAGATTTTACTAAAGGTTTCCAAAATAGGCTGTGCCATTGTGTTATCTAAATCAGCACCAACCGAATTAGCATTGCAATTAGCAGAGCAGCTTGGTATTACGACGGTTGGCTTTATTCGTCAACAGACATTGAATATTTATACACATCCACAACGCATCCTATTACCAGCTAATGAATTGAAAGAAGGAGATTAAATGACGAATCTACAAGACCAATTACACAGACCGTTAAGAGATCTAAGAATATCCGTGACAGATCGTTGTAATTTTCGCTGTCGCTATTGTATGCCAGCAGAAGTATTTGGTCCAGATTACGCATTTTTACCGTCTGATAAAATATTAAGTTTTGATGAAATTGAACGATTAGTAAAAATCTTTGTTTCATTGGGCGTGAAAAAAATACGGATTACAGGTGGGGAACCCTTGCTACGTCGTGATTTGCCCGAATTAATTGCCCGTATTCACCGCATAAAGGGTGTAGAAGATATTGCTTTAACAACCAATGGCTCGTTATTAAAAAAATACGCACAGCCATTGGCACAGGCAGGCTTAGCCCGAGTTTCTGTTAGTTTAGATTCACTTGATGATGAGCGTTTTTTCGAGATGAATGGTCATAGAGGCAAGGTATTGCCAGTGTTAGAGGGAATTGAAAAGGCTGCAGAAGCGGGCTTACAAGTAAAGATTAATATGGTTGTTCAAAAAGGGAAAAACGAACAAGATATTGTTACTATGGCGCAGTTTTTTAAAGAAAAACAACATATTCTACGCTTTATTGAATATATGGATGTAGGGAATTCGAACGGCTGGCGCTTGGATGATGTGGTGTCCAAAAAAGAGATCATTGAGCAAATCCATCAATTTACGCCTTTACAACCAATAGCTCCCAATTATAAAGGAGAAGTGGCAACGCGTTATCAGTATCAAGATGATCAAGGTGAGCTTGGTGTCATTTCATCTGTAACGGATTCATTCTGCTCCAATTGCTCACGTGCTCGTCTCTCTGCAGAAGGGTCATTATACACTTGTTTATTTGCAACAGAAGGCACGGATTTAAGAGAATTGTTACGTTCAGGGCAAGATGATGCTGCCATCATCAAGTGCATTTCGAACGTTTGGGAAACAAGAAATGATCGTTATTCAGATGAACGCAATGAACAAACGATGGCAAAAAGGAAAACGTCAAAAATTGAAATGTCTCATATTGGGGGGTAGCGTGTAAAAAAACAGAAAAAAATCGGCACAATAATGCCGAATTTTTTCTGTTTATTTATGCACAAAAGTGCCACTTTTTCCACCCGTTTTTTCAACAAGGTAAGTTTCTTTGATGACCATCGTCTTATCAACGGCTTTGCACATATCATAAAAAGTTAGTGCAGCGACAGACACAGCAGTGAGAGCTTCCATTTCAACACCCGTTTTTCCACTACATTTAACAGTGGCTTGAATATGGAGCTCATAGCCATTCTCTGCTTTTTCATAATCAAACTGGAAATCCGTGCCCTGTAGCATAATGGGATGGCACATAGGAATGATATCAGCTGTTTTTTTAGCTCCCATAATCCCTGCAATTTGCGCAACTTGCGTCGGATCACCTTTTTTAATGCCTCCTTGTTGGATGGCTTCATAGACCGCATCGGATAAAAGAATCGTACTGCGCGCAATGGCTGTACGTGTGGTAATTTCTTTTGCGGAGATGTCGACCATTTTAGGACGACCTTCTTCGTTCCAGTGTGTAAAATTATTCATTATTAAACTCCTTTTTACTTGTTTGTGACCAGTCTTGTTGTGCGTTGATATTGATGAATGTTGAGCAATCGTCATCAAAAGGGACATAACAAACACGAAGTTGCTCTAAAAGCACTTTCATACTTCGTTTATTTTGTGCCGTTAATTGTGTCGCCTTTGGTAAAGCCGTACGTCGATATAATGCAGCTAATGGCTGATCGCGTAGTGCTTGCGTCGGAACAATGGCATCGTACGTGTCATGAATCAGGCCTGACATTTTTTGGATAAATTTTGCATTCATATAAGGCATATCGCTCGCTACGACAAAAAACCATTCCACATCAGGATAGGCTGTCATGATATGATGCAAAGCAAAAAGAGGGCCTTGATGTGGCTGCTTTTCAATGACCCATTGAACATTTTCCTTTCCAAACTGATGTTGTAAGTGCGCATTCGTAGCGATAATAAGAGGATCTAGCTGATTTTTTTGCAGGGCTATGAGACTATGTTTATATAATGGCTGTCCAGCAAACATCTCAAACATTTTTGGCTGTCCATAGCGAGAGGATTGACCGCCAGCTAACACTATACCTGCAATTTTCATAAGCGCTTTAACTCACCTACAAAATGTTGGACAGTAGGTACTATGAGCTTCGTCATAGCCAAAGTCACCGCATTTGTGGAGCCTGGTAAAACATAAATGGCTGTTTGCTGGAGACTTCCAGCGGTGGCACGACTAAACATCGCCTTTGGGCCAATTTCTTCATAGCTGAGCATTCGAAATAATTCACCAAACCCCATCATTTCTTTTTCAAGCAGAGGCAGAATGGTGTCATAGGTTTGGTCTCTTGGTGTAAATCCTGTTCCACCAGTAACGATAATGGTATTTATTGTTGGATCGCTGCACCATTTTTTAACATAACGAGCGATATCGAGCGGTTCATCCTTTGTTAGTTGGTAGTCTACAACTTCAAATGCAGCTTCCTGTAGTAAGGACTGAATACGCTGACCAGCATGATCATCTGCCTTTGTGCGTGTATCACTGACCGTTAAAACGGCAACTTGAATTGGTTGCTGCTGATGTGTGGGATGCACAGTAAGACCTCCTTCAAATGCGTTTTTGCTAAAAAACATTGCTTTTATTATAATGCTATAAATGAAAAGGTCAAACGAAAATTCATAGAAAGAAAGGCCTCATACGTATGCAAAATAGATATTCTAGACAACAATTATTTCATCCGATCGGACAAACAGGGCAACAATCCCTCCAGCAAAAACATGTCCTTATCATAGGTGCGGGGGCATTGGGGAGTGCTAGTGCAGAAGCGCTTGTGCGAGCGGGTATTGGCAGGCTGACCCTCATTGATCGTGATTATGTAGAGTGGAGTAATTTACAAAGACAGCAATTATATACAGAGCTAGATGCACAAGAAAAAATGCCCAAAGTTATCGCAGCTAAAAAGCGTCTCCAACAAATAAACACAGAGGTAGAAATTCATGTCGGTATTATGGATGCTTGCACAGAGACCTTGCTACCATTACTAGAAGATATTGATGTGATGGTCGATGCGACCGATAATTTTGATGTTCGCTTTGTCATGAATGACCTTGCGCAAAAATATCGTATTCCTTGGGTATATGGCTCTTGTGTTGGTAGTTATGGGGCGACTTATACAATTGTGCCAGGCAAAACACCTTGTTTGCATTGCTTATTAAACGTGATGCCTCATACTGGGATGACTTGTGATACGGTAGGAATTATTAGCCCAACGGTACAAATCGTAGCTGCTTATCAAGTGGCAGAGGTTTTCAAGCTGCTTGTTGGGGATGACAAAGCCTTACGAAAAAGCTACTTAACGTTTGATGTTTGGCAAAATCAACACTATGAAATCAATGTGGAGAAAATAAGGCAGGGTGATTGTCCATCTTGTGGCGACAAGCCAACCTATCCTTACCTATCCTATGAAAATCAAACGAAATTACAGATCCTTTGTGGCCGAGACGCGGTACAAATTCGACCACCAAAGCCTATCTACTATTCGCTCGACCAGCTGGCAAATCAGCTCCGTTCCCACGGAGAAGTTCAGATTAATCCGTATTTGCTAGCTTGCCAAGCGGACGATTACCGAATTGTTATTTTCCAAGATGGGCGAGTCGTGATACATGGTATACAAGATATACAGAAAGCCAAAAGCATTTATTATCGTTTATTAGGTTAAGGGAGTGTACCAAATGGTAGAAAAAAGACAACCAATTCCTGTGGCAGAAGCCGTTCATCGTGTAATGGACTATGCCTTTCAAGCAAAAAAGGAGCATGTGCCATTAACGCAAGCGCATGGACGTTTTATAGCACAAGCTATTAGAGCCGATCATGATGTACCAGCTTTTGATCGTTCACCGTATGATGGCTATGCCATTCGTTCCATCGATAGTCAAGAGGCATCTTCACAGCATCCAGTCCGCTTTCAAGTCGTTGGGGAAATTGGCGCTGGCTATGTCTATGATGACGAAGTTGGCGATCATCAAGCTGTCCGCATTATGACGGGGGCCCCGATACCACAAGGATGTGATGCAGTGGTCATGCTAGAATTAACCCATACATTTGAAGAAAATCATCAAAAGTATATGTCGATTAAACGACCTTTTGAAGCAGGTACTAACATTTCCTATAAAGGGGAAGATGTACAGCAAGGCGCTGTCCTCATTGAACAGGGACAAACGATTAATCCAGGAGTGATGGCACTGCTTGCTACTTTTGGCTATGAGCAAGTACCTGTTTATCGTAAAACAGTTATTGGTGTGCTTGCCACTGGTAGCGAATTATTAGAGCCAGGGGAATCTTTACAGCCAGGTAAGATTCGCAATAGTAATGCCTATATGATTATGGCGCAAATTGAGCGTGCTGGCGCAGAAGTGAAATATTTTGGCAAGTTTAGTGATGATCTTGCGTTATGTATTGATCGTGTTGAAAAGGCCCTACAGGAAGTTGATATTTTAATTACAACGGGTGGCGTTTCCGTAGGTGATTATGATTATTTACCAGCTATTTACGAGGCGATTAATGCAAAGGTATTGTTTAATAAAATAGCGATGCGTCCAGGTAGTGTGACAACAGTTGCTGCTCGCAACGACAAATTATTATTTGGCCTTTCTGGTAATCCTTCAGCCTGCTATGTTGGCTTTGAGCTATTTGTACGTCCGATTATACGTTCTGCATATGGGCATACTCAACCACATTTACGTAGAGAGCAAGCTATTTTAGGGGCTGATTTTACAAAGCCCAATCCCTTTACACGCTTTGTACGAGCTCGTATCGATTATGAAAAAGGGCAGCTCGTAACTGTCCCATCTGGGTTCGATAAATCGAGTGCAGTTTCATCTTTAGCGACAGCCAATGCGTTCATTGTTTTACCAGGAGGCTCCAGAGGCTATGAAAAGGGTATGCAAGTGGATGTCCTTTTGCTAGAAGATTTGCAAGGAAGTGAGTGGCCTTGGGACAATATCGAAAAATCTTACAGATAGTTGGCTATCAAAATAGTGGGAAAACAACATTGATGGCGCAATTGATCAAGCGGGCTACAATGGAAGGGCTAAGGGTTGGAGCCATTAAGCATCATGGACATGGTGGTGTACCGATGATGGAAACTTCAAAGGATAGTAGTCGGCATGAGCAAGCAGGCGCGGTTGTCACAGCAGTGGAGGGGGCGGGTACTTTACGTATGAGTATCCACCAAAATAGCTGGCAATTGGCTGATATACTAGCGATTTATGATTCTTTTCCCCTGGATATCATGCTAATTGAAGGGTATAAAAATGAACATTATCCGAAGGTTGTGCTGCTGCGCACTGCTCAGGACCAAGTACTGCTACAGCAAGTAACCAATATCCTCTGTGTAATTTATTGGCCAAGCTGTCCACTTGATCTATCCCTAACAATCCCAGCTTTTTCGATTCATGAAGAAACACAATATATGGAATTTTTGTTGACAGAAATGAGGGGAAAACGATGACGACAGCGTTATTTGAAATTATCGATCAACCGATAGATGTAGAGGAAGTAAGGCAAAAAGTCCTTAGTCGAAATGCTGGAGCCATCACATTATTCATCGGCACAGTGCGTGAAATGACGAATGGTAAAAAAACGATGCATTTGGAATATCAAGCCTATCCAGCAATGGCGATTAAAATGTTTGAACAGATTGCAAAGGAAATACAAGAAGAGTGGCCAGAAGCAAAAGTGGCCATCACCCATCGTGTCGGGCATTTAGCTATTTCCGATATTGCCGTAGTGATTGCTGTGTCATCACCGCATCGTAAAATAGCTTACATGGCGAATGAATATGCAATTGATCGCATAAAACAAATCGTACCCATATGGAAAAAAGAACATTGGGAGGACGGGACAGAGTGGATTGGTGATCAATTGGAAAATGTTCCCTATCCGCAAGGGAAACCAGCCATTCAGGAGGAGGAAGACCTGTGATTAACATTTTATTATTTGCCCACCTACAGGAAGCACTAGGTGAATCAAAGCTATCAGTAGAGCTGTCAGATGTGACAGTTGCACAGTTAAAAGAGTGGATGGAAAAGCGCTATCCTCAGCTAACATTACAACAGATCATGACAGCGGTTAATGAGGAATTTGCAACGGATACGACGATTGTCAAATCTGGCGACACAATCGCCTTTATTCCACCGATCAGTGGGGGATGAGCAAAAAGAGGTAGTTGGCTTGAGCCAACTACCTCTTTTATACTTTCAGGATATGGATAGTAAGAAGTAAAAGGAAGGAAATGGCGATCATACACAGAACCCATGTCCAGGCAAGGGGCATGTTTCCAGAATCGATGGCCATATATATTGCTAGCGGTGTTGTTTGTGTTTTCCCTGGAATATTTCCCGCAAACATAAGTGTCGCTCCAAACTCACCCAAAGCTCGTGTGAAGCTTAGAATCCCACCAGAAACAAGTGCCTTTAATGCAAGGGGAATGGACACATAAAGAAAGACCTGCCATTCATTCGCCCCATCCACACGTGCTGCATTTTCAATATCTCGATCGACAGAGGCAAAGCCAGTTTTAGCTGATTGATACATTAATGGAAAGGCAACGATTGTAGAAGCGATGACGGCCGCCCACCATGTGAACATGATAGGTTGATCGAATAGCCAGATAATGAAATTTCCTAGCATACTATTTTTCCCGAAAATGACGATAAGCAGGAAACCGACTACGGTAGGAGGTAAAACTAATGGTAGTAGCAATACCGTTTCTAGCACTAGTTTGCCTTTGAAATCATGGGTTGCCATCCATTTACCCATTAAAATACCTGCTATAATAGCGATGATCCCTGCAACAAAAGCAATTTCGATCGAAAGCCTAAGTGGAGACCAAAAATCGGTACTCATCTTTTATTGAGCCCCTTTAAATCCATACTCTTCAAAGACATCCATCGCTTCATCACTTTGTAAGAAGTGATAAAAATCCTCCGCCTCTTGCCCATGCTTACTAGCTTTTAGAACACCTACAGGATAAATAATCGGTGCGTGCATAGCATCATCGGCAGTTGCCACGACATTGACCTTATCAGAGACAAGGGCATCTGTTTTATAGACCATCCCAGCATCCACATTTTCTGTTTCTGTATAAGTAAGTACTTGACGTACATCTTTTGTATATACTACTTTTGATTCGAGTGAATCCCAAAGTTGCATATTTTTTAATGTGTCCACACCATACTGTCCAGCAGGAACCGTTTCGGGCGTACCGAGTGCAATTTTTCCTGCTTGTTGTAAATCTTCAAAGGATTGAATTTGCTTTTCATTGTTTTTAGGCACGATTAATACTAAGTCATTGGCTAAAAGATCCGTTCCTAGCTTTTGATCGATCATTTCTTTCTCTACAAGCACATCAAATTTATCCTCCGCTGCTGAAAAGAAAAGGTCTGCAGGAGCCCCTTGTAAAATTTGTTGCTGTAAAGCACCTGAACCACCAAAGTTATAGAGGATTTTGATTGTATCGTGTTGTTTTTCATAAGTTGTTTTCAATTCCTCTAAGGCATCCTGTAGACTAGCCGCCGCAGAAATCGTGAGTTCAACAGGTTCGTTTGTTGCCGCCTCTTTTTCTTGGTTACCACAGGCTGCTAATAGTCCAACTAGTACGAACAGTGTCGCAAATAAACGATAAAATTTTTTCACTATGAGTATACTCCTTTTATAACTCGTTATAACAAAACATAACTAATTATAATCAGATATAAATAAAAAAGAAAGTTAGTAAGGGTAGAAAATGTCAAGATGTTCATAAAGCTATAAATACGTTACCATGTAAATAGAGGCTTATAGGAGGAGAACTTTTACATGTCACAAGAACAATCCTATACGATTGAAGAGGTTGCACAATTATTAAAGGTTTCAAAATTAACAATTTATGATTTAGTGAAAAAGGGTGATTTGCCAGTTTTCCGCGTAGGACGGCAAATGCGGGTAGATCGTGCTGACTTGCAAACCTATATACAAAAACGGAAAACAGGTAGTACGCCAGCTGTGGCACAGGCTTCCATTGTCACTCCGACTAAAAATCATGCGAAAATTATAGTGAGTGGGCAAGATTTAGTATTAGATATTTTAGCAAAATATATCGAGAAACGACGATCTATGAAAGTATTACGCTCACATGAAGGTAGTTTTAATGGTGTAATGGCGTTGTATCACGGAGACTGTGATATTGCGAGTTTACATATGTTTGATGGGGATACAGGAGATTATAATACTCCTTATGTAAAAAAAATCTTTGTCAGCCATGCCTTTGTGCTCATCAATGTTGTATCACGTAAAGCAGGTTTCTATGTTCAAAAGGGGAATCCGTTGGAAATTCACACATTTGAAGATTTTCAAACAAAGACATTCACATTTATCAACCGTGAAAAAGGCTCAGGTGCTCGTACTCTGTTAGATGAGCAATTGCGCATTCATGGTATTGCATCATCCACGATTGCAGGCTATGCCCATGAAGAAATGAGCCACCTCGATGTCGCCTCTGCAGTCGCCAATGGACGTGCAGATGTTGGGATTGGCATTGAAAAAATCGCCAAGCTTATTCAGGTCGATTTTATACCAATGGTCACTGAACGTTACGATATTGTGTTATTAAAAACACCAGAAAATCAACCGCTCATCGATATGGTGAAGGAGATTTTAAATACTTCTGATTTCCAATCTGAAGTAGCTGCATTAGGAGATTATGACGTCTCTTTAATGGGCCAAGTCATGTATGAAACGCTATAATCGAAAATTCATATTGAGTTTAATGAAAAAATCAATTACAATTCTAACTAGGAAATTTTATGGTCGTTGTGTCATTTAGTATGGCTCAGCTACTATATGTTTTATGATACATGGTGAGATGGATAAATTAGTAGGTGCTACTGCTAGGATATTAGCCCACCATAAAATAGCTTGCGTACTCAATGCGCAACTATTTTATGGTGGGCTTTTTTGTATAGTAAAAAGGAGATGGATGATGTGACATGGTCAGTACTACATATTATTGGCATGATTGCCTACGCCATTAGTGGAGCATTTGTTGCGTTACAGGCCAACTATTCTTTTATTGGCATATTTGTGCTTGGTCTTACAACGTCTTATGGTGGTTCCATTATCCGCAATGTTGTACTGGATATCCCTGTGTCAGATATATGGGAACGGCAATCCTTATTAGTCGTTTTAGTCACGCTGACGACCATTTTATTTGTCAAAAGGAACTGGATTCATCATTGGAACCGCTGGGGCTATTTCTTTGATTCAATTGGCCTAGCCTCTTTCGCCATACAAGGCGGATTGTTAGCAAAAAGCTTGCATCACGACCTAGGTATCATTATTATAGCGTCGATGTTTACGGGTGTTGGCGGAGGCATGGTTCGAGATTTATTAGCTGGTAGAGCGCCGCTTGCATTAAGAGAAGAAATCCACGCTGTCCTAACCTTTGTATGTGCCCTTTGTATATGGTTGGGGTGGGACAGCCCGTTTGAATTGTCAGTCATTGTTATTTTTATAGTAGTGATTCGCATGTTATCTGTGAATAATAAATTAAAATGGAAGCTTCCTTTTCAACATTCCTATAACCATGCAAAGGAAAAATAGGTTGATTGTCGAAATAGGTGAAGGTAGTTTTTTAATTCGAAAAAAGGAGGGGTAAAATGGCAATAGAACGTTTACGTGAGTGGTTACTATCTTCAAATAATACAGTGATTCTAACAGGAGCGGGCATGTCAACGGAAAGTGGAGTTCCCGATTTCCGTTCAGCATCTGGTTGGTGGAAACAAATGGATCCAAGAACTGTCGCAACAACGGAAGCATTAACAGATCACTACTCATTATTTCATGAATTTTATAAAACACGTATTGAAAACCTAGAAAAGGCGGCTCCCCATGAGGGGCATCATATATTAGCTGATTGGGAAGAAAGAGGTCTAGTGTCTCTAATCGCTACTCAAAATGTGGATGGTTTTCATCAATTAGCGGGAAGTCAATACGTAGAGGAATTACATGGCTCCATTCGATCTATTCGTTGTCAACGTTGCCAGCAGGCTGCAGGCATGGAAAGCTTCTTGAACAAGGCTAATTGCTCCCATTGTGGTGGGAAACTTCGTCCAAATGTCGTGCTATTTGGAGAAAGCCTACCACAAGCAAGCTGGCACCGTTCCATGGAGGCAATCAAAACAGCTGAACTTGTCCTTGTCATTGGAACGAGTCTTGAGGTGTATCCCGTCAACCAACTGCCTATGATGACAACAGGAAAAACCGTTTATATTAATATGGATATTTCACAGCAGACAACCCCATTTGATCTGACGGTGAGAGGGAAAATAAAAGAAGTGTTGCAAACACTTCAAATCTAAAAAAGGCGCCCTTGCAATTCCAAGTGGCGCCTAAAACATTTGGGGTAGAAATTCCCTCATGAATCGTTGATTTTTTCGTAACCATATCTTCAAAATCATACGATGTGTTAACAGTTTATGCCTTTTATTTGGTCTCGCCTTTGCTTCTATGAGGCTCTGTAAAAGAATACAAGTTTCAGGTGCAAAAGCTTGAGGTTCAACGAGAACATCCAGCTTGTAATCAATCAACTGGGCTGTCTGAACCTTGGCAAGTAATTGCGCAAATTGTGTATTCATGGTAGCGTAATTTTCCTCTAATTCTAGGTCAATCAATGAATAGAGCGTTTGCTCTATTTCAACTTCTAATTCCTCCAGTAACTCTTTTGACGGCAGTGTCAATAGTTCACCCTCTTTTATACGACTAGATAACCAATAGCTGCACTAAGTATGCCAATTAGCAAGGTACTGGCAATATAGCTAATGGCTTGTCTCCATTTTTGTTGTTCTATAAGCTGTAGACATTCAAATCCAAAAGTAGAAAAAGTTGTGTAGGCTCCTAAAAAACCTATGCCAATTAATTGCCATAACCAATCACTAAGATGTAGGGCAAATAAGAAACCAAGCGCAAAGGAGCCTGTACAATTAATAATCAAAGTCGCCCATGGATAGGGATGTACAAGTAATTTTCCTAAATAAAATCTAGAAAGAGCGCCAAAAAATCCACCAATTCCAACTAAAATCATGCAATACGCCCCCTAGCAAGTCGTATTCCCAGCCATGTGCAAGCTAATCCACCTAAAACACTCACTGTAACATAGAGTACAGCCTGTAGCCACTCGCTATTTTCTAGGAGTAATAGTGTCTCTAAGGAAAATGTCGAAAAGGTAGTAAAAGCGCCACAAAACCCTGTACCTACTCCTAGTATAATAGGTGTGCGTTTTATAAAAGAAGTAAAAAGCCATGCTAAGCAAAAGCAGCCCAGTAAATTTATAAACAGTGTTGTGAATGGAAATATTTCTGTATTGGGAACGGCGAGACTAAGGCTATATCGACAGATGGCACCAAGAATTCCACCAATTCCCACGGCTAGGAATGACCTCAACATAAAAACCCCTTACTGAAAATGACTATAATGAAAGTGTATCATGAGACAAAAATTTTAGAAATATTTCAATTCAAGTTATGTCCCCAAATCGATTATTAAAATGTATATAGTGTATAGAAAGTTATAAATGCTTATGAAATAATATTTCGAAATATTATATATGGAAAATGAAATTGCATGGACAATTCTTTGTCCATTTTATGTGAATCCGTTGACGGAAAACCCGATGACGGCTAAACCATAAACGGAAATCACGACACTACTAAATAATAAATAACTAAATAATAATTAACTAAATAATAATTAACTAAATAAAGATGATGAGATAAGCATATGGAAGGAGTGCAACAGACGCAAAAAGAATATTCTATTGTCTACTACTTGGTATCAAAATCACTAGTCGTGTATTTCAGTCTTTAGGTTAATGTTTGTGCTGTAGAATTATTGTAAGGTTATAGACAACACTGTAATTTTAAGCATGTTCTCCCTTTGATTCCTTGAAGCATTTCAATGCTTTAAAGCGCTAACTATTTCCTGAAAATGATAAAAAATAACAGGGTGATAGTTGACAAATATTTCTATAGTGTGATAATCTTCAAGAACACTATAACAAATAAACTAAAGGAGGGCATGACAATGTTAATTTTATCCGCATCAAATTCAATCACAGTTACATACATTGTCCGTGCCTAACGCTTTATTTACTATTGCAGAACTAGGTATGGAATTATCCTGCCTTTTATAAGAGACACTTACTCTTTTAGGGTATGTGTCTTTTTTTGTGCAAAAAAGGTTGTAGTGAAAACAAAAAGGAGTGTATGTATATGACAAAAACAGTTAGAAGAATGATTTTCAAAAAGGAATTTCTAGAAAGTGGGTAGTCATCCACAACAGCACGGAGGAAAGAAGGTTATGATGTATGTTTGATGTGTTAAGTAAATTAGGCTGGTTCTTTAAAAAATACTGGAAGCAATATACGGTGGCCATTATTCTACTAATGGTTGCCAGTGGATTAGAGGTTGTCCCTCCCTATCTACTCGGTTCTATTATAGATCTATTGACTGCAGGAGAAATGACACCAGCTATTTTAACAAAGTATGTCTTGATTTTTATTGGGATTATTATTGGGGGCTATTTATTAAATTTTGTGTGGCAATTCCGACTATTTGAAGGAGCTATCAACCTTGAGAAAATTTTACGTCGTAATTTAATGCAGCATTTTTTACGCATGACCCCAACATTTTATGAAAAAAACCGTACTGGTGACCTGATGGCACGTGCAACAAATGACTTGAATGCCGTATCCATGACAGCAGGTTTTGGCATTATGACGTTGATTGATTCAACGATTTATATGGGCTTTATCATTTTTGCGATGGGCTATATGATTTCTTGGAAGCTCACATTTTTTGCCATGTTACCAGTCCCTATTATGGCGATCCTCATTCAATATTTGGGAAAAATTGTTCATGAGCGATATATGAAGGCACAAGATGCTTTTGGGGAACTAAACGATAGTGTGCTGGAATCTGTAGCAGGAGTGCGCGTGGTGCGTGCCTATGTGCAGGAAAAAAAGGATGAGGCTAATTTTGCAGATATGAGTGAAGTTGTGTATGCGAAAAATATTCATACAGCGAAAATCAATGCTTTATTTGGCCCGATTACAAAAGTTGGAACAGGCATTAGCTATGTTGTAGCACTTGGTTACGGGGCTCATTTAGTGGCAACAGAAGCGATGACGGTTGGGCAACTGGTGACGTTTAATGTTTATTTAGGTTTGGCTGTTTGGCCGATATTTGCGATTGGTGAGCTCATCAATGTTATGCAGCAGGGGAATGCCTCACTAGATCGCGTGCAGGAAACATTGAACTACGAGGCAGATGTTCGAAATATTCCGAATCCCCAAATGATTGCGACACCAAATGCGATTGGCTTTGATGCCTTAACATTCCAATATCCGATGAGTCAGGTGAAAAACCTACAGCAGATTTCACTTTCCTTGAAAAAAGGTCAAACCCTTGGCATTGTAGGTAAAACGGGAGCAGGTAAAACAACCTTCCTACGCCAATTATTGCGAGAATACCCAATTGGTCAGGGACAGCTTGCCATTGACGGTATCGATATTACGGCTCAAACGAAGGAGCAGATCCTCGATTGGATTGGTTATGTGCCACAAGATCATGTGCTATTCTCACGAACTATTCGTGAAAATATATTATTTGGGAAAGAAGATGCAACACAAGCAGAGTTGCAGCAGGCGATACGTGCCGCTTATTTTGAAAAGGATTTAGACAATCTACCAATGGGCCTTGAAACACTTGTTGGAGAAAAGGGTGTCTCTCTTTCAGGCGGTCAAAAACAACGTGTGTCTATTGCTCGTGCTTTAATTAAAGATCCTGAAATTTTAATGCTGGATGATTCGCTTTCCGCTGTCGACGCGAAGACAGAGGCAAGAATTATTGAAAATATTCAGCGTGAACGTCAAGGTAAAACGACGATTATTACGACACATCGCTTGTCTGGTATTCAGCATGCCGATGTCATCATCGTACTGGATGATGGGCAAATTGTAGAGCAGGGAACACATGAGGAACTTCTTGCGCAACAAGGATGGTATAAAGAGCAATTTGACCGTCAGCAGCTAGAAGGAGGTGCCTCATGAGTACGAGTCAACGTTTAATACGCTATGCGATGTATTTTAAAAAGCCGATACTATTAGGCTTATTCTTCCTAACAATTGCCGTATTCACGGAGCTTGTTGGACCGTTTATTGCGAAACATATTATTGATAATTATATGACAATCGGTCATATAGAAATCAAACCGATTACATGGTTGCTCATTGTTTATTTACTTTTAGCCATTGCAACAGCCATATTACGTTATTTTATGTATATTTATTTGCAAATTGGGGCAAATCGTGTCATCCAAAAATTACGTAAAGATGTCTTTGAACATATTCAAACTTTACCGATCCAATACTTTGACAATTTACCAGCGGGTAAAATTGTTGCTCGTGTAACAAACGATACAGAGGCAGTTCGGAATTTATATGTACAGGTACTATCTAATTTTGCGACGAGCTTTATTTCTATTTTTGGGGTGTATATAGCGCTCTTTATTTTAAATTGGAAAATGGCAATGCTTGCTTTAACCATGATTCCAATTGTTTATGTGTGGATGATTTTATATCGAAAATTTGCCTCTAAATACAACGATGTCATTCGTACAAAAATTGCAGATATTAATGCCATGATTAATGAATCCATTCAGGGCATGACAATTATTCAGGCGTTCCGTCGTGAGCAGCAAATGACGAAGGAATTTGATGACATGAATAATGAGCATTATGCGTATGAACGTAAGCTGCTGGTGCTTGATTCAGCTACATCCTTTAACCTTGTGAATACGCTAAGACTCATCATGTTTACGGTCTTTATTTTCTACTTTGGTACACGCTCATTTACTGCAACTGAAGTGATTACGGCAGGGACATTGTATGCATTTGTTGATTACTTAACAAAGCTATTTAATCCGATCACGAATATTGTGAACCAGTTTTCACAGCTTGAGCGTTCACTCATTGCAGGTAAACGTGTCTTTGAGGTGCTAGATACGAATGGCGAGCCTGTTTCTAAAAAGAGCATCCCACGATATAAAGGAAATGTGGTTTTCGAAGATGTTTCCTTTGCCTATAAAGATAATGAATATGTGTTGAAAAACCTGTCATTTGAAGCACATCAAGGTGAAACAATTGCCTTAGTTGGTCATACAGGTTCAGGGAAAAGTTCCATAATGAACTTGTTGTTCCGCTTCTACGATCCGTCAAAAGGCAAAATAACCATTGATGGCATTGATATTACCTCTGTTCCACGTCAAACGATGCGTGAACATATGGGTATTGTGCTACAGGACCCTTACTTATTTACGGGTACGATTGCATCCAATGTTAGCTTAAACAACCCGCGCATCTCTCAGGAGAAAATAGAAGCTTCCTTAAATGCTGTTGGTGGGGAACGCGTTTTAGCTAATTTACCAAATGGCTATGAGGAGCCAGTCATTGAGAAGGGCAGTACATTATCTTCAGGACAACGTCAGTTGATTTCATTTGCACGCGCTCTAGCATTTGATCCAGCAATTTTAATATTAGATGAAGCGACATCGAATATTGATACGGAAACGGAAGAAATTATTCAGCATGCGATGGATGTCCTGAAAAAAGGACGAACAACGTTTATTATTGCCCATCGACTTTCTACGATTAAAAATGCAGATCGTATTCTTGTACTTGATCGCGGGAAAATTGTAGAAAACGGCACGCATGATGAACTGCTAGCACTTGGCGGAATTTATGACAAAATGTATCAAATGCAAGCGAACTCCTTACAATAAATTAATAGCTATGAAAAGCCCCACTTCAACTGAAGCGGGGCTTTTCTATTTATCTTACATATTTAAAGACATTGACAAAGAATAACAGGACAGACAACGCTACAGCAATACCACCACCAGACACGAAAAGCTCAAATAACCAGCGTGGTACATCCCAATACACCATCATCATGCCAACAAAAAGGAAGGGTAAACCGAGATTATAAAGCCAGAACTGTGCTTTGGCGAGACCTGTCTCCGCAGCATTTTTATAAGTCGAATAAATTAAACCAATGAATCCAGTAGTCAGCCAACCTACCACACCAATATGAGCATGTGTCGCTTTCCATTGAAGTTGAACCGTATAATGCATAAACAGGCCAAAAGCAAAAACAATCAATAAATAAAAGACTGAAACCTTTATCCATTTAGCACCCATTATCCACAACTCCTTTCTTGAAAGTGATTTTAGCTAGCTGCTACAGTATATTCTTGTCAAATTAAAAAGATGCTTGTATGTATTTGAAAATAAATGTTGTTGGTTTTCATTAAACTAAAATAATTAATGGGAACTTTTTAGTAATATGTAAACTTTTCATGGAGTTCTGCGTTGTATAGGCAGAAGGGAGGTGGACATGGTAAAGCAATCAATGAATGCGTTTCTACAGCAAGCAGGAACGCTGCTATATCGTTATTTGAGAAAACGTGGATTAGCCCATGAGGATGCAGAAGATATCGTCCAAGATACATGTTATAAATTTTTATTACATAAAAATGGAATTCAGTCAGACAAAGTAATGAGTTGGTTATATCGTGTAGCAACCAATCAATTTTATGATCTCAAGAGAAAAGAAACACGTCATCCAACAACAGAATTAGATGAGGTTCAATTGACTTCATTCATTCATATTCCTGAGATCCAAATGCTAAAGAAAGAAAAATTAAAGGACATACAGAACACACTCGAAACGCTATCCATTTTGCATCAGGAATTATTAATCCTGAAATATGAGCTGGGATTATCGTATAAGGAAATTTCAGCCTTGATGAATAAGAATGAAAACACACTAAAAACGCATGTCAGACGTGCTAGGGAAGAATTTACAGAACGATTTAAGGAGGATATTCATGATGAATAAAGAAGAAAATGAATTTTTGTTTGATGATAAACAAACGAACAAAATAATGAGAAAGGCAAGGTTTTGGTCAACAGTCAAAATGATTGGGATTACATTGGTCGTTACCCCCATTGTGCTAATAGCATTATGGTATGGGCTGAGGGCTTTATCGTTAAATAGCGCGCAAAAAGTAATGGATGATATTCATTTATTTAACGAAATAAGTGCGCCCAATGTCCAAATTAGTAATCAGGTTTATGACGATCATTTGCTGGGAGGGAAAATAACAACAACAACCTATAAGGTGCTTGGAGATCAGCATCGTCCATATATTTGGGAGCCTATCAAAAGCGATTATAATTTATTTGGAACGCTTACACGAACGGCCATTTCTAGCTCCATCCAGATAGAAGGTTCAGAATCACTGGCAGAAACATATCAATTCGAACGGTTTAATGACTACACAGGTGACCGAGAAATGTTTTTTTATCATCCAAGGATTTCCTACGATCATTACCAAGATAATATTAGTGAACTGCATCAATTGGAGAAAAATACTTTAGTAGAAATAGCTATTTCCTTTGATGATGCCTATAATTTTGGTGAAATTAAAAGCAAGCTACCTTCTGAAGTACAAGTAGATTGGTGGTGGGTGGATGCCTATCCAGATGCTACACTAGATTTTTTTAAGCAAGGACAGAATACTATTTCAGCCAATGATCCATACATTTACGGCTTCCAATCAGAGCAATCTAAACCTAAACCTCGACGCTCTTCAAACGACGAGGTTGAGACCTTTATTCGAAACATTGAGCTTCTTCGTAAAAGCAAGAACTTTGAGTGGGAAACAAATCAGGTTTATCAAGCTTTAGTAGGGGAAAATGGAACCCTAGAGAAAAGTGATGTGAAAATAACCGGGGCTGTAGTAACTGGTACTCCAGAGCAATTGCAGTCTTTACAAGGACAAACCTACATTAAAGGGTCTATATTTGGTGTAATATCGAATCAGAAATAGAGCGCTGGAAAAGAGTAAACGGACAATCAATTTTAGAAAAGCTTATTTTGGATTAACTCTTCTCTAGAATAGGCTTTTTTATCTGAAGCAATTTAGTTTAAAAATAAATAGTTTAATGTTAAACTATTAACAGATAAACAAGAAGGAGATGTTGTTGCAATGGGTAAGCTACAAAACAAAGTGGTCATCATTACTGGTGGCGCAGGTGGGATTGGTAGTGGAATGGCAAAAGCTATGGTAAAGGAAGGGGCGATTGTGACAATTGTTGACTTAAATACAGAAGCAGGCGAGGCAATGGCAAAAGAATTACAAGAAATGTCTCCGAAGTCTATGTTTTTACAGGCTAATCTAATGGAACGCGACCAATTACCAAAAATTATTGATACAGTCGTAGAAAAATACGGTAAACTAGATGTGCTAGTTAATAACGCTCATGCTGCTAAACAAGTTACAATAGAAGAAACTACACAAGCAGATCTTGATTTGTCATTTGGAACAGGTTTTTATCCAACCTTCTATTTAATGCAAGCAGCCCTACCGCATTTAAAAGAAACTAAGGGTAATATTATTAACTTTGCATCTGGAGCAGGCATTCAAGGTCATGAAACACAGGCTGCTTATGCCGCTGCCAAGGAAGCCATTCGTGGTATTTCCCGTGTTGCCGCAAATGAATGGGGACGTTTTGGTATTAATGTCAATATCATTAGTCCGCTTGCTGATTCACCAGGTGTACAAGCATGGGCAAAAGCACAGCCAGAGTATTATGAAGCGGTGAGAAGTAAAATCCCGTTAGGCCGTTTTGGTGATATTGAGCAAGATATCGGTCGAGTAGCTGTTTTCTTAGCTTCTGACGATTCTCAATATATTACAGGTCAAACGATTATGGTGGATGGAGGCTCACTAATGCTTCATTAATTCTCAGCGTTTGAGGAGGATTTTTTTGAAACAGACAAATATTTTTAAACTGATTCATATGATTGAACAGGTGAACAATGCGAATATTATACGTTTTACAAAAGCGTTCCCATATCCTTTAGGAATTTCACCAATTTTAGTTTTAAATGAGCTACATGTCAAAGGCCCACAAAAACAAGCCGAGTTAGCTGAGACAATCGGCTATACAAAAGGTGCTATGACGAGCATTGCTGAAAAGCTGGTCAAGCTTGGATTAGCAGAAAGACTATATGATCCATCCGACCGTCGCACCATTCGCTTACAAATTACAGACGAGGGTCAAAGTGCTTTAGCAAAGGCTCAATCTATCGGGAAAGAGGTCTTTGTACAGCTTTTTGAAGTATTAGATGACGAGGAAATTACCCAATACTTGCGGATTCAAGAAAAATTAGTACAGGGTATTCAGCAGAAATAGCCATGTAAAAAAATCAACCTACCTTTTAAGAGATGGGTTGATTTTTCATTGTTCAGGCGGATAGCCCTCCTTTTTTGCGGAATAGAATGGCTCTAAGTGGATAGAATGTCCAAACTCGCGGATAAAACTCAATATGTGACGGATAGAAAGAGGATTCTGACGGATAGCCTTCTTTTTTTGCGTGATAGAATGGCTCTAAGTGGATAAAATGTTCAAACTGGCGGATAAAACTCAATATATGACGGATAGAAAGAGGATTCTAGCGGATAGCCTTCTTTATTAGTGTGATAGCCATGCTCTGCACAATCCGAATGTGCATAGGAACTGCTTGAAATGAAATCGTGCATTTAAAATCTAATTGTAAAATAGTTGAATTTATTGAAAATTGTCCGTGTTCATTTTATAATCAAAATACGGTTCTATTATAGAGACATTTGAGGTGTGAAATGACATTAAAAACATTAGATAACTCATTGGAGGTACTGAAATATTTTAATAAGGAAAATCCTACATGGGGTGTTCGTGAGCTAGCGAAAGAGATGGATATTAGTCACTCCATTATTTATCGGATTTTAGCAACCTTCGAAAAACAAGGCTTTCTTATTCAAAATCCGGAGACAAAAAAATATGAATTAGGGCTTCGCTTTCTAGAATATGGCCAGATGGTTAAAGATAAATTAAATCTTTCTGACTTTGTTTTACCAATTATGATCAACCTTGCAGATACCATTAAAGAATCCGTATTTTTAACTTGGCTGGATGGCACAGATGGTGTCACAGTAGAAATAGCTGAGAGCTCTCAAACCATTAAGTTTTCAGTGTCGATTGGCACGCGGACACCACTACATATCGGGGCATCTTGTAAAGTCATCATGGCTTATCTACCTGAAGAGAGAAAAAAGGAGATCATGGAACATGGGATGAAAAGATTAACTCCTGAAACCATTACTGACCCTGATGAAATGTTAGCCGATTTAGAAAAAATACAACAGCAAGGCTGGTGCTTTTCAACGGGAGAGTACTCTCATTCAGTATTTGGGATAGGTGTACCTCTTTTTAATAGTAAAAAAGAAGTCATTGCCTCTTTAACAATTGCTGGTCCTATTTATCGTAAGCCAACAGAGGAGAAATTACCTGAAATGGTGAATGTTCTTCAATACGGAGCGATGAATATTCAACGGTATTTCGATCAATACAGCTTTAAATTATATCATGAATAAGCATGAAAAAGAGGCTCAAGATAGACATTAACTATCTTGAGCCTTTGCTTGGATTTTTTTCATGATGGATACGGCCATGTCAATTTCTTCAAACGTATTAAAGTAGTGTGGTGAAAAACGGGCCATTTTAGAAATCTGATTGCGTTCCATGATGGTATTCGCCATAAATGTGCCTGCTTCAATGATGACCCCGTGCTCTGCTAAAGCATTGGTTAGCTCATCTGGTGACAGCCCTTCAATGTTAAACGGCGTAATCGATAATCGATGAGCACTATTTTGAGGACCATATAAGACAATGTTTGGAATGGTTGCAAGCTGTTCAATTAAATAGTTTGTTAGCTGCTTTACACGATCATATATGTGGTGGATACCAATATTGTTCGCATAATCAATAGCTGCACCTAATCCAAAAATACTTGGAATGATTGGACAACCTGGCTCAAAACGTTTAGCGGTTTCTAAAAAAGAATAGGCATTGTTCTGATAATCCCACTGGGTGCTGCCCCAGCCAATCATAATAGGCGTCAATGTTGGAATGAGTGCTTCTCGTACATATAAAATACCTGATCCTTCAGGGCCGCGTAGCCATTTCCGCCCACATGCAACTAGAAAGTCACAGCCAAGTTCGGCAACATTAATCGGTGTTAAACCAAGTGTTTGATTGGCATTCATCAATGTTAGTACATGGTGTTGCTGGGCGAGCTGACATATTTCTTTGGCGGGCTGGAGTGCCCCAGCAGCATTAGACATATGGGCAAAGGTAATCAATTTCGTTTGTGGTGTAATGAGTTGCTCAAGTGCATATAAATCTACCATATATTCATCATTGGTTTTTAACACTTTCAGCTGTACCCCTTGCTGCTGAAGGGCAAGCCAAGGCACATAGTTACTCAACATTTCTGTGTCGAGCACTATGACCTCATCTCCCTGTTTCCATTGCAAGCCCCCTGCGACATAATTAATCGCCACTGAACCGTTTGGTACAAAGGCAATTTCCTCTTTTGTTGCGCCGATGAACAATGCGGCTTTTTCTCGAATACGCTCTACTTGCGCATACGTTTCTTGACGAAAGGAGGGCAAGTAGGGACCAATACTTGCTTGTTTTTGGAGATAGCTAGTCATCTCATCCACTACTGGCTGTGGCATGGCAGATGCAGCAGCTGTGTTTAGGTAAATATAGTGTTCAAGTAGTGGCATATCCTGTTGTATTTTCCTCATATCGATCATTGTACACACCAACCTTATAAAATGATTAATTCTTTCGAATAGGTCATGAAATTTTCGTAACCATTTTCTGTGACGATTAAATTATCCTCGATACGAACACCACCAACATCCTGCACATAGATACCTGGCTCCACGGTAAAGGCCATGCCTGGCTTTAACACTAGCTGATTACGCTGCATCATATAAGGCTCTTCATGTGCACTTAAACCAATGCCATGGCCAAGTCGGTGTGTGAAAGTATCGCCATAGCCAGCATCGCGAATAATGTCTCTTGCCAGATCATCAATGGCATGAGCTGTCATACCTGGTTTTATGGCTGCTATGGCTGTTTCATTTGCTTGCTTCACAATACTATAAATGGTTTTGAGCGTTGGTGAAACTTCTCCTAAAGCAACTGTTCTAGTCATATCCGCCACATAGCCCTTATAAATCGCGCCAAAATCTATGACGATTAATTCACCTGTCTCTATTTTTTTCATGCTCGCTCTACCATGAGGCAGTGCACCTCGATAACCAGAAGCAACAATGGTTCCAAAAGGTGTTCCCTCTGATCCACGTCGTCTCATTTCATATTCTAATTGGGCTGCGACTTCCATCTCTGAAATACCAGCTTGAATAATCGGTAATGTGGCTGCAAGACTTTCTTCGACGATCTGTACAGCCTGACGCATGAAGGCTATTTCGTGTTCATCTTTCTCCATACGTATATCACGAATGGTTTCACCGATATCACATAAAGTGTCATATGTAAGGTTTTCGATAGCTTTCTGTTCCTTCACGCGCATGGTGTCAAACTCAACGCCAAGTGTCTGCGCTGTTCCTAGTTCTTTTTTTAGTTGCTGGATGGCCTGTGACGGTCCTTCCTCATCCGAATAGGATAAGATTGTCCCACCATTCCGCAAGTCAACTTTTGTTAATTCTACTTGTGGAACGAGAAAGTATAATTGATGGTGAGCAGTAATAGCGGCTACCGTTAGGCGTTCACTTTGCTTTAACTGAAGACCTGTAAAATAATACATGCTTGACCCTGGCACTAGCACTGCTACATCAATTGACTGTTGCTGCATACGGGAAACGAGCTGATCTCTTCTTTTCTGAAACATTGAGTGATCCCTCCTGAAAACGTTTCTATTATAGAGACGTTGTATCTGGAAATTAGTATATATCAACAATAATGAATTTTCAATAAATTAAGATAGCATCATTTTGATAGAGGATAAAGAAGATAATTGACAAATGAGGGAATAGTATGTTGTAAATTTAGTAAATACTAGTGTACGTCTTTTTTTCGTTCATTATGCATATAAGTAGACTAGATAAACTTTTTTCCAACTTAATACGTCAAAAAGAGGGGCAAAATTGTTAAGCAAGAAAGGACTTATGTATGGAAAAAAACATGAAACGCTCAAAAGAGAAAAAGAGCAAGAAAAAATTATGGCTGTGGATTGTTGGTAGCCTATTAGCAATTTTTTTAATTTTTATAGGTACTGCCTACTTTACCATCCAAAAAACTATGAATAAAATAAATACACCACTTATTCAAACAACAGATGCAGCACAACCAGAAGAAAAAACAGTGATTAAAAAAGATCCCTTTTCGGTTCTAATGCTTGGGGTCGATGAACGAAAAGATGATAGTGGACGTTCCGATACCATGATTGTAATCACTGTGAATCCTGAAAAGCAGACGATGAAAATGCTTAGTATACCCCGTGATACTCGAACAGAAATCGTTGGTCATGATACGGTAGATAAGATTAATCATGCCTATGCCTTTGGAGGCGTCCCTATGGCTGTGGATACGGTCGAAAACTTTTTAAATATACCCATTGATTATTATGTTTTTATTAATATGGAGGGTTTTTTACAAATTATTGATACGCTGGGTGGCGTAACAATCGATAATGATATGGATTTAACCTTTGACGAATACCATTATCCAAAGGGAGAAATCACATTAGATGGTAATGAGGCCCTTATTTTTTCTCGTATTCGTTATGAAGATCCTCGAGGTGATTTTGGACGCCAAATTCGACAACGTCAAATCATTGAAGCGGTGATGAAAAAAGCCTCCACACCATCAACATTATTAAAAGCAACCGATATGTTGAATGTACTAGGCGACAATGTTCGCATGAATTTTTCGGTGAAGGATCTTATTCAGCTACAAAGTATTTATAAAAAAATGGATAAGGATATTGAGCAGTTATCGTTTGAAGAGGGAGACGGTGAAAGGATTAACCGCATTTGGTATTATATTCCGAATGAGGCAGAGCTTCAAAAAATACAAACGGATTTAAAAAACCATTTACAAAAATAAGGAAGCAAGTTGCTTACAAATGTCGCATACTAGTTGTAAACTTTTTGGCCACGAAGGGAGGGAGATGAATGAATGGGAGGACCCAGGTGCTGAGGTATACAGCGCTGAATCATTGCATGCAAAGCTATGTACCTAAACGTAAAGTGCGAAAAAATCCAGTCCAATCAGCAATAAGAGGCCTACAAGTATTATGTTTAAAATTATTTATGTAAGGGATAAAAAATCATTCAGGTAGGGTGCATGCCTAGTTGAATGATTTTTTTGCTGTTATTCATCATTTTTCGATATTTCTTGAAATATCAGAAAATTAAGTGTATACTGACATTAGAAATGGTTAAAGGAGTGATTGTGATGATTATAGGCACAATTTTATTAGCATTTGCATTACCAGTGGGTATCGTATTAGCAGTAGATTTATTAAACGAGCAGCATCACTCTACCACACAAACTAACCATTCATAACGATGAAACAGCAAAATATCAATTTCTAGACAATGTTACTTTGTAGCCTTGTCTATTTTTCTATGAATAGGAAACAATTTGTGTGATTCATTCGTCAATAATAGTGAGAAAATGTTATACTATTAAAAAAAACAGTATCGGGGAATGAGCATGCAAGCGGAAAAACCATCCAATCTAAAAAAAGAAATAGTATCCTACATCAAAATTATTGTCATTACAGCTGTTGTTGTTTTTGGCTGTAAGCAATTCTTATTTGCGCCGATTAAAGTGCAGGGAGCATCCATGTATCCAACTTATCACGATAAGGATATTATTATTGTAAGCAAAACAAGTAAAATCGAGCGCTTCGATCAAATTGTTTTCCAATCACCTGTCGAAGATGAGTTATATATTAAACGTGTCATTGGGCTTCCAGGGGATAAAGTGGAAATGAAAGATGATGTATTGTACGTAAATGGCAAAGCATACAAAGAAGATTATGTGAACCGTCAAACGGATGATCCTAATCAATTACGCATTACGGAAAACTTTACATTGGAACAATTAGTGAATGAAAAAGAAGTGCCGGAGGGCATGTATTTTGTGCTTGGTGACAATCGCTTAAAAAGTAGTGACAGTCGCCATTATGGTTTAATTTCAGAGGATGCTGTATATGGTGAATCAAAATTAATACTCTATCCATTTAGTCATTTTCATATTGGCTCAAAATGATGAAAAAAGAGGTCACTCCATTGAGTAGCCTCTTTTTTATTGGTAGGGTAAATCGGTACAGCTTTTATACGTGGGATAATAGACACAAATCCTTGAATTTTCAACGGTTTCCTTGATGGGCGATGGCTTACTTTTCATGGGAGATTGCATTGCTGGTTCTTCATTTGTGAACGCTTCTTCTACTAATTCTACGCCATAAAATAGTATTAAAAAATAGCAGACAAATCCTACTATACGCAAACAATCACCTCGTAAAATAGTTATTGTATGTTACTATATATGGTCAAATTCGTCGAAATATAAGCAGAAAATCGAAATTTTCTCTTGCCCAAAAGATTTTTAAAGGCAATGAGTTCTATGAAAAAAGTTATTGTCAATGAAATTTTGATGTGCTACTATAGCTAAAGTAAATATTTGATCTGTATAACCTCAATAATATGGATTGAGGGTCTCTACCAGGAACCATAAAATCCTGACTACAAAACTTTGCTTCATTTTTGTAGTCAGGATTTTTTTAGTTTGTTTTAAAACAATCTCCTACAAAAATGAACGTGTAACGAAGGGGAGATTACGATGAATTGGAGAGTTTATATTCTTGCTGTGACTACCTTTGCAGTAGGGTTAGTTGAATTAATTGTTGGCGGAATCCTGCCAAATATTGCAGAGGATTTAGATGTGTCTTTAGCGACGGCGGGACAATTAATTACTATTTTTGCACTTGTTTATGCGATTTCTGCGCCTGTCCTACTATCCTTGACAGCCAAGGTGGAGCGGAAGCGCTTATTCCTTATTTCTTTATTTATTTTTACGTTAGGAAATCTAATGACCTTCTTCAGTACAACGTTTATCATTGTGCTAATCGCACGTATTTTCACAGCTATGAGTACAGCGTTAGTGATTGTTTTATCATTAACGATTACAACTAAAATCGTAGAGCCTCGCCATCGTGCTAAAGCACTGGGGCTTGTTTTTATGGGTGTAAGTTCTGCGCTGGTGATCGGTGTGCCAATGGGTATTTTTATTACAGAAGCGTTTGGCTGGCGAGCCGTATTTTTAGGTATTAGTATCCTATCAACGATTTCAATGATATTAATTGCTTTATTACTTGAAAAAATGCCAATTGGAGAAGTAGTGCCACTCAAGGCGCAAATCAAATCGCTGGCGAATTTAAAAATCCTGACAGCACAGTTAACTACCCTATTTATGCTAGCGGGTCATTACATGCTTTACGCCTATTTAACACCATTTTTAGTAGAGGCATTTGATATGAATGCTTCATGGATTAGTATTTGTTACTTAATCTTTGGTATTGCCTCTGTTAGTGGGAATGCTGTAGGTGGATGGGTGAGTGATAAAATTGGCACAAGTAAAGCCATTATTTTAATTGTCTCAGCTTTTGCCATTGTCTTATTTAGTATTCCTTATACAATTATTGCCCTTCCACTGTTTTTAGTATTTACGGTTTTATGGGGTGCGTTGAGCTGGGCACTGACACCGCCATTACAAAATTACTTAATTCAAGCAGATCCTCAATCATCGGATATTCAGCAAAGCTTAAATACAGCAGCCCTGCAAATTGGTATTTCTATCGGATCAGCAGTGGGTGGCGCAATGTTTGCTTGGACAGGATCCGTTATGCACCTAGCTAGCTTTGGTACGATTCTAGTTCTTTGTGCATTAGGCTGCGCCATCTTTTCTATTAAAAGGGCACCTCTTGGACAGGAGCAGCACGTAGATTATCAGTCAGCACATCATAATTCATAATCAAGCAATAGCCCTGAAAGGTATTGGGAAAGCCATCCCAATACCTTTTTAATTGGTTGGCATGAATCTATTTTCGTACACTTCCCAAAATTAAATTCTCTATGGTTTCTTAGCATACTCTAATTACCTATGGAATAGATTGTTGTAGTTAATGAATTTACAGATTTGAGAAGTTTGAGATTTTAAGAACGAATATTATTTTTAAGAAAAATAGTAGGAGACTTTCAAATCTTGTAAATGGAAGGAGAACTCAATGACTGAATATCATCAACAATCATCTGCTGAAGTCATGAAGATATTGAACGTCACCACGCAAGGTTTGACTGATGATGACGTCCAAAAGAGGCAACAAGTCTATGGCTATAATGTATTAGAGGAAGGGCAAAAAACAAGTACGTTGGCTGTTTTTATGGGCCAATTCAAAGATTTATTGGTCATCATTTTACTCGTTGCTGCCGTCGTTTCCTTTCTACTAGGAGAAGTAGAAAGCACCATTGTGATCATGATCGTGGTTATTTTAAATGCCATTTTAGGTACAGTGCAGCATGTGAAGGCCGAACAATCATTAGATAATCTGAAAGCATTGACCTCTCCCATTGCCAAGGTCATGCGTAATAATCAACTAGTAGAAATTCCTTCTGAAGAAATTGTAGTAGGCGACCTTCTGATGTTGGAGGCGGGAGATTATATTAATGCGGATGGAAGACTACTAGAAAGCCATAATTTACACATCAACGAAAGCTCTCTTACAGGCGAATCAATTGCTGTGGCAAAAAGTACAGACCCCATTCGGAAACAGAATATCACCATTGCGGATAAGAAAAATATGGTGTACTCAGGAAGTTTTGTGACCAATGGACGTGGCATCGTGATGGTTACGGCAATTGGGATGCAGACGGAAATCGGAAAAATTGCGAATTTACTCGATACAGCCAAGGAAAAGAAAACGCCATTACAAATTAGTCTCGATCAATTCGGTGAAAAATTAGCCTTAGGAATTACGCTAATTTGTTTAGCAATCTTTACGATTGATCTTATCCGAGGACGAGCATTAGTGGAGTCCTTTATGTTTGCTGTATCTCTTGCTGTGGCGGCTATCCCTGAGGCTTTAAGTTCTATCGTGACCATTGTATTAGCTTTTGGCACCCAAAAGATGGCAAAGGAAAATGCGATCATCCGCAAGCTTTATGCTGTGGAGAGCTTGGGGAGTGTATCGGTCATCTGTTCTGATAAAACAGGTACTTTAACAGAAAATAAAATGGTGGTACAGGAAGTTTTTGTGGACCAGAAGAAAATTCCTCATGATTGGCTCAATCCAATAAATCCAGTGGAAAAAGAGCTAATGGTAAAAGCGCTTTTATGTAGTGATGCTGTCGAGCGTGACCAGAAGGAGATTGGTGATCCTACAGAAATTGCGCTCGTGAAATTGGGGAAACAGTATGGTTTAGATGAATTGAAGATACGTGAGCAATATCCACGATTGGCTGAAATTCCATTTGATTCGACGAGGAAGCTTATGAGCACTGTCAATCAGATGGACAAGCAGCCCATCATGATTACCAAAGGGGCTCTGGATGTACTCTTACCAAAAGTGACGCGAATCAAAACATCAACAGGTATTTTTGAGATAACCCCGCAGCATCGCCAGAAAATCGAGGCGGTGAATCGCGATTTTTCTATGAATGGTTTAAGGGTGCTAGCCATTGCTTATAAGGAGGTATTGCCTCTACAAAAAGTCGATCCACAAGCAGAACGAGATTTAATCTTTGTCGGCTTAGTAGCGATGATGGACCCTCCAAGAAAAGAGTCGAAAGAGGCTGTGGAAAGCTGTATAAAGGCAGGTATTAAACCCGTCATGATTACAGGAGACCATAAAATTACAGCAACCGCGATTGCCGAACAAATTGGTATTTTGCAAAATCCAGCTGAAGCTATAGAGGGACATGCGCTCGAAGGCTTAACGGATCAAGAGCTGCAAGATAAAGTACAGGATTATTCTGTTTATGCCCGTGTTACACCCGCCCAAAAAATTCGAATTGTTAAAGCATGGCAGGATAAAGGACATGTGGTTGCCATGACAGGAGACGGTGTCAATGATGGACCTGCTTTGAAGCAAGCTGATATTGGGGTGGCTATGGGTGTAACAGGCACAGAGGTTGCAAAAGATGCCTCATCCATGATTTTAACGGATGATAATTTTTCAACAATTGTTAAAGCAATCGCCAATGGCCGTAGCATCTATACAAATATTAAAAATGCCATTCTGTTCTTATTAT
The DNA here is from genome assembly GCF_052928325.1 of Lysinibacillus sp. BSL11. Taxonomy (NCBI): domain Bacteria; kingdom Bacillati; phylum Bacillota; class Bacilli; order Caryophanales; family Bacillaceae; genus Lysinibacillus; species Lysinibacillus sp. BSL11. The sequence continues at coordinate 28,813 of NZ_JAVGCX010000012.1, read as the reverse complement.
CTGGAAATGCAGGCGCTATTTTTGTCGTGTTATATGCAACGGTTCTGGGCTTACCTGTTCCTTTTGCACCTGTCCATCTTCTATTCATCAACTTATTAACAGATAGTCTGCCTGCTATTGCCATCGGTTTAGAGCCAAATAATAAGAAAACAATGAAGGACAAGCCTAGAAACATTCATACCCCTTTATTAAATAAAGCCTTTACCACACAAGTTGTGCTTGAAGGGATATTAATCGCCATTTCCACCATTATTGCGTTTCAAATCGGTTTATCGACAGGCGATACGTTAACAGCAAGCACGATGGCCTTTACAACACTATGCCTGTCAAGGTTAGTGCATGGCTTTAATTCTCGATCCAAACAATCTATCTTTGCGATTGGTGTATTTTCGAATAAATATACGTGGTTCGCCTTTATCATTGGTGTGCTAAGTTTACACATGGTCTTATTTATGCCGATGCTTACAACGGTCTTTGAGGTAGCTCCATTAACACCAGCACAGCTAGGCTTTATTTATAGCCTGTCGGTGTTACCATTCCTAGTCAATCAATGGTATAAGCTACTGTTCGTAAGAAATCGATAAAGATTAAAAAAAAGCTTCCGTTAGGTATTCAAACGGAGGCTTCTTTTTAGTGTGTAGAGGCTAATAACCAGCCTTTACTCTTACTTAGGTCAATCAATTTCGCTCCAAGTAGGGCATAACGCATATGGAGTTCACCATATTTGGTTAGATGTGTTTTCTTTACTGCTAGTTCTAAAGCTTGGCTTACGGCAATCAAAGAGGAGGCAATATTCATCGATAAAATAGCACTTATTTCGCCATCATTAATGAAAGATTTTCCACGAATATCCGTTATTTTCATTTTACTGTATTCTATCGATGCTGTTGGTGCCAGCACACCGTTTTCCTTTAATAGCAGGGTTAGCTGTTTATTTTCCTCTTTTAAACATTGAATAAATTCCAATGTAAGGATTTTTAAGTTTTTATCACGCGTATGCTTAAAAAAAGCATGACTGGAAGCAATATAGCCTTGATTGATCCCAAGCTGTGACCAAAGCTTGAAAATCTCCTTAAATTGTAGCGATGCTAGATTTTCATTTATCATTGTCATCCTGACACTTCCTAACTCTTAGTTTGATTTAAGATTAGGATGTAGCAGTAAATGACATTCTATTCATCTTTTACAATAAAAAATGAATAAGAGGTCGCTAATAGTAGGTACCATAAGGGTACAAAGGAGGGTAACGGTAGGGATAAGGGTATGGACATGGTTTCATATATTGCTGTGGCATGGTTGGTTTATAAGGGGCTTGATCCGTTGCTGACTCGATTCGATTACAGCCTTTTGCTGGTCCAATATAAGTCGTAGGAACAATCGGTGCAATCGTTTTCTTCCATTGTTCTTCATCTAAACAATACGTATGGGCCATCATATGGGCTGGTGTGAATTTTAAGATATCAGAGCCTAAAATGACCTCAGGCGTTGGCGCATCAAAAATAGCAAGTAGATGCGTGTCATCTTCTGTGGCTACTTCATAATGCCACCAGCCCTGTGGGACATTGGCAACCTGCCCAGGCTTGATAGGATAGTGTTGAATTTTCTTGGTAAATGGATTCAATAGAGAAACCGTTGCTGCTCCTGCAATACAATAGACAAGCTCTGCTGCATTTTGATGGTAATGTGGCTCGATGACATTGTCTTTACTTAAAAAAATATCAAGTAAAGATGTATTTTCTAATGTATTTAATTGTTCCACACCGAGAATATTAATGTAATTTCGGGAGTCTTTTTTAAAAAGCGTACTTTTATTGACATCAAAAGTGAACGCTGCAGAAGGGGAGCTATAATCGATGTTTGAGCTGATACTTACATCCTTTCTCATATAAATTGAGCTATTCATCATCATAGATTATGTTTTAGGTGCTCCTAGACTTACACAAATGCCTAGCTACAGCTAGCCTCTGTCTGGATAAAAATTAGCTAAAATTACCACTTCTATTTTAGAACATACGTGCGTATAATAAAAACACAAACGTTTGTTCTTGGTTGTTAAAAACTCTGTTCAACATGAATGAAAACAGAGTCAGTAAAGGAGCATTCAACATGAAAGAGCAGTTGAGAAAAGCCATGCATCGTCACCAAATCGTCCACATGATGTATATAGCGGAATCAGGTGCCATTACGAAAAGGCGCGTGAAAATCATCCACATTAAAGGTGATTCCTTTACCGCCTTTTGTTTTACAAGGCTAGCGAAGCGTACGTTTCGTATTAACAATGTTCTAGCCCTTCTGCCCATTCTCCAACGGGAGTCTGAGGTAATATGAATTACAACGATTTCCCACAGAAAGATATTTTTTGTATTGATATGAAGTGCTTTTATGCAAGTTGTATTGCCATGCTAGAAGGGCTAGATGTGCTGACAGATCCAATTGCCGTCATCGGTAATTTTGAACAACCTGGCAGTATTGTGCTGGCTGCATCACCAGTGATGAAAGAAAAATTTAACATTAAAACAGGGAATCGACGTTATGAAATTCCCAAACATCCAGATATTAAGTTGTTTGAACCAAAAATGTCCTTTTTTCTAGAGATGTCCATGGCCATTACGCGTCTGATTGCACAATATGTCCCTCCAGAGGCGATCCATGTTTATAGTGTGGATGAAAGCTTTATAGATCTAACAGGCACGGAGCAACTTTGGGGTTCGCCTGAGCAGGTAGCCAAATTGATTCAGGAAGACATCTATGAAAAGTTTCGCATTCCGTCCGCCATTGGCATGGGACCAAACATGTTGATGGCTAAATTAGCATTAGATTTAGAGGCAAAAAAAACAGGCTTTGCCAAATGGACCTATGCCGATGTGCCAACAAAGCTTTGGCCCGTGCGTCCTCTGTCTGATATGTGGGGGATTGGGAAACAGATGGCAGCCAATTTAAATGCGATGGGCATCCAAACAGTCGGTGGATTAGCCCATGCCGATTTAGCCGAATTAGAAAAGCGCTTTGGTATTATGGGTAATCAATACTATTACCATGCATGGGGCATTGATCTCTCCACATTAGGTGAGCCATTAGTGAACAATGCGGCATTAAGCTTTGGGAAGGGCCAAATGCTCATGAAGGATTATCACACACGAAGGGATATTGCGGTTGTACTCCTCGAAATGTGTGAGGATGTGATGCGACGTACACGGGAAGCAGGCTATGTCGGGCGGACTGTTAGCTTGGGGCTCTCTTACAGTCGCAATGCGATGACGAAAGGGTTCCATCGCTCAAGAACCATCGAAAGTCCAACCAATGAGACCCTTGTTATGTATCAGGCTTGTCTGGCCTTACTAGATGAGCATTTTGCGGGTGAGCCAGCGCGTCAATTATCTGTTAGACTGACAAACTTAGAGCCAGAACGTAGCATTCAGCTTGATTTATTTGATGAGCGTAAGGACCAGCGGCAGGTCATTGGTCATGTCATGGATGCGATTCGTAGAAAATATGGAGTGGTGGCCTTATTACGAGCAGCCTCCTATACCAGCGCTGGTACGGCTATTTCACGGAATCGCTTAGTGGGGGGGCATTTAGCATAAGGAGTGGAAAAATGATAAGAGATAGAGGAACGATGAAATGGACAGCAATGATGCTACCAGAGCATTTAATGCTTTTGAAGGCATGGAAACAAGAGGTGTTGACAGAGTTGCCTCGGGAACATGCTGAATGGGAGCTTGAAGAATTACAGCAAATAATCACACAAGCATTCACACAGCATAACTATATTATGTTGACTATATGGGAACATGGTAACTATGTGCAATGGGGAGGTACCATTCAAGCGATGAACGAGGACCAGCTGCTACTAGAAACCATTACCACAACGAAGCACATCCCATTAAGATACATTTATGCTGCTCGTATAGAAGATGATGGATGTGATTAATGGAGAGCAACGACGATTATTACATCAATTTTTGCTGCTTGATTTAGCTGTGAAATCCTTGCAGCACGATCTAACAGTGGCGGAGCATTTTAAGATGAAGCGTGTATTTTTACCTGCTATGGATGCTTTATTAAAGCAGCTACACAATGATTATTTTCAATTAAAACGTCAGCTCGCTCAACAAAAAATACGATTAGTTGGCTGGCATCGAATTGATGATTACTTTAGTGATGTGCAGGTGGCTACCGCAGGCAATGATGAGGTACTACGCTATGCCAATCAAGCGTTAAAAACCCAAGTCGAAGAGCTAATGAATAAACATTTACACAATGCCTAGGCTTACGTCTACGACGAAAAAGCCAAAAGCTGATGACAGGAGTGGTCAGCTTTTGGCGGCTTTATTTCTCGATAGGTTTCACATCAATTTGCTCAACAAGAAATTCATTGTTAGTACGATTAAATTGATAGGTAATACGAACATCGGCTACATAAATAGGTGAGATGCCAATCGATCCAGGGATGTTTAACATTATTTTTTGATTTTCTACTGTATAAATGACCACACCACCGAAAGCAAGTTGCGCTTGATTGATATCTGGTGCTGGATCAAAGTCATAATCAAATGTAGATTCTTTTCCCTGTGCTTTCATAGTAATCGCTAATGTGCCATCATCTTTTTTAGTAATCGTTGATTCAATAGTATGTGCAACGATGTCTTCATAATGTTGGACATTCATCTCCGATAAATCCTTTCCATTTACAACATGGATCTCATAGTGATTGAGGCCTGTCCCTCGTCCAGTTTGGATAATCATAACAGCCTCTTCCTTATGATCATTCGTCAGATCTGTATAGAATAACTGAGGTTTAGTTCCTGTCTCAGGAATTGTCCAGTCAAAATTTTTTCGCTTACCATCAATATCTAAAGTTACCTCTGTAATTTCATTTTGTGCTTCATTCTGTGCAAATAATTTCACCTTCTCATCATCGGAAACGGCAATCAATGGAGCCTGTATATCCAGCTGTGATGAGACCTGTTCAGCAGGGGGGATTACTGTCTCGTTTGGAGCAGTAACACTACATCCAGCTAGTAGAGAAATTCCTAATAACCATAGCCACATCTCTTTTTTCAATGTCTAGAGCCACCTTTTCTATAGCTTATTGACTTTATTATACTGTACAAAAATGACCCATAGCAGTTGAATTCGTGAAGGAAAAGCTTATATGCCAGGGAGTGGAGGTGTAACAATGAAATTCTTAGAGATGGTAGGGGAAAATAGAATTCCGTTGTTTGTAAGGCGTCTCTCATTTTGAAAAGCAAATGAGTGACAATTTCTTTACAGCGGCAAATTCATAACGATCTGCTCACCAATAGGTCCCAATCTTCTTTCTCCATGATCCACAAAGCCTACTTTGATATATAAATTCTGTGCAGCTATATTTTTATGATTGACGACTAACACTACTTCATTACATTCTTTAAATTCCTGCTTCACAAAATCCGCAAGTGCAAACATAGCCTTTTTAGCATAGCCCCTACCTTGCTGCAGATGGTCAATGGACAGGGCAGTTAGTAACATTGCCTGAGGATTACTAGAATATTGTTGGACTCTGTCCGTTGCATGAAGAACAAAAAAGCCGACAGGTACGCCACCACTTAAAATCACAATTGGATACTGTCCGACCTTCTCGATTGAAATCTCTTGAGGAAGTGCTGTAAATTGGTGTTGTTCTTCAGGTAATTCAAAACGATTTAACTGCTCTACATAGCTTTCAGAGAAATGTACTAACTCAATATTCGTTGTTTCTTGCATAAAAAAGCCTCCTTTTCTAATAGTTTAACCATAGAACAAACGTTCGTCAAGGAGGCTTGTATTAAAATAATGTGGGGGTAGGTCATTTTAACTTAAAAGGGTACCAAAAAGTAAAATAAAAGAAATACTAATCATCACAATAAGTGTAATGACCATTGTTAAAATTCCTCGAAGCAAGGTCGTTAAATTTTTAACATTTTTCATACCGACCAGGCTTAGGTAGAAACAGACAATAGACAAGAGTAGTGTCAACAGTAGTGGATGGAAATGAAGATATGTGTCAAAGAAGTCTTTCATTGAACCTGATAGAAAAAATAATAGAATACAGCCCAAAGATAAGATAAATGACCAGAGATTTAAATTAATTCCCATTGTTTTCCTCCTTCCTATAAAAACGAATTTGTTGTAGGAATGTTCCGATGATTCCGCTTGATAGGGAAAAGGAGAAACTAAATGTGTAGTTGCTACAACAGGGTCACTCGGACGAAAGTGACCCCAAGTATCAAAAGGAGTGTAAAGTAAAGTTGAAAGAACCTTACACTACTATTATTATGTGAAGCTAGCGGTTTAAGATAGTTATCTATCTAAATTACTAGCTTTTAATTGTGAGTAAAAATAAATGAGCTAGAAAAAAACGAAAAGGAAGGAGATTAGACAGAATAGCTGTGGTAGCGATTCATTGTAAAAAGGCTTTAGCTTCTGTAATGGAACAGAGGCTAAAGCCTGAGACGATCAATTAACACATGAAGCTAGCACCAACGATAATAAGAAGGATGAATAGTACAACAATAAGCACGAATGTAGAGCTATTGCCGCTTCCATTGTCCCCGCCACAGTAACTATTGAAATTACAGTAACTCATGAAACACACCTCCTTTCTTTCTTTTAAAGTATGTATTGGACAAAAGGGGGGGTTAGCGAGTAGAGAAAAAATGAGTTGTCCCTTCATTCGGGAATAAAGCGGTGAAAGCTTTACTTTATTATTATGATGGAATAGTAGCTTGAGTTAGTTGTTAGCCTGTATAGCATCAAGAATAATGAAACAAATTTTACTAATTGTTTTGGTATTCAACACGATGTAAAAAAACATCCGTTCTAGGATGTTTTTTTAGTATAACGGCTGCTGCGTATGACAAGGGGGGAAGCCGTTCACATCATGAATCATATGAAGGTCGTATTGCTTTAAGGCAAATTGACTTTGATACAAATATTCAAGAACAAGCAGTTTTCCTCCCGATACGCCACAGAGGACACCAGAAGTTCCTTGACCATTTGTAAAAGAAACACCAACAGGCTGACCGATTAAATACGGAATTTTATGTTGCCAAGGCACAATAGCCACTCCTTTCACTATAATATATGAAAAGAGTGGCTAGAGGTTCTTACCTTCACAAAATCGTACACTCTGTTTGTGGAGATGCTAACTAAATACTGACAAATCGATCATTCTTTCATTACTATTTATATGGTAATATAATCTATAAATGGGGTTATAAAGAATTGCTAGTTATTAACGATCGGGAGGAGAATGGATGAAATTTAAAAAGGGAATCACCTTTATTCTAGGCTTCTTACTACTCATGCTTACTGCCTGTACACCAACAGAAAAAAGTGAGAGCCAACTTCATGAGAAAAAGCAAATAACAGATGATGAAGAGATGGTGTTCTCATTTGAGCACCCTCAAACCAAACAAAACTACAAAATCATTCATGCCAATCAACTGTTTTATCCATATATGGAAAAGGTCAAAGAGAATCCGAATCTTTCAAGCTCGGAAACTCTGGAACTGTATAATAAGGAGGTTATTCAACCGATCTACAAGGATTGTTTTGAAAATGGGGAATATTATCATATGGCAGAAAACCTGCTTAATACGGTTCCTAGCAGGCTAACAGAAATACAAATGGTGAGTGAAAAAATGGAGACGCATAAAGCAGAAATCAATCAACTTATTCAAGAATCGCTATTGAAATCCGCAGACCTGTTACCCTCTCAAAGCGATGTAGCCGTTTGTGTATTCCCTTCCGCAACCAATAATAGAATACCCTTCGCAGTTGGAACGGGCAAAATAATCCTCCCGCTTTATCTAAATGTTTTGGATGATGGTATAAAGTCAACTGTTGCCCACGAATACCATCACAGCGTTTGGGCGGAAAAATATTTTAATAAAGATGTCGGAGCTTCGGTATTGGATAGTATCGTCTTTGAAGGAAAAGCGGTCATGTTTGAAAAAAATGTTTATCCTGACTACGGCTATACAGCAAAGAATGTAATTTACAACAAGGAATTATGGTCTAAAGTAGAACCTGATTTACATAAGTACGACAGTAATCGTACCTCAGACATCTTATATGGGGGAAAAGGGTTACCGAAAAATTATGGTTACAGTGAAGGCTATAAGATGGTTAAATCCTATCTTGACTTGCATCCTGATCAAACACCAGAGGATTGGACAGCCTTAAGTGCACAAGAAATTTTCGAACAAGGAAAATACTTGGAACACTATCAATAACTATTTTGAAGACACTTATTTGTGAGGGTTCAAAATTAAAGACAGAGCACTTTTACTGATTACAATATGAACTCGTAAAACATCAACGTAATAATGATAGGACTTTCTCAATCGAAAAACGACAAACAATAAGTCACGACGGTTTTAAATCGCAGTGGCTTATGTAATGAGGAGAACCTTCCCAAGAATAATGCAACGGCTTATTAATGAATTAAATCTTGGGGAAATTTCCAACTAAACAGAGTATGTAAAAAGGGATAGCATTGTACAAAAACATCTTGGGGGCGATGTTAAAGGTGCTATCCCGACATTAATGTATGTGAAAGAACTTAAGAACATTACCACTGTAAGTAAATTGAAAAGTAATTGAAATAAGGGTGTAAAGCTTTTATTATAGGTATCATCTAAGGCATCATGGATAAATAACAGGTGGTTTTTCCTTGTGTGCTATGGTTGAATTTATGTTTTCATTCTAATAGAAAATTTTTGGCACATAATTTAAGTCTTTCAATTAAACCATATTATGTAAATTGTTGGCGTAAGACCACCTTATTATAGCTACCCAATCTACGAGTCATATTATCCGATTTGGGACAATGAATAAACTGTAATCGAAGAAGCCATCTGGTGTTGAAAAAATAACAACACCAGATGGCTTCTTTATTTATAAGAATATTAATAATTTTTAATCTCTTCGAAAGTCCCGAACGTTGCATCCCGTAGATTAATTGTACCATATATATTTTTCTTCCCATCAATCACTAGCACCTTTGGATGCATGTATTGTCTTGGAATACTTGATTTTTGTCCGTCCGTTTTATGGAATGCTAAAATTTGTTGCAATGTCACATCATCGGTATACGTAAATCCACTGAAATCATCATTATAGGTATGAAAAGGTACAGGTCGAATGATAGGTAAATAATAGAATGTACGATCTTTTAATACTTTTCCTTCAAATAAAACGTCTCCATCATTTGTTACTGTGTAACGCTTATCACCGATATGATTCATGGCATCTGTATCAAATACCATGACACCTTGATAGTCGAAATAATATCGGTAATGCACCGTCCTTGGTGTTCTTATAATTTCTTCATTATCAATAGATAATACATTTCCATTAATTGTATGCTCTATTATGCCAGAATCACTGTTTATGAAATACATAGATACACCTTGTTGATCGATATATCCTGCTTCTGATCCATATTCTCTTCCTGTATCTAATAATTTGTAATGCGCATCTGTAAAACTATGCATTAAGAAAAGATTCATATTAATATATCCATGTTGACCTGGAATGTATTTATTTACAATGGAGAAAGCATTTGATTGCATAAATTGATTTCTTAGCTGTAATCGTGATTCGTGAGGGCGACCAAAAAGGCTAGTCCCTTCAATTAGCACTTCTTCGTCGATGGCAAAGTTACCATCATAGCGTGCATAAATATGAAGAAGAGAATTAGAAAAGGATACTTGTAAATGGGATTTATTGACCGTTGTTACATTTGAAATTTTTTGAAATCCTAGCTCTTCAGCTGTTTTTTCAAAATGAATAACATGGTGATTGCGCTCAATTAATTTGATTGTTCTTGATAAAAAAGAAGCAAACTGCACACGTGTCACACTGTTTTTGGGATTGAAAGTATCTACATTGGAAATGCCTAAAGCATTAAGTGCCTCTATATAGGGTCTAGCTTCTTTATTTGCTTTCTGTATATCCACTACATGACTTTGCAAATCATAGGCGTAGTCAATCAATGAATATTTACGGGCTAATACCATAAGTCGGTTTAAAGTTAGTGCCATTTGTTCTCGTGTCATGTGATGATATGGATTTAGACGTCCATTTTCTCCCTTAAAGATGCCATTATCGTAAAGTAAAGTTGAATACTTTAGCAATTCACGATCCTTCACACGAAGGGGCATATCCATAAAACGATCCATTTCCTCCCAATTTTTATCAACCTTCGCTATGCCAGTCTGTTCGATATAGCGTCCCATCATGATGACAACTTGACCACGAGTAATTGTAGAGTTTGGGGAAAAAGTTGTCGGTGTTGTCCCCTTAATAATATTTCTTTTTGTTAAATCCTGTACTTCTTGTTGCATTTGATTCGGCAGTTTTTTTATATCATCAAAGCCACTTGCAGAGACAGAAATGTGATTCATTAAAAAAACGAAACAGAATAAAACGAACATTATTGTATAAATAAGCTTTCTTTTCATCTTTCACCTGCTTTAACCAATATCCACAAAATGATAGCATGTTTAAACAGATAAATTCTATTGGTAATGAATAACAAATATAAAGTGACCTAGAGCTAACTAGATTTATAGATGCTACTGCAACTACTTTAGGTTCTCTTCACAATAATTATCATATGACAATCATAAAAGAGGCAGTGGCAAGTTCAAGTGATAAAAAGAGATTAATAGCATTAAATACGTTAAGATCAAATAAGGTGAAAGTTATTCATTCTTTTCATTATTAGCGATAATTTTGAAAGGCAGAAATTCCTTTCACGTAAGGATATATTGATCGGCATAGGGTAAAAGATATAGGTTTTCATTACATTTTGTCATGAGAAAGGGTGGTAATATGAGTAGGAATTTTATTATCTTTGGAGCTAGCCAAGGATTGGGAGATGCATTTGTTAAGGGTTTACCTGTCAAAGGAGATAAAGTATGGATGGTAGCACGAACAAGACCTAATAGTTTAGAACTAAATGACGGAGTAAATCGTCACTGGCTATCCATTGATCTGTCTAGCCAACAACAAATTTCCACTTTAAAAGAAGTGTTACAAGGCATTCCTCTCGATGTATTAATTTATAATGTGGGTGTATGGGAAAAGCATGGTTTTGAAGATAATTATACATTTGATAAGGATGAAGTAGAGGATATTTCGAACTTAATCAATATCAATCTAACCTCTACTATTACATATATACAGGCACTTATACCCAACTTAAGACAAGCAGAGCATGGAAAGATTATTTTAATTGGCTCTACAGCAGGCTTAGACCACACAAACAATACACAAGTTTCATTTGTCACATCTAAATTCGGCGTAAGGGGTATTACAAATGCACTACGAGAACATTTAAGGAAAGATAAAATTGCTGTCACATGCATTAATCCTGGTGAACTGGCAGCAGAAGTACCCTATGAAGAAGGGGCAGAGAAAGCCATTCATTTATATGAAGGTACACGAATCCCCGTACAAGATATTGTATCTCTTGTGCAATGTGTAATTAATCTATCAGCAGTCTCCTGTGTAAAAGAAATTAATGTCCCAGCCATAACGGATTTAAATGCATGATTACTCAGTGAACGCTACTCAAAATTGAGTAGCGTCTTTTAATAAAAAGGACAAATAGATTCCGTGCCTTAGAAAAAATTTTTACGATCCCTTCACACATAACACTACAATTAAGCTCATATAAATAAAGGTAGTAAAAAAATCAACATCCTTTCATCGTCATAACCAATTCTAAAAATACTTTCAGCCTATTAAATCTTAAGAAAATCTTCAGGTTCTACTAGGAAATATTTAAGATTCGCTGTGTATAATTATAAAAAAAGGAAATTAACGAAACCATTTGAAGATTTAAAACGTATTGGTAGTAGGAGAGAGAATATTAAGTAGGTGAAGATATGGCACATACGATTTACATAGTATTAACCAAAACAGGGACGTTATTATCAAAAGCGATCGGCATGTATACGGGCAAGGAGATGAATCATGCATCCATAGCCTTTGATGAGGGGCTTTTTGAGATGTATAGCTTTGGTCGAAGGCAATTGAACAATCCGTTAAGTGGTGGCTTTTTACGAGAGGATGCAGAAAGAGGGCTATTTGAGTGTGCGGATTGTGTTATTTATCGCTGTCGTATATCCCATTATCAATATTTAGATATGATGAAAATTGTCCGTTATATGTATTGGAATCGAGATCGCTATAAATATAATTTTATCGGACTTTTTGGTGTGGTGATGCAAAAGGAAGTGAGACGTGAGCGTGCTTATTTTTGTTCCCAGTTTGTAGCGACGCTACTAAAGGTGGGAGGGCTAAAAATAGTTCAAAACCCAGCATTAATGACGCCTCATTGTCTGGCGCAATTACCATATTTAGAGAAAGTATTTGCAGGGAAACTGTCAGATTATTTACAAACGGTTCGTGAACCAGCTATGCTATATGGTTAATGTATAGATGCACTACCTGACGTTTAAATAGTAAAATAGACACTCACGCGACAATCTTCTATTTTGCAAGAGGATTGTCTTTTTATCTTTCAACAGAAAACGCCCTTCTTTATCAGTGATGAGATGAATATACAAATTGTAGTTTTTTATTCAATGGGTTTCTCAATACTTGTCGAGCCAGCTCGAAAAAAACTGAACGCAATTACGCTAAGGCGCCATCAATATTAGTCATATTTACCCCATATAGAATGTCAATAAACCTAGTTACTGGAAAGTGGAAAATGAGTCCTATTCCTGTTAAAAGAGTCACCATAAAATTGCTATCATAAATAATAGATACGTACGTTCTACGAGTGAATATCAGCAAGGAGGATATGGAAATGAGTGATGAAATAGCAGCAGTTGGCTGGGATGCGATTGATCAGGCATTAGCACAGGTATATGGTGAGCAGGAGCCAAAGCATTATGGAACTTTAATTCCCTATTCACTAGGAGGACAAGATCCTTTAGATGGAATTAGTGTTTATAAAAGCGAAACATCCATCCCACATTGGCATTTTGTTACATATGGCTTTTCGGAACTATATGAAAAAGAATTTGAAAACAAGGACTATAGTGGATATGGATTTGAATTAACATTTCGTCTAGTACGTCAACTAGATGAGGAAGAGCCACCTGCTTGGGCATTGAATTTACTACAGAATATGGGCAGATATGTGTTTAATAGTGGAAATGTTTTTAGAGCGGGAGATTATTTGGATGCAAATGGTCCGATTTGCCTTGATGCTGACACGCAATTAACTGCACTAGCCTTTACACATGATCCAGAGCTTGCTGAAATCGATACACCAAATGGCAAGATGGAGTTTATCCAAATGGTTGGTATTTCAGAGGATGAGTTAGAAGCGATGCAGACGTGGAATACGCTTGGTGTACTACAGGCTGGCATGAAGCAAATACCAAGCTATACTACGGATTTAACAAGAACTTCTCTCTTACAAAACCCTGAAGTCGCCGAGGCAGTTGTGCGAGGAATGGAGGAAGATGGCTCTAATACGGGGTTTCTTTTCGTAGATCAACTCGCTTGGGAAGTAGAAAAAAAGAGCTGGTTTAACAAACAGTCTAATGTTGTTCAACTTGGGGCAAAGCAAGCAGCTGTCATTAGTAAATTATTACGTGGACGCATTCTGAAAGATAAAGATCTTACCTTAGTCGGTCAACAAATAACGATCATATTTAGAGCAGGCCCACAGGTAGGCTATTCTGAGAATGGTCAAGAAATTACGATTACATTGAACAAGACAGCAGTAGAAGAATTAAGTCAGAGGCTGATACCGCAAGAAAGTCAATTCACTATTTCTTCTTTAGCTGGCGTGAGCTTTCAAATTTTGAAGACACATATTAAAAATCAAGAAGGAGCGGTTGTGAAAACAATCGGATAAGATGAATCTCTCGCTAAGGCTTTAGCGGGAGATTTTTCTCTAACAATAGAAAGGGAAGATGTACAGTGAAGCAGTGTGTAGAGCATTTTCTAGCGGCTGTGTGGGAGCAACTCACGGCTGTTTATCAACAAGAGAGTAAACGAATAGCAGAGCTGAAAGAGCAAAGTAGGTTACAAGCAGGCATCCTTCAATATTTGAAAGTTGCCTGGAAAAAGGGGAAAAGTCCTAATGGCACAATCTTTATAGATGTTTATGAGCCATTTAGTTGGAGTGATAGTTCCTATAAGGTGGAAGCGGGTCCATACATACAAGAATTTACAGATGTCCAGCATATTGAAGAGCTTTTTAGCGCTTTATGTACTAAAACAGAGGAAGTATTTCAATCTGAGCAATACGGTCACCGATTTTTTGATTACCGCTTTGAGGTTGTGCTGGAATTTGAACATGATAAAACGGTGCTTCATTATCAAAAGGAGCTATTGAATAATCGTAAACTAGCGTCAACGAAACAAGTGCTGGCAAGCTTTATAGAAACAAAGGTGATGGCAGAGCTACCAGTCAGACCAAGTGACAATGATGAATTTTTCCTTGCGAAGCATTTGGTCAATCCACATTTTTTCCATCAAACAGCTGAGGAAGTTGAACCACTTATTCACCGGCTTCAAGAAAAGCATCGGGCGAATAAAGAACGTTTAGACAAATGGATATATTATTATACAATGGCCTTTAAGCAGTGGGCAGAGGAGCATTTTTTAACACACTATTTTGAACAAGCAGGCGATTATAGGAAAGAGTGGGTATTGAAAACAGAGGACTCGGTACAACAACTAGAGCAGGAAAAACTAGATTTCTTTCTTTATGTCGCGTTGAAGATTGGTCAAAAAGAGCCAGCCACACGATTAGAATACTTGGAACTTGCGAAGCAGCTTGGCTCGCTGCAGGCAGCTAATTATTTGGAAAAAGGAAGCGGGCGTTTTGAAAGTATTAGAAAGCGGGATGTATGCCAAGGACAGGCAAATGATATTTTACAAACGATTGATATACGAGTGATGATAGAAGAGGAAAACGCTTATCGTGAAGCCCTTTACTATATCATTCAACTGCTACAAGAAGGTTTTCCAAAGGGCTATAAGCTGACTTTAAAGAGTAAAGCGAAAAATTATCTTCCTATTAAAAAGTTAGCTAAATCAAAGCTTCATCAGTTTTTCGCCAATTGCCTACAGTATCCAAATCTTTTCCCTTTATTAGCGGACTATGCCCAGCTCGCTATGGAGGAATTTGCTTGGTATCAGGATGTTGAGCCGAGCGAAAAATCAGCTATGCCTAGCACCTATGCGGTTTTTGGATTAGGGCTTTATAGTAAGGATTATTTTCCGCTTGTTCAACGATACATGTTACTCGTTGATACAGAGCATCAATCCGTGCAAGATGCTTATGCGGAAGCCTTTCTTGAAGCTCATGGCTTATCAGTAGAGATGATGCCTGTGTTTGTAGCTATTTTACTTGGTGCAAGTGAATCAGCTAAGCCAATAAAGGACATTGACATCATGGATTTAGATTTACTCGTGGCACTCGGACAAGAGCTTGAACAGAAAGCAGATTATCAGCGTCCATTTGTTTTGTATCGAATATTCGGTAGTTCTAAGAAGTTAGCACAACGACTAAAGCAAGAATCAGCACCCATAAGGGAAGAGCTTGAGAAATTACTGCAATGGATGGATTCCTGAAGGGGGGTAGACGAATGGAATGGACGGAAGTGAGTAAATCCAAGGACTTAGAGGTCGTACGGGAGGCCATTAGTAAATTAGATGTTAATGAGCGGGATGCAAGAGGGAGAACACCATTGATGCTTTTTATAACAAATCGAATGCTACATGAAGGAATCAAGCTTCTTTTGGCACAGCATATAGACTTGGAGGCACGAGATAAGCTTGGTGATACAGCGCTTAAAAAAGCTGTAAAGTTTAAGCAGAAAGAAGTGATTTCTTTACTACTTGCAAAGTGTGTAAATTTATCTGAGCCAGAGGGGATTACCGCGACAGCTTGGTTTGCGGCAAGGGAGCATGCAAGAATAGCTGATTTATTGTTAGATACACCAGGTGCAATCCGTCTAACTTTGAATGCAGAAGAACAACAGCAAGTTGATGCCATTTTATACGAGGATTCTCTCAATACAATGTGCCAGCGCATAAGCAAGGTATCATCAGCTGTTGTTTTACATGGCATTGTCAATAGCTATAACTGGGATGATGGCCCCGAGCCTATGCTCACAGCATTAGCTAATCCAGTTTGTGCTCCTATTACCATGCTAGACATGTTTGAGCTAATGGAAGGGGAATATTGGCTAGCACTAACAGAGGAAGAGATAGCGAGTTCCGATTGGAAGCGACCATGGAAAGAGATGGCAATAATCTTACAAGAAAAATTAAAGTGCTAGCTAGCGAGGAGAGAGTAATGGACCAAAAAGCAAGGAAAATATTAATGCAAACCTATTGGCAATCTGGTCGATGGCGTTCAGGTGGTTATACCTATACAGAAGAAGATTTTCAATATGCTAAAAGTAAGGGCTTGATGTTTGATCGATTAACGATTTCCCATGATGAATGTGTACAAAGATTGCAGCAGCTTCATGAGAAATTTTTAACAAAGGAGCTTGTGGTAAAGGCATTTTTGCATAGCTTATCGACGCGCAAAGTACATTTACGCAGTGCCTTCTCGAGCTGGGCTCTTACGCATGATTTACCAATGCATACGTATGACGAACAACCTGTGGCATTGGTCTCCTATAGTGGCTGTGGCTACTGTAATGAGCGGAAAATCATGTCCAATGATACGTATGTCAATGAAGATTTAAATGTGCTTAATTTTGAACGCATCAAGTGGGGAGGGGTTCGCCTCAATTGGCTTGTTTATTGTTTACTAGACTTAGAATGCCTAGTGAAAGAACAAGAAGCATTGAATGTAAGTGAGGATGACGTAGCCATCTTAAAACAGATGGTAGCAGCAATAGAATCCTGTAACGACACAGATGCAGCTAGACAGCTTGAAAAGCGCTGGAAAGATGTTTTCAAGTCCAATCAACATGAACGAGATGTGGTCATGGAAATCTGGGGTTACGCGGGACTACTCGTATCAAAGGATGATTATCGCAAGGAGCGTGGACGTGGAACTGATTTTATGTCAATGGCTACTTGGAGAGGACAGGATGGCTATTCACAGGAAAAGATGAAGTTTTACTTTGGCTCCTACCTATAAAAAGGAGCAGTATTCGATCAAAAAACTGACCAAAGGATGCTGAGAATTATTGATATAGCGAAGGAATTTTAAGAGCGCATATCATAATGGACTGCTGCCATGGTCATGCACTAATAATGTGCCAATTTTATGTTTACTTAAAAAAGAGAGGTGCAGTGAGATGGGGGCTTGGGGATACAAAGCATTAGAAAGTGATGAAGGGTTAGATGTAGTGGCATTTTTACAGGAGTTTATGGAACAGCATAAGGAATCCAATCAGCTAACATTATCGGGTATTGTAGAGGCAATGAAACAGCAAGGCTTTTTTGGTAAAACATTGGAGGATATTGATTTTTTCTATGATATAAGTGCCCTGGCTTTGGCAGAACTTTATAGTCAATATCTGCATACGGGAACCATTTATGGTCAAGAAAGTAAGGATAGGCAAATACAATGGATAGTAGATGAAAGCTCTTTGACATTTATATTGCGGTATTTACAGGACATTAGAGATGAAGTACCTGATCAACATGGTAGTAGAGAGATTGTAGAATTATGGCAAGAGTCCAAGAGTTGGCCTGAATGGCAGTCCAACTTAGCCTATCTTATTCAGACGGTGGAACAAGCGATTAACCGTTTGCCACAATAAAAATAGTTGGAGTGATTGGAAATGACCTATGATTTTTGGATGATGGCTTCCATCATGGAGTTGGTTGAATATCCAGATGAGACAAGCGATGACTATATAGCACATCCAACTTTACAGACGATCATGGATGTGCTTGAAATACAAGTACCGATAGCAGAGATTTACGAACGTTATTTTGGTCAATCCATTCATACAGGACATGTTTTAATATTTGCGAATAAGAAGCAGCCACATGTCTGTGTGGTACTTGATACTTATCGAGATCCGCTCGATCAACTGGATTTAATTCAATTTGGCTGGAGAGTGAACACAAAAGATGTTCACCTAGTAAGACAGCTGACCAGAAAACTATTTGATAATTGTGAGGAGAGGATTCGTTATGAGGAAGGGCAATCCATTCTCTACCAGGTATTACAAGAACAACACTATCCTCGAAAACTTTACTATGAGACATTATATGAACAACAGCTGAAGAAATTTTGGGTATGATAGCATCAAAAAGGATTCGTAACACCTTCTATAAAAAGTGTACGAATCCATATGCTAGAACCTATACAAAGAAAAAGCTGAATAGAGATAACGCAATCGAAATGATCACAATAGGTCCAATCATTTTCATATGTCGTTTTCGTGCCATTACAACAATCGCTACATATTCACGAATCATCGCATTTGGCCAATAATAAAAGGCTGTCTTAGAGCCAATGCCCTGACTATCTAAGCCTGCGAGTCTTGCATAAATACCCGCACGAAAAAGATGAAAATTATTCGTGGTGAAAATACTGTTGTAGGCTTCACCCTGTTTCTGGGCATCCATAAGCTGCTTAGAAAATAACATATTTTGATAGGTATTCACAGAGCGGTTCTCCTGAAGTGTATGCTCAATGGGTATGCCTTTTTCAATCGCATATCGTTGCATCGCTTCAGCTTCGGGTAGATTTTCATCAGGACCTTGTCCACCAGAGAAAATAATGGTAGGTGGAGTAGTTACTGCTGCTTGCTTGTGATAGAAGTCAATTGCCTTTTGAATTCTACTAGCTAAAAGTGGAGGCACCTTATCATTAATTAATCCACTGCCTAGTACAATAATAAAATCTTGATTCAATCGAGGGCGATTGAATTGGTAAAGAAAATAAGCAGATAAAAAATTGGATAAATGGATAAAAAAATAAAACGTAATGAGTGAAATTCCACCGAAAATGGGCTGGAGGTGGACTGAAAACAAACTTGCTGGATTGATAATCGGTAATAGGATAAAAAGTAAAATGCCAATGGCCACAAGTAATGTTAAGGAATTGGCTAAACGTCTACCTTCTCGCTTCATTAATACTCTCGCATTTAAAAATAAACCAAACATTAAAGCAACAATGCCAAAAGGAATTAAGATGAAAAGAGCAATTAGTGGAATAATGACAATAAGCCTTAAAAAGTAATGGTCAGATGCCAAAGATAGAATGACGCAGAATAGCAGAAATGAACACACAAATAGATTAAATAATAGCCCGTTGATCATTTTTCTTGGGTCTTTGAAGTAAGAAATAAGAAAAACGATGAAAAGAATCAGTGGAATAATGCCAAAATACATACAAAATGCACCTCTAGTGATGGAGTTGGTTAATGATATCTCTATATTATAAGTAATTATTGGATGAAATCAACCATCGATGAAAAAGTGGAGGGGGAGCATCTAGAAGCTCCCTCTATTTTTTTGTGTACGATGATAGGTTTTATTGAGGTAATGAATATATTGGGTGCGGGTCAATCCACCCGTTTGGCGATTAAAGTCATCGTAGGAGATATCTTCTGGAAAACTAAATTCAGCGAGTGCCCGCTGACGATCTTCGCGGAAGTGAGGATGATCTAGCGACTCTGTTACAATTCCTTCCTCTTGCTTCAACCAATCACTGGCAACACCTGCATAGACACCATGATTGGTAAAACGGCTAGCTGTTTGATAGGAGGTGGAAGGTGCAGGTTTACTAATTGTTCCTGTCCCCCAGGATAGACGATATCGAGGCTCTTTCCCATAGTTTAGTGTCACACCATAGCCCATTGGAAATACAATATCGGATTCTGTTAACATTTTATGGCCTATCTTTTCATAGCATCCTCGCATAAAATGGTCATCCATCACAATATGGGTTTGAGGGGCCAATGGAGCAGATAGGATTTCCTCAAGAGAAGGCTTGGGCTCTGTCGTTGTCAACAAATAGGGCCGTACAAACAATGGCATTGTCATTACATTATGCCAAATACTATCTTCTCCAAATAGATGATCCTTTTGCATTTGACGTAAATCGCCAATGACGAGTACATAGCCATCTACAAATAAATCGATTTCTACACGAAAAATATCACCTGGCACAGTCTTATAGCGTAGACTTTTCATCTTGGTTAGCTTTTCTAGCTTGTCTGAGTAATCAGCAGGAAGCTGGGAGGGAAATTGCTCTAACCAATTCAAGAGAGCCGACTTAGTCGTTAAATGCTCAAAGCCTGTTAATGGTAGCTGGTAATATGTTTTAGTGTTACGAGCTGTAATATAGCTAGATGGATGGTTTTCATTACCTAGACCAGCAGAAAAAACAACGCCTGCAGCTTTCACAGCGGAGATATTGGTATAATTCAATTTCTTTTCTTTTCCACGCGCGGTTTGAGGGACAATGACTTCACGATTACGTGTTAAAATGTCGACATCCGCTTCTTGGTAGCTATGCTCATTCACGAAAATTCTTTTTTTAATGAGATCACCTTCAAGGCAAATAAAATAATCCTCTCGAATCGGAATCGTTTCCCAATGTGCTTCTAAAGTATGTAGGCCGAAATAGGGGCGCAATGAATTCGTTAACCAACTAGTAAATGGTGCCAAGCGGATTTCCTCCTAGCTATTGTTTTGTATTTTGGTCAAGTATACTGAATTTGGTGGGTGTCGAAAATAGTTTAGATGGAAAATAGTTACTTTTATGCAGTAGTAATAATTGCTTTTGGAGCAGATGCCTACCTTTTTCTTCAGGCTATAGAACTGCTATAATGACAGACAGAGGTGATGAATATGCATATTGTGACGATTGAAGGCATACCCTATGCTTGGCTTGAACAATTACAAGAAATCCACGCTCACGTTTTTAATGGAGCAAGTTTGCCACTCGAAAAGCTAGAAAAGAAAGAAGGCCTTCTTTGCATATTGGCAGTGGAAGGTGACACATTGATCGGCTTTAAACTAGGCTACCCACATCCAGATGACATTTTTTATAGTTGGTTAGGTGGCGTTCATGTGGCACATCGAGGTCAGGGAATTGCAAGTCAATTAATGAAACAACAGCATGAACATATTAAGACATTAGGCTTTTACAAAGTTCGTACATACGGAAGAAATACATTCAAAGCCATGCTCATTACCAACCTCAAACATGGTTTCGATATACTATCAACATTTATTGATGAAAAAGGCAGACATAAAATTATATTTGAAAAAACAATTGATTAAGGAGTTTTATACATGAAAGCATATTTAGCAAATGGGTTATTTTCGTTGGGCGATCGTTTTGTAAATGAACAATTAGCAGCAGCTATTCGCGAGGCAGTGCCAGGCATCGCATTATACGTACCCCAGGAGAATGAAGCCATCAATGATAAATCTGCCTATGCAGATAGCTTAGCGATTGCTCAAGCAGATTTAGAGATGCTACAGAGTAGCGATGTTCTGATAGCTGTATTAGATGGGGTGGAAATTGATTCTGGCGTTGCCGCAGAGATAGGTGCGTTTTCGATGCTGAATCGTCCTATTATTGGTGTGCTAACTGATGTTCGTCAGCAAGGGCGGGACAATATGCAAAAAATAGAGGCATTGATCCGAGATGGGCTAGAGAATCAGTTTGTTTATCGTAATTTATTTGTTGTGGGGTTAATTAAACGCAATGGCGTGATTACATCTTCTATTGAAGAGGCTGTAAAAGCAATACAAAAACTACAGAACGGGGAGGCATCATGATGCTATTAGCTACATCAGACATTGTGGCAGGAAAAGATATAATGGAAACATTAGGGCTAGTGAAAGGGAATTCAGTTCAATCTAGGAATATTGGTCGTGACATGATAGCAGGACTTCGCAATATTGTAGGTGGAGAAATGAAGGAGTATGCGGAGATGCTTGTGCGCTCTCGTGAAATTGCCACAGAGGCAATGGTAGAGGAAGCCAAACAATTAGGTGCAGATGCAGTTGTAGGCGTTCGTTATGCTACTTCATCTGTAATGGATGGTACATCCGAAGTATTGGTATATGGAACAGCTGTAAAATTCAGATAAAAGAGTAGCAGGACTTTCATTCAATGAAAGTCCTTTTTCAATGGTTAAAAAGTGACACATTCATCTAAAATGCTGTAAAATTTTAGTTAATTATGTCAAAAATACAGTCTATTGTGCTGCTTGAATGGTGATTTATTATAGGATGCGTATAGTACAAATTATACCAATAAAGTAGAAGTTTTATCTTGATTCAGTTTATAGATAAGAGATGAATGCACAAAATGGTTCTCTTTGATTTAGTGGGTGTTAACATACCAACTGAATCAAGATAAAAGCCTTAGCGGATGTCACAGATTTTGAAGAGGAGCTTTTTGAGCAACTCGCAAAAAATCAGGACACAATCTGTGGGAGGGCCATTTATGGCCAATGTATTGCAAGCTGGGCATGATAGAAGAAAGAGTGGGATATATGGTAGATTCACAACAAGGCAAAGGCTATCGCGTTCTATCGATGTTTGATCGATTGATGGATGGCCAAGGAATCAACAAGAAGCAAGAAGCATTGACACATCAGGTTGGTGAAAAAACCATACAACGGGATATCGATGAAATTCGTACGTATCTAGAAAAGGCTAAGCTAGATTACCATTTACAATATGTGCGTTCGGAAAAAGTGTATAAATTAATAAATACAAAAAACAATCGTTTATCTAAAGAACAGGTACTAGTCATCGTTAAAATTCTGATTGCCTCAAAAGCTCTCGTAAAATCGGATATTGGTGAGATCGTTAATCAACTTCTCTCACATGTAGCAGTCGATCCACTGTTATTAAATGAAAAAGTTGTATATGAAGATATTCATCAAAACAAGTCATTATTGTCCTTGATATGGGGAATTTCCACAGCCATTCAAAAGAGAAAGGTTATTACCATTGATTATTTACAGGAGGGTGAAGCGATTCCAACTGCAAAAATTTTAAAGCCGCTCGCTGTTATCTTTTCAACACATTATTTTTATTTAATAGGAAATAATCAAGACACCCCAACTGTTTACAGAATGGATCGTATTCAGCATTTTCGTGAAATGGCTATCCATTTTGAATTTCCATCTGTACATCCATTACAAGTAGAGGACGCTAATGACCTTACTCATATACGTCTTCTCTATAAAGGTCGTTCTCCTGAAATAGTCTACAGTCGTTTCCCAACAGCCCACCTAGTTTCACAAAACAATCATGAATATGTTTTTGAGGCAGAAGTGTTAGAATATGGCGTGAAAGAGTGGTTGCTAAGTCAAGGAGCCGATATGGAGGTATTAGAGCCAATTGAACTGAGAGAAGAAATCATTGAGACCGTACAAGCTATGCAGCAAAATTATCGTTACATATAAAAACCCGTGCGTACATGCACGGGTTTTACGCTTACTGAAACAATTGTTTGATAAATGTCATATCGATATCCTTAGTGAGCTTATAATCTTTCATATAATTTTCCTCATATAAATAAACAAATAAATGCTGGTCATCATCTAAACGCAAGCCAATTTCCCTGTTGTCATTAATTGAGAGTGTTAGCCAGTATGCTTCATTAGAATCAGAATTCGAAAACCACACTTTTTTTAAAGGTAGGTCCTTGAATGGCTGCATAATTTGATTGATTTCTGCTGCGTCAGTAATCGTTACTGTTTTTTCATCTGAGGAACGAATAATTTCAATCTCATGAATTTCCTCCATTTCGAGACGTTCTGTTACCTCTGTTGTAAAATCGGTGTCTCGTGTTAACAGCATTGTCGAGATATACAGAATAAGTAGTGGTAGTAAAATGCCTAGAAGTAGCTTGTATCTTTTTTTCATGCTCGTCTCCTTAAATTCTAAAAATTCGCACATATGTATTCTTTTCCACGCTATAATTGAGCATATACTGAAATGATGAAGGAAGGCAATTAAATGACACATAATCATGAAGAAAAAGAACTATTTTACCCCAGTGGAATCATCATGTATCGAGGTGGCGTCAAAAAGAATGATTTCGGTCACGATATTTATGACGGCAAAGGCTCGCTATTTGATCAAGAGGGAGAATTATTATTCGAGGGTGAATTCGTCAATCATATGAAGCAAGGCAATGGCATTATGTATTTGAAAGGACAACTCATTTATCAGGGTGAATTCATACAAAATAAAAAACAGGGTCATGGCATTTTATATAAGGATGGGCATATTCATTATGAAGGTCATTTTCGCAATGATTTAATGGATGGCTATGGTGTTTTATACTATGAAGAAGAAGTAATTAGCCCTTATCAAACACTACGAGCACAGTATCCACATTTAAATCAACCGCAGTATGAGGGTGACTTTGTCCATGGCATGAAAAAGGGCAAAGGCAAGCAATACTATCCAAATGGATTTTTACAATATGAGGGTGATTTTATTTGGCATCACATGCAAGGGGCTGGGAAGCTATATTATCCTACGGAATCACCAACAGCTGAGGAGCTTGCACGTGGTGTAACTACACTTCACTATGAAGGTCATTTCTTTGAGGACTTAAAGCATGGTAAAGGCAAAGTATATTCTAGGGATGGAATTCTAGAAGCGGAAGGGCAATTTAAAGAGGATATGATGACAGGGCAAGGAACGCTCTATTATGCCAATGGGCAAGCTTCCTATATTGGTGACCTCGTTCAAGGCAAAAAACATGGACGAGGTGATTATTTTAATGAAGAAGGCAAAATTATCTATAGTGGTGAATTTATCAACGATGAGCGGTTGCGCATTACACCTGAAGTCGAGCAAGAGATTGCCAAGCTACAAAAACAATTAGATAGTCTTGTAGGTCTTCCGAATGCAAAGAAGGAATTACATAATTTAATAAACTTTATTAAAATTCAAAGTCTGCGTGTGGATCATGGTTTAACAAGCTTTCCTATTACGTATCATCTTGTCTTTTCGGGCAATCCAGGCACAGGTAAAACAACAGTGGCACGCATTATTGGCCAAATCTACAAGCATCTTGGCGTCCTTTCAAGTGGGCATTTTGTGGAAACCGATCGTGCAGGGTTAGTCGCTGGCTATGTTGGACAAACAGCATTAAAGGTTCAGGAAGTCGTTAACAAGGCAAAGGGCGGGGTACTTTTTATTGATGAAGCCTATTCATTAATGAATGATAAACAGGATGCATTTGGGAAGGAAGCTATTGATAGTTTATTAAAGGCAATGGAGGATCTACGTGATGACTTAGTAATTATTGTTGCGGGCTATACAGAGCTAATAGAAGAATTTTTACAATCTAATCCAGGCTTTAAATCTCGCTTTAATCATTTTGTACAATTTGATAATTTTAGCACGGATGAACTATATGATATTTTTGCGATGCTTTGTCAAACGAATGATTATCAATTTGGCGAAGCATTTGCCCAACATATGAAAACACAACTACGTCATATGCCGATTGAAACCATCCCTAATTTCTCGAATGGTCGTTATATTCGAAACTTGTTTGAAAAACTAGTGACGATCTAATCAAACCGATTGATTCAACAGGCAATAATCTCGAGAGAAGAACTCATGACATTTGAGGAGCAAGATATTTTACAGGGCATTGCTGAAAAGTTGTTTGACAATACTTTTTAAGACAAGGAGTAGACGCATGAAAAAGCTATTAGTGTTTATTTTAGTGTGTGCATGTATTTTACCACGTCTAGTAACAGTTCATGTTACAGTGAATAATCATATTAATGTACGCCATAAAAACGATAAAAGTTGATGAAAGATGTATAAAGTGGTAATATAAGACAAAACATACGCTAACGTATTTTTTTGGAGGGCAATTATGCAAGTAACGAAAGAGGATTGGATTAGAGCGGGTCTAGAGCAATTAGCAGAAGCAGGGATTCATAAAGTACGTATTGAAGCACTTGCTCGATCATTAAACATTAGTAAAGGTAGCTTTTATCATTATTTTCGTGATCGTCAACAACTTTTAGATGCCATGCTAGACTATTGGGAAAACCACGCAACAAAGGCCATTATTCAAAATATGGAGCAAGTTGATGCTACTTTAGAGCAGCTTTTACGGATAAGTTTTCACAAAAATAAAAAGATGGAGATAGGCATTTATGCTTGGGCCAAATATGATTCAGATGTCGCAAAGCGTATCGTTCAAATAGAGGAGCAGCGAATAGCCTGTGTGGCGACACTCTATCAAAAAAGTGGTATCAGCATAGACGAATCCACTGATCGTGCAAGATTAGCTTATTTAACCTATATAGGCTGGATGACACGATTTGAAGCCAATCCTCATTTCGATCTTGAAAAAATGATTAAGCTGTTAATACAGTAAGAAGGTCTCTCAGAGCTAACATGGGCTTTGAGGGACTATATTTAACGCTAGAACATACGGTAGCGTATGTAAATGTGAAGAGGAGGTAGAACATGTTTATTTTATCAATTGTCGCAGTGGGACTATTATGGCTCATTAGTATCCTACATATTTATTGGGCCTTTGGTGGTCGATGGGGTACAGAAGCTGTTATTCCTATGAAAGAAGGCAGCCAACAAGCTGTTTTTACGCCTAGAAAATGGGGCACGCTCTTTGTTGCCATGCTGTTGATGCTAGCAAGTGGTATCATCCTTGTTCAAGGAGGCTTCATGCCATTTTTTCAAGCCTCTATTTTTTCAAAAGTAGGAAGTATCGTTTGTGCGCTAGTATTTTTGCTACGAGCAATTGGTGATTTTAAGTATGTTGGTATTTTTAAAACGATTAAGCATTCCACATTTGCTCAAAATGATTCAAAATGGTATAGTCCTTTATGCTTGTTTCTTAGCTTTGTGTATGTGCTAGTGCTAGTTTAACAGCAATTTTACTTTAACAAGGGGAGCAGAACGGGGGAAATAAAAATGGAGCAAATGATTTACTTACTTCGTCATGGTGAGACGAATTATAATACGCAAGGAAGATATCAAGGACAGCTTGATTCACCACTCACTGAGCGTGGTCGGGAGCAGGTTCAGCAAAATGCACGCATGCTGAAATCACTTATTGGCGATGCAGATGAATGGACCATCCTATCAAGTCCAATGGGAAGAGCCATGCAAAGCACAGCCATACTTTGTGCAACTCTTGGCTATGACAGCAACAAGGTGAGGCAGGATTCACGTTTAACAGAGGTTGCTGTGGGACAATGGGCTGGATTAACCATGGCGGAAATACAGCAACAATGGCCTGCCTTGTTAACGAACACGGATGCCTTCAATTGGTATTTTCGTGCACCAGATGGGGAAACCTATGAAGCTGTTGTAAGCAGATTAACTGCTTTACTTGAAACGATTCAACCACTTTCAAAAGTGATTGTTGTCTCGCATGGCTTGACTGGTCGTATTTTACGCGGCGTCTATGCGGGTCTAAGCAAAGAAGAGACACTCAAGTTAGAGGTTTCTCAAGATGTAATGTTCAAATTAACAAATAAAGAGATTACAAGAATTAGTTCAAATTTCGATGATGATTTTTACCTGTGAAAATATTTGAGCTCATCCCATTTTTCTCAAGGAATATTCAGAAATGCCGCCTCTTATAATGTGTAGGAGGCGTTTTTTATGAAAAAATGGATGTTATTAGGCTGTATTTGTATTATGGTTTTCTTATTTTATTATACAAGCAAAACATATGAATTTACGCATCTAGAACTGCCATCATTACATAGTCAAAATGCTTTGTTACTCAATGAACAGGGCGATGTATTATACGAAAAAAATGCGGATGCTATTATTTATCCTGCATCCTTAACAAAGATCATGACAGCCATCGTTGCCATAGAGATGACAGATAATTTACAAACACAAACCATTGTAGAGCCCCAAACGATTGCAAACTATACGGCACAAAATGCTTCGATGGCAGGCTTTCAGGCAGGAGATTTTGTCACGATGGAGGATTTATTGTATGGTACACTCCTTGCCTCAGGTGCCGATGCAACAGGAACACTTGCAGATGCTGTCGCTGGCAGTGAGGACAAATTTGTCACGTTGATGAATAACAAGGCGCAAGAATTAGGCATGCATAACACACATTTTGTTAATTCCAGTGGCCTACATGATGAGGCACATGTATCCAGCGTGCGGGATATCAGCAAGCTTCTGCGATATGCATTAGAAAATCCTACCTTTTATCAAATATTTACCTCAAAAAGCTACACAACCTATGTACCCAATCAATTAATCATCACAAACTCATTATTTACAAAATTACCGGGTCTAGACAGTCCGATAATAGGTGGAAAAACAGGCTATACCCCAGAAGCAGGACTGTGTCTGGCGACCATAATCGTGAAAGAGGGGAAATCTTTTTTATTCATTACAACCAATGCTCCTAGCTATATATGGACCCCACCCCCACATATTGAAGATGCCCTAACTGCTTTTGAAGCATTATAGGAGGAAAATAAATGAAAAAACCTCAACTTTTTTATGGTTCCTAACGTCTTAATAGAAAGGGGGGATTATATAGCTGAGGTTCAGTGGTGGATAACCAGCTTTTTATAGGTAACCATCAAATACGGGGAGAGCTATTCCTAATAGTGAGGGAGCAGCTACACAGGGATGAGAATCCGCTCTTGAAGGTGTAGAACCCGCTCTAAATGAGAGGGAAGCGGTACTTCTGTCAATAAAACGGACACTAAAATAAGAGAGGTTTTTGGCTACCGCCCTTCGGTTGCTCTGCTCTTTCATGGAGAATGGTTTCTAGCGTAACCATTCCCCATGAAAGACCTTGTGAGAA
>NZ_JAVGCX010000011.1:0-178256 GCF_052928325.1 Lysinibacillus sp. BSL11 | reverse complement strand
CTGGTAAATCTTTTAAGTATTTAGGTTCCATTAGCTTTTTCGTTAGTTCTTCTGGATAAAAGGCTAACGGCTCTAGTTCACCATATTCCTCCGTATGCACGGTATCGAAGTGACTGATTAACACAACAGTTTCTGTTGCCGTTGGATGCTTATAGAAGGCTGTCACTGCATTTCTGCCAAGCCCTGCATCATGTAATTCAATCAAGTCTGGATGCTTTCCAAAGTATGGAAGCGTTAACAATTTATCTTTTAAGCGAAAGGCAAATTTATTTTCGCCCGCTGTTAATGTTCGGCTTTCCCAGCTCACAAGTTCACATAATAGGGCACGTAGTTTTTCGGGTGTATCCCACATAAAAGTATTCATAAAATTCTCCTTTAACTCCCATTCATTAGAGGTACGATTAACGAACTTCTAGTGTTTCTTCACTTTTGCTATATGTAGCAGCAGTCGCCGCTTTTTTTAATTTCAATTGATAAAAGATTATACAGGCAATAAAGAAGCCAATCCCGTATAGTAAACCAATCCTTTGCGTTGGATCAAACGCTAAAAATACTAAAATTAAAACACAAAAGATTATACAAAATACTGGAATCAACGGGAATAGTGGTGTTTTAAATTTTAGATCAGCCACATTTCCTCCCGACTTCACATAGCGATAACGGAACATTAACTGAGAAGCACATATCCCCATCCATGAAATTGTGACAGATATACCTGCTACCGACATTAGTAATACAAATACAGCATCGGCTTCCATTACACTAGTTAATAAAGATAAGAGTGAGAATACTATCGTAAAAATAAGCGCATTTAAAGGTACTTTATTTTTCGTTAATCGACCAAATAACTTAGGCGCCATCCCCTCTTGTGACATGGAAAATAATAAACGTGTTGATGCATATAAACATGAATTACCGACTGATAAAATAGCTGTCAAAATAACAAAGTTCATGATACCAGCGGCATATGGTACACCAGCTAAATTCATTAACGTGACAAATGGACTTTCCATAAGCCCAAGCTCTGATGCTGGGAATATTGCTGATAATACAATAATGGAAGCAATATAGAAAACGATGATTCTGAATAGAATTGTACGAATCGCTCGTGGAATATTTTTTTCAGGGTTCTCGGTCTCCCCTGCTGCAATACCCACCAGCTCTGATCCCTGATAAGAAAAAATTACATTCATCATTGTGACAAAAATAATCGTAATACCTGCTGGGAATAAACCAGAAGGTGCTAAATTTGTGAGATGTGGAGTAGGACGATCTGCTAATGGAATTAAACCAAAGATTGCCGCTCCACCAATAATGATAAATGCAATCACTGCAACAACTTTTATACTAGCAAACCAGAACTCTGCTTCAGCAAAGCCCTTCGTTGTTAAAGCATTTAAGACAAATAAAAGAACCATAAACACAGCACACCATATCCAAATTGGTACACTAGGAAACCAATGCTGCATTAAAATACCTGCAGCCGTAAATTCAACGCCTGCTGTGGCAGCAGACCCGACAAAATACATCCAACCTAATGAAAAACCAGCTGAAGGACTGATGAAACGTGTTGCATATGTTTGGAAAGAGCCTGTAACAGGCATGTAAACAGCCAATTCCCCAAGACAATTCATGACCATAAACAAAATTAAACCACCAAACAAGTAACCAATCAGTGCGCCTCCTGGTCCTGCCTGATTAATGGTATAGCCTACATTTAAAAATAAGCCTGTTCCAATAACACCACCAAGTGAAAGCATTAACAAGTGACGACTTTTCATCGAACGTTTTAATTGATTATCGTGAAGCTGATCCCCTTTATTCAACATCCATCCCTACTTCCCATATAATGTAAAAATATTAAATATTCTGATTTTTTAAGAATGAAAGTACCCAATCAATTTTCTCTTTTAAATTGATTGGGTATTGGTAGATTTACTTAAAAACGTAATGATAAACAGCTTAAACCACCATCATGTTTTCTAAATTCAGACATATCAAGTTCAATTGTTTGATAGCCAAGGTCCAGTAATTTACGATTTGTTTCTGGATAGCCAGCTGGAATAATAATATAATCATTTACTTGAATACAATTAGCTGAATATTCATCCTCTGTAGGAATCACGATTTTTTCGTAAGATTCAAATGCAGGATGATCGACAAATTCACCAGCTAGCACCATACGATTTTCCCCAACATAGGCAATTCCAGTTTTTAAGTGGAAGAATTCTTTTAATGGAATAATAGTTGTTTCATAGCCTTCTTGTTCAACAATCTCTTTAAATTGCTGCGCGCCTTCTTCATTTGTGCGCTCTGAGATCCCTACGTAAAACTTTTTCTCTGCTTGTAATACATCTCCACCATCAAGTGTTCCAGAACCTTTAATATAGTAAATTTTTTCATAGAATTGCTTTACGGCTGGTTCGATTTCTTCAATTTCGCGGTTACGAGCTGCTGCTCCAGGATTCGATATAATAGCAAATTCAGGCGTTAATACAGCTGTATCCTCTACAAATGTTGAATCAGGGAATGCTTCATTGGCTGGTAATTGTGTTACTTCTACACCGCATTTTTTTAAAGCCTCTACATAGTGTTCATGTTGTTCAAATAATTTATCTAAAATGGGCTTTCCTAAATCACTAGTTGTTAAACCGTTTACAAAACTATTTCCTGGATTTTTAACAATAACATTTTTAAACATTTTCATCTTCTCCTTTATCCTCTTACTACTGGGCAAGTTAGGCACGTCGGCCCACCTGTTCCTTTAACAGTAATTTCATCGCCTTTATATTCGTACACAGTTGCTCCAGCATCAAGTAGCTGTTGCTTTGTTTTTTTGTTGCCTTGAGGAATCACACATACCCTTGGTGCAAGCGCTAACACATTACAGCCTAACGAATCATATTCATCTTTAGGTACTTCTACTAGCTGGATGCCACGCTCAATTAGCAGTTGTCTGAAAAATACTGGCATTAAACGCGAATGCACAACAGCTAAATCTCGATCTACCATACTTATGAAAGACATTAAATGTAAACATTCAGCTTCACCAAGATCATGTGGTAGTTGTACAACTATAAATTCATCTACCATATCGGCTGTCATTTCCTTTAACTGACGAATGGCTTCATCGTTTGTTCGATAACCTCTACCCACAACGAGCGTTCGATTATCTAGCCAAACAATATCTCCACCGTCTGAAACTGCCTCTCCAGTAAGTTCACCAATTACTGGAATACCTTTTTGCTGTAAAAAGTCCTTGTATACTGCTGCCTCTGGTTGTCTTAATTTTTTGCCTGATTTCAGTATAATGGCACCATTTGGTGTGAATTTAACTGGATCATGTGCATAGACAGAATCTAATCCTACTTCATCTGCTACAGGCAGATATTCAATAGTCTCCACATATTTTTCAAGAATCCCAATAAATTCAGCGTATTCCCTTAGAGCTTCTTCATAATTAGGCTCAGATAAGTAGTTAAATGTTTTCCATTCCTCACTAAGATGTGCTTGGCTTTGGAAAGCATCTTTCGGATCTTTTACAATAACGTGTTTCAAAGGCGCATACATTGATGAACAATAATGCATTCCTTTCACCTCATTTCCGTGTAGTGGAAAACGTTTCCGTTAAGAGGAAAGTTTATATGAAGAATATATTCGTTTTATGCTATACTGTCAATATATTTAGAAAACTTTTATTTTTCTTTCAATCTGGATTGCATTCACCCTTGGAAAAAAAGCTGTATTAACATTTATTCAATAAGCCTTAAAGGATCTTTTTGTAGCTTTCGTGTATTAAATAAAGCATTTGTTTAGACTTCTGATTTGTACGGGAATATTGGAACTAGACGTAGGTGGAGAATAAAAATAAAATAGGATGAAGGGAGGTGGGACAAATGCAATTATTAGAGCGGGCAATGACAATTGCCAAGGTTTTAGCTGCTGATGCAAACGACAGTAGCTTGTCCATTTCAGAGCTTTCTACAAAATGCGATTTACCGCTAAGTACTTTACATAGAATTTTAAAAGCCATGATTAAACAAGGGATGATTGAACAAGATGAACAGACAAAATATTATCGGCTTGGAACCATATGGATGGAACTTGGCTTACAAGTGTATGATACGATGGATTATATTAGCAAAATTAGACCTGAGTTAGAACGATTAGCCAGGGAGGTTGAAGAAAGCGTTTATTTAAGTAAACCAGCTGGATTAGATACGATTATTATAGAACGGATAGACAGTGCAGCAAATCCGATTCGTATTTATGATCAATTGGGTATCCGCATACCTATGCATATCGGAGCGGCCAATAAGGCCATACTTGCCTCAATGTCAGCAATACAATCCAAAGAAATTCTAGAGCAACTAGTAACTAAAGATGAAATGGCCGAATTAGAGGAGCAGCTTCACCAAATTCGGCAACAAGGCTATGCAATAAGTCACGGAGAACGAACTGCAGGTACTTCTTCCATTGCTGTCTCTATTTTAGATGGTTTTGGTGAAGTGATAGGAGCAGTTAGTATTGGTTTTGTAAACTTTAATGTCTCTCAAGATCATATTAATACATTAATTGAGCGATTAGTTGATACTGGTAGACGTGTATCGCTAAAACTTGGTTATCGAGGAAAAGGATAGGAGAACTATTCTCCATTAAACTTCTCTACTTTTCATAAACGTTTTATGTCTGTAAAGGTTTTTTTCTTGAAAGGTTATGTGAAAACTGTTGCACTGAACGCCATCGTATGTTAAATTATTATGGTATGTGAAATACCGAACTGAAATAATAATCTTTCAGCATCAACAGTAAGGAGGGAATACAACATGCCAAAACAATGTGTAATCACTGGACGTAAAGCTCGTACTGGTAACAACCGTTCCCACGCTATGAACGCTAACAAACGTACTTGGGGTGCTAACCTTCAAAAAGTTCGTATCTTAGTTGACGGTAAACCAAAACGTGTATGGGTTTCTGCTCGTGCATTAAAATCAGGTAAAATCGAGCGCGTTTAATCGCTGCTTCTAAAAAATCGATTTCGCATTGAGCGCAATCGATTTTTTTCTTGATTAGTATTCTATAAGAAAGTAAAAAATCCGACTAACACTAGTCGGATTTTTTTACTTTCTTATCTTTTTTAAATAGGTTAATACACGTACGCGTGATACTACTCACGAATTTCGGCAATTGGAACGTATATACTTTCAGGACTCTCTCCCCCTTACGCTAATCTATGCTTCTTATCATTAAACATATGCCTTGCGAGAAAGATATAGACCCTGAAGTTCCTATTATTTCATTACTTGTAAATCGAGATGTTCCTAAGGAAATTTCCTCATTCGTTGTTTCATATTTTACTTGTCTTAATGTTACACCTTGAATAGGCTCCTCGTGAGCAAAAAAAGACAAGTAACGGTATCGATCATCTGCATAAATTGTATGTGTGCCTGGTAGTAAAAATTGCAACATATTAGTATGATTGATTATCTTTAACTCAATTTGAGGATGCTCTTTTTGTAACCGATAAATAGAACGGACAGCTGCCTCGTAATGATCTAAACGCCCACCCGTCACACCTGTCAAAATAATTTCTTGTGGTTCAAACGTATAGGCTTTCAGCAATGCTAAATCCGTGTCTGTTTCATTTTTCTCTTCTTGGAAACGTTGTTGATCATTGGTTTGTGCCATCACTTGTCGATATTCTTGATCTGTTAAAGAATCAAAATCACCTACAATGGCATGGGGCGTAATTCCCTGCTCAATTAAGTATAGGGCGCCACGATCAGCCCCGATAAACACAACATCCTGTTGTTGCTGAAACGATGAAAATGAACAAAGCTCATTTTTTGGACCACCTGCACAAACAACGACTGTCGTCATCCTTTAATCGCTGCCTCGCCAGCTAATAAAATCTCTTGAAGAGCAGCTGTTCGATCTTCTTTACTATAGATGGCTGACCCAGCTACAAAAATTGTCGCTCCAGCCTGTGCACATGGCACAATTGTTTCAGCAGTAATACCACCATCAATTTCAATGGCAATATCTAAGCCCCGCTCCTTAATTATTGTTGATAATGCTTCAATTTTAGGTACAACAGAATGGATAAATTTTTGTCCACCGAATCCAGGATTAACAGTCATTAATAATACCATATCAATATCTTCTAAAATGTGTTGAATTGATTCTATCGGTGTATGTGGATTTAATACAACACCCGCTTTTACACCAAAAGAACGGATTAATTGAATTGTTCGATGTAAATGACGGCATGCTTCTACATGTACCGTAATATAATCTGCTCCAGCTTTTGCGAACTGTTCGATATACTGATCTGGATTTTCTATCATTAAATGCACATCTAATGGTAACTTCGTTAATGGACGGATAGCATCCAATACAATGGAACCAAATGAGATATTCGGTACAAAGTGACCATCCATTACATCAATATGAATAAGTTGTGCACCTGCTTGCTCTACTTCCTTTACTTCTTCACCTAAATTTGCAAAATTTGCTGCTAAAATTGATGGTGCTATTTGTATCATCATTAATACCTCGGCTTTCGATCCATAATTTCTTGCATAAATTGTTCATAATGCTTGTAGCGGTAGTCTCGAATTTCCCCTGCTTCTACCGCTGCCTTTACTGCACATTTTGGCTCTTTCAAGTGTAAGCAACCTCTAAATTTACAATCATCCGCCACTCTAGCCATCTCAGGAAAACATACACCTAATTCTTCTTTCTCAATTTCGTCAAAATCAAAGGAACTAAACCCAGGCGTATCTGCCAATAAACCATCACAGACCTCTATCAGTTCAACATGACGAGTGGTATGTTTCCCCCGTCCTAAGCTTTGGGAGATAATACCCGTTTTTAAGTTCAACTCAGGAATGAGCGTATTAAGTAAAGTTGATTTCCCAACGCCCGATTGGCCAGCTAAAACAGTGGTTTTCCCCTTTAAAATAGGACGTAATCGTTCAACTAATTCTTCTTCATCTTTATATGTTTGCAAAACTGTATAGCCCATGCTTTCATAATCTGCTATATAATTTTGTAATTCCTCACGTTCATCATTTTCTAGCAAATCCATTTTTGTTAAACAAATAATCGGGTGTACATGGAAGGATTCTAACACAACTAAAAAACGATCCAGTAAAATGGTATTGAAATTCGGTTCTTTTACAGAAAACACCAAAATGCCTTGATCAATATTCGCAATTGGCGGACGTACTAATTCATTTTGACGCTCTAAAATCTTTTGTATAGTCCCATCAGAGCCTTCAGTTTCCATTGTATACTCTACAATATCGCCAACAAGTGGGGATTCGCCACGATTACGAAATACCCCGCGTCCTCGACATTGAATCAGTTGATGTCCATCAAATACATAATAATAACCACTTAATGCTTTTCTTATTTGGCCTTGCGCCATCCAATTCCTCCTTAATCGACATCATTATAATTAACTTTGCCTTCTAAAATTATTTCTGAGTCACGAATTATTCTATAACTTGCATCTTTGCCATCTTCAATTGTAAGCTGAATATTGTATGGCGTATCACTTAGAATTTCAAATACTTCAACAGGTTCAGACAATGTATGATTTTTATCCTGAATTTCGATTCGAATATTTTGAGCTATTCCCTCTTCTGTAGGTTTATACTCAATGACTACAGGTATGAGACGTAGTTTATCAGGCTGTTTTGCTGGCCCTTTACTAATTACAACCGATATCATAGAACCTTCTTCTACCAAAGTACCCGCTTTTGTCAATTGCGAAATTACACTGCCAGCTGGGATGGTTTCATGATGTTCTTCACGAGATATACGCCAATTGAGACCTGCTCTTTTCACATAGTCATCCATATCAGCTTTCGTATAATTTACAACGTTTTCAACCCTTACCATTCTAACTCCTTGGCTAACTTTAAACGTGATTGTTTCTTCTTTCGCTACTACCTCAGAATTTGGTGGTATGCTTTGCTCAATGATTCTTCCTTCTGGCTCATTAGAAGGGACATCCTCTTTTATTACGTCTTTATACTTTCCTTTTATTAAAGCTTCAACTTGACTATAATTTTGTCCTACATAATTATCAACTGTCGTCATCTCTACACCTAAACTAACGATTAAGTCTACCTCTGAGCCTTTTTCACGTAATGAATTTTTTGATGGGTCCGTTTCAATAACCTTCCCCTTCTCTATTTCCTCATGATTTCGCTCCTGATGCTCTTCACCAACAACAAATCCATCTGCTTCTAATTTTTTTGTCGCTTCCTCTATTGTTAAATTTGCTACATCTGGTATAGCCACTTTTTTCGGGCTAAATAAATCTTTTGCAAAAATAAAGAATAAGAAAATGACAATCGCTGCAATGAATAGTCCTGCAACATATTTGGGCCAATTTTTCTTCTTTGCCTTAACAGGAACTGGCTTTTCTACAGGCTTTTTAGGTTGCGGTTGAGATGGAGCTTTAGCTTCCATAATTGGTTCAATAACTCTTGTTTTAGTTAAATCTTCGTCTTTTTTATGCATCTGCTCTTTAATGATAGGAATAGCCTTCGTTACATCATTATCCACAGGTATGACAAATTTGGGATCATTGATTCTAGATGGTGATAGTACGGTTTCCAAATCTTCATACATTTCTTCCACTGTCGTATAACGATGGGATGCATCTTTGGCAGTAGCCTTTAATACTACATTTTCCAAGCTTTGGGGAATCGTTGCATCAAATGCTCGAACAGAAGGCGTTTCGGCTTGTAAATGCTTAAGTGCTATTGAAACAGCAGATTCACCAGAAAACGGAAGTTCACCTGTTAATAATTCATATAACACAATACCGAGTGCGTAAATATCTGATTTGTTTGTAGCTGTACCGCCGCGAGCTTGCTCTGGTGATAAATAATGCACTGTACCAAGCACAGAATTTGTTTGAGTAAATGATGTAGCACTTAACGTCATCGCAATACCAAAATCCGTAACTTTCACATTACCTTCCGCATCCATTAAAATATTTTGCGGTTTAATATCACGGTGGATAATATGGTTTTCATGGGCATTGGCAATGGCAGACGTTAATTGCTTCATAATATGCACACTTCTAGCAGGAGAAATTGGTGCAAATTCTTGTATGTACTGCTTTAATGTTTTTCCTTGAACATATTCCATCACAATATAGTGTAGATCTCCATCGTCACCTACATCATAAACACTAACAATATTCGGATGTGTAAGACTTGTAGCAGACAGTGCCTCACGTTGAAAACGTCGATGTAATTCATCCTCATTGGAAAAATCATAGCGTAATATTTTAATGGCTACATCACGATTTAAGATCATATCGTGTGCTAAATAAACATTGGACATACCTCCGCCACCAATGAGTTCTAAAATTTTATAACGGTCACTAATTCTTTTACCTACAAGCATTCTTACACCTCCTCATCCCTTTTTGTTAATAGCACGAGGGAGATATTGTCTTCTCCCCCGCTGGCATTTGCTAATTCTACAAGTTTACGTCCCTTTTCCTTAATGGAGTCTGGATACGTAATTATCGATGCCATTTCATAAACAGTTAGTTTATTGCTTAAGCCATCTGAACAAATGAGTAAATACGATTCTGATGCTAAATCTACTTCATAAAAGTCTGGTTCGATTGTTTCCTCTGTCCCAACCGCTTTTAAGATGAAATTTTTCTTTGGATGTGTCAAAGCCTCTTCTTCGCTTATCTCACCATTTTCGACCAAGACGTTCACATATGAATGATCTCTTGTTATTTGTTGTGCACCATCTTCAAAGAAATAATACACACGACTGTCACCCACATGTGCAATGAAGCAATGTTGTTCTTCGATTAACACTGCAATAAATGTCGTGCCCATTCCTTTACAGTCTTCATGTGATAAAGAATAGTCATATATTGTTTTATTCAATTGCTTAACTGTTTGTAATAACCATTCTTTTTTTGATGTTGTGGATACAAAATGATGTGTGTCTGCCTGTAAAAAAAAGGATTCCATTTGTTGAATTGCCATATCACTTGCTACATCACCAGCATTATGACCACCCATGCCATCCGCTACAAGTGCTAGTGCAAGCCCATCTGGACGTTTAAAGAATGCAGCACGGTCCTCATTAATGGATCGTTTTAAACCAATATCACTTTCGACTGTGTATTCCAATACTGGTCACCTCGTCTCTTCAGATCTCTCTTGTGCACGTAATTGACCACACGCAGCAGCGATATCTGAACCTTGCTCTCGGCGGATCGTTACGTTAATACCATTTTTCTTTAATGTTTTTTCAAAAGCAAAAATTTGACTACGAGATGTACGAACATAATCACGTTCCGGTACATAGTTTACAGGAATTAAGTTGACATGACATTTAATTCCTTTAATTAAAGCAGATAGTTCCTCTGCTATTTCTACTGAATCATTTTCACCAGACATCAGCCCATACTCAAAACTCACTCGTCGACCTGTTTTTTTTGTATAGTATCGCACAGCATCCATTAATTCTTCCAATTTATAAGCACGGGCAATTGGCATTAGCTTTTGACGTGCTTCTTGGTTTGGCGCATGCAGAGAAACAGCAAAGTTAATTTGTAATTGTTCATCCGCAAATTGGTAAATTTTAGGTACAATACCCGATGTTGAAACCGTGATATGACGTGCTCCGATATTTAAACCTTTTTCATGATTGATCACTTTTAAGAAATTCATCATTGCATCATAGTTATCGAAAGGTTCACCAATACCCATAATGACAATATGAGATACTCGCTCGCCCAATTCATCTAATGTTTGCTGTACTTTGACAACTTGCTCCACAATTTCTCCTGCTAATAAATGTCGCTTCAAACCACCTAAAGTGGATGCACAAAACGTACAGCCAATTCGGCAGCCTACTTGTGTTGTTACACAGACAGAATTTCCATATTCATGGCGCATTAACACAGTTTCTATTGAATAGCCATCTTGTAATTGGAATAAAAATTTAATGGTACCATCTTTAGATTCTTGTTTAATAATGGTTGATAGTGTGGATAATGCAAAATTTGCAGTTAGTTTTTCGCGTAATCCCTTTGAAAGGTTTGACATTTCTTCAAATGTCTTTACACGTTTATTATACAGCCAGTCAAAAATTTGAGCAGCACGGAAAGGCTTTTCGCCATTTTCCTTTAGCCATTCTTCTAATTGATGAGGTTGTAACGAATAAATGGATTCTTTTAAATTTGGCTTTTCTTTTTTCACACGTCGAACGGGCTTTTCTTCTGCTTCTTCGACTAAATCGTTAATACGTTCATTAAATTTCTCTTGATCCACCATTAGTTGGATTCTCCTTTTTTACGAAAGGCGGCGACAAAGAAACCGTCACTGCCAAAGTCTTGTGGAAAGACTTGAAGCATGCCATTAGCTTGCTTTTCCGCTAATTTTGTTGGTAAAGATTCTAGTTGTATAGCTTCCATTTCTGGATGTGCTGTTAAAAAGGCTTTCACAGTGCCTTCGTTTTCTTGTATGTCTACTGTACACGTACTGTATACAAGCTTACCATCTGTTTTCAAAACTTTCGTTGCTGCATCAAGTAAAGCTAATTGGATTTTTTGAAGACTTTCTAAATCCTCTTCTCGCTTTGTATATTTAATATCTGGCTTACGTCGCATAACGCCTAGTCCACTACATGGTGCATCGACTAAGATAGCATCAAAAGACGCTGCTTGTAAAAATTCTGGTGCTTTCCGTCCATCTATTGGGGCTGTTTCAACAATATCAAGCCCTAGACGCTCTGTATTATGGTCGATTAAATCTAATTTATGTGGATGAAGGTCTGTTGCTAAAATAGACCCTTCATTTTTCATTATTTCGGCAATATGTGTTGTTTTTCCACCAGGTGCCGCGCACATATCCAAGACACGCATACCTGGCGATGGATTTAGCACATTAGCAGGTATCATTGAACTTTCATCCTGAATAGTAATCATACCTTCTTTGAAGGATTTTGTACGAGCTGGTTGACCGTTTGTAATGTATAAGCACTCTGGTATAACATCGCTTTGAATAGCCGTTAATCCTTCTGCCTCTAACTCGGCAATTGCTTGTTGTACAGTTGCTTTTGTTGTATTAACACGCACAGTCTGCACAGGTGGTCTATTATTTTCATGCAACATTTCAGTCGCCACTTCAAGACCGTAGTTATCAACAAATCTTTGAACTAACCACATTGGATGACTTGTCTCTATAGAAAGACGCTCAATTGGATCTGCTATGTCATCTGTTGAAGGGACTCCACTGCGTAACACGGATCTTAATATGCCATTGACCATAGAAGCGATTCCACGATGCCCTCGACGCTTGGCAATTTCTACTGCTTCGTTTACTGCAGCGTGTGGAGGGATACGTGTTAAATAATGGATTTGATACAACGAGATTCTTAATAACCAGCGAACCCAATGATCAATTGAACCGCGAATAAATGGCTCTAAGTAATAATCAAGTGTCATTTTATACTGTAAAGTTCCATACGTTATTTCAGTCAATAAAGCACGATCTTTTGCTTCAATTTTATGCCGTTTAATCGTTTCATTTAGCAATAAGTTGCTATAAGCCTGATTTTTATCAACTGCTAATAGAATTGACAATGCGGCATCTCGTACATTGCCATCCCAAATCACTACACTTTTTTTACTCATTTGAATTGGTCCCCAATCTGTAATTTAGAACCTGTCCCACGTAAATATTCCTCTGCGGTCATGCGCTTTTTACCAGCTGGTTGCACATCATATAATGCTAAAGTTGTCCCGTTGCCAGCTGCTACCTCAAAATGATCTTTATCAATGGCAACAACTGTACCTGGATTCACCTCATGCTTACTTTTGCCAATCGTTGCCCACCAAATTTTAAAATTACCATACTCAAAAGTGGTATAAGCAACAGGCCACGGATGAAGACCGCGCACTTGATTGTATAAAGTAATAGCATCATTTGTCCAATCGATCCGTTCTTGTTCCCTTGAAATATTACTTGCAAAGGTAACTTGTTCTTCATCTTGAACTGTACGATTATTTGTACCATTTATAATAGAAGGAAGTGTTTCCTTGAGTAATTCACAGCCAACCATACTTAGCTTATCAAAAAGTCCACCAGTATGATCATCTTCTTCAATAGGGATTGCTTTTTGAGAGATAATATCTCCCGCATCAAGCTTTTCTGCCATATACATGATCGTTACTCCTGTTTCTTTTTCACCATCCATGACGGCTTGGTGAATTGGAGCACCTCCACGATATTTTGGTAATAGTGATGCATGGACATTAATGCAGCCTAGAGCTGGTGCATCTAATAATTCTTTGGGTAGTATCTGTCCAAATGCTGCTGTTATCACTAGATCAGGCTGTAAAGCAAGAATCTGCTGTAACTCCTCGGAGCCACGCAATTTTTCGGGTTGAATAATTGGCAAGCCAAGTTCCAACGCTGTTGCCTTTACTGGCGGCGGTGTTAGTACTCGTTTACGCCCAACTGGACGATCTGGTTGTGTTACAACTGCTTTAATAGCATATCCTTCATCATGTAGCATACGCAAAATAGGTGCGGAGAAGTCAGGTGTCCCCATAAAAACGATAGATGTCATTTTATTCCTCCTCTTCGGCGTACATTTCTTCTAGTTCTTCTGCTGTGACAATACGCTTGATTTTTGAATCGAAAAGCACACCATCTAAATGATCAATTTCATGTAAGATCGCACGTGCATCAAAGCCACCTGCCTCTAATTCATAAACACGTCCTTCACGATCACATGCTTCAATTTTGACATAACTAGGACGTTCTACTTCTCCATATAAACCTGGAAAGCTCAGGCATCCTTCAATATCTACTTCTGCTCCGTCCGTTTCAACGACAGTTGGATTAATCATTTCTAAAATATCACGTTCTTCACCTAGTTCAACAATTGCTACCCGTAACCCTACGTCTATTTGTGGTGCCGCAATTCCAACGCCATCATATTCCACCATTGTGTCATATAAATCATCAAGTAACGTAATTATTTCATCATTTATTTCTGTCACTTCAGCACACGGTGTTGATAGTACCTTTGCAGGGTTTTCAATTACTTTTTTTATAGCCATTATTATTTCCTCATTTCTGCTTT
This sequence comes from Lysinibacillus sp. BSL11, assembly GCF_052928325.1. NCBI lineage: Bacteria > Bacillati > Bacillota > Bacilli > Caryophanales > Bacillaceae > Lysinibacillus > Lysinibacillus sp. BSL11. The sequence goes on along the minus strand of NZ_JAVGCX010000011.1, from coordinate 164,105 downwards.
AAAGCTAGTGCACTAGCTAATTGATACTTTTATTAGAAATCGTGCTACTATTACATGCTAACTATATAGTAGATGGATCTAAATCTACCGTCATTAATATTCCTTGCTTAATCCACTCTGCTCTATACATGGCAAGTAGACGTTGTAACACAGGAATTAGATTTGGTTCAATTTTATATTTTATCAAACATTGATAACGATATCTATTTTGGAGACGAGCAATACTCGCAGTTGTTGGTCCTATTATTGCGACTTGATTCGATAAGTTTCCTCGTAACCAATCAGCCACTCGACCAGCATATTCAGCAGCCATCATGACATCTTCATGGGATAATTGAATAAGAGCTACAAAATAATAAGGTGGATAGTTGGATCTGCGACGTAAAAACATCTCACGTTCATAAAATGGTTCATACTCTTGGGTTTTAGCTAATTCAATTGCGTAATGCTCAGGTGTATACGTTTGAATGATGACTTCCCCTAGCTTGTCATGTCTCCCAGCCCGGCCACTTACCTGTGTTAATAGCTGAAATGTTCGCTCTGCTGCTCGGTAATCAGGTAAATGTAAGGATGTATCGGCACTAAGTACACCGACTAGCGTAATATTTGGAAAATCTAGACCCTTTGCAATCATTTGAGTACCCAGCAAAATATCTGCTTGCCCTGCCCCAAATGTCTCCAATATTTCTTCATGTGCCCCCTTATGCTTCGTAGTATCTACATCCATACGTAATACTCTTGCCTCAGGAAACAACTTATACAGTTCCTCTTCCACCTTTTGTGTACCTGTCCCAAAATAACGAATATGATCACTTTGACATTGCGGACATATTTGTGGAACATGTTCCTCGTAACCACAATAATGACATTTCAATTTTTCAGTTGTTCGATGATAGGTTAATGAAATATCACAATTTGGACATTGGACAACTGTTCCACAATCTCGGCAGAGTACAAATGAAGAATAGCCACGACGGTTTAAAAACAGCACCATTTGCTCTTTTTTCTCAAGTCTTAAACGGATTGCTTCAATCAATGATTGGGAAAACATCGAACGATTACCTTGTCTCAGCTCTTCACGCATATCTGCAATAAAAACAGTCGGCAAAGCCTGATGTAAAGCACGGTGTTTTAATGAGAGTAGCTTATATACTCCCTTTTTAGCTCTTGCAAATGATTCTAATGCTGGTGTTGCACTCCCTAAAATAATAGGACATTTATAAAATTCGCTACGCCAGATGGCTACATCTCTTGCATGATAACGCGGTGAATCTTCTTGCTTATAAGTTGATTCATGTTCCTCATCCAATATAATAAGCCCTATATTCGTAAAGGGAGCAAAAATAGCTGAACGAGCTCCAACTACGACCTTCACTTTGCCTTGTTGGATTTTACGCCATTCATCATATTTCTCCCCTACAGATAATCCACTATGCATCACAGCAACCATCTCACCAAAGCGACTGCGGAATCGTTCAGTCATTTGTGGCGTTAAAGAGATTTCAGGTACCAACATAATGGCTTCTTTTCCTTCTTCTAATACCTTTTGAATAGCCTGCAAATAAACCTCTGTTTTACCACTCCCGGTTACACCATGTAATAAAAAGGTTTGCGCCATTTGCTGGTCCATAGCTGTAGTAATAGCTTGGAGAGCAACCTGCTGCTCATCCGTTAATTGTAAGGCTTGTGTACGTGAAACTTCCTTCGTAAATGGATCACGAAATACTTCCTCTTGAATAAATTGAGCAGCTCCTTTGTCAATTACTGCCTCTAATACTGATATAGAGACCCCTGCTTCGTCACAAATTCGTTGGGGAGTAAAAACCTCTCCTAAGTGTTGGCACATCCATTGCAATAATAGCCGTTGTTTAACTGCCCTGGATGACTGCTCTAAGGCACGTTCAATAAGTTGTTGGTCTGCTGTTATTTGAACCATTCGAATTTCTTTCACATTTCCCTGTTGCTTCACAACATATTCGATTGTAACAATGTTATCTGCAACCAATTGTTTCAATAGGGGTAGTAAACCTGCTCGCTCAAATTCTTTAAAATTTGCTCGTTGACGCTTCCCGAATATAGCCTGTACCTCTAGTGGCAATTGTTGATCTTGTTGTAGCTTAATCATTTTTTCATACTTGGCTCGAAGTGCAGATGGTAACATCACTTGCAAGGCATCTATTTCATAGCAAATCGTATCGTTCTTCAACCACTTCGCCATTCGCAACATTTCTTCTGTCAGGACTGGCTCCATATCTAAAATTTGATTGATTGCCTTTAGTTTATTTAACGGTACATCTGTTTCTTTCTTCAATCCAACAACAAAACCCAGGACATTTCTTGGACCAAATGGCACTTTAACACGACTTCCTAATTCGATAACACTAATCCATTCTACAGGTACTTGATAATCAAATGGACGATCTACATGGTAAGTAGAGACATCTACAATGACCTCTGCTATCAAAAAGCTCATTGTTCCTCACCCTTTATAATATAAGACCATAATGTCTGAGCAAAAAGTTGTGGGTTAATTGTAGCCAAAAACTGTCCGTTAAGCTGCGCTTTTTCACTAAAATCAATCCATCTCTCAGAAAGTATATTAAGCATTGGTGTTCCTTGCACTTTTTGTCCGAAAGTGATCGCTTTTATGCCTTCTACTGAAATGATGGGCGTTTCCTTTATAGTCGGCACATTTGCTGCATGGATCAATATTGCTTGAGGATATTGGATTTTATAAGCTTCCAATTGCTGAATAGCATCAAACAAATTTGCATTTTCTATTTCAATCACATGTGCGCCTAGCATTCTTGCTTCATGTGCTAAAGCTCGTCCTATGGCTCCATTTGCCTGTGAACTAATTACATGCTGTTCATCCAATGGTACATGCAGGGCACCTGCTGTCACTATGACTGTTTTACCTGTTAGTGGTTTTGTTTTTCCCGAAAAAAAATCTTGAACAAGTGCAGTGATTTTTTCTGGCTCCTCTAGACGGCCCTTCCCGACATAGCCACATGCTAAAAATCCTTCGGAAGGCTCAATAAATTTGTAGCCATCAGCTGATAGCCTATCCAAATTCCGTTTTACCGCAGGATGGTCGTACATGTGTACATTCATAGCTGGTGCAATCCATACGGGTGCTGTCGTAGCAAGCAGGGTTGTTGTGATCATATCATCTGCTATACCATTGGCCATTTTGCCTATTATATTTGCTGTAGCTGGCGCTACTAAAATTAAATCAGCCCAGTCTGCTAAGTCTATATGAGCAATCACACTTGAATCTTTTTCATCAAATGTGTCAAAATAAACATCATTTTTGGACATCACTTGAAAACTTAATGGATTTACAAACTGTCTAGCAGAGGCTGTCATGATGACTTTTACATTGGCTCCTGCTTGTGATAGCTTGCTTACGAGTGCCACAGCCTTATATACGGCAATCCCGCCTGAAACACAAAGTAAAATATTTTTATTCATGCTAGGTGTCGTCCTTTCAAATGATAAGCTCCCAAAGAAGGATTCCCTGGGAGCTTTCGGCATTCTGTATAATCAAAATCTACTGCTAACTAGACTAGCATGCATGTAAACATAGTAAAGCACTTTACATGATGTTAGATTTCGTCCTCATACACAGTTGACTCATCCTGTGATACTTTCGTAAGTACACCTGCCGCTACTTCTTCAAGTGCTTTCCCTACATATTTATGGGAAACATACTTGTGTAAGCGTTCTGTGTCTTGCTCTTCTTGCATTTGGCGAGCACGTTTAGAAGCAAGGCTCACTAATGAATATTTTGAATCGATTTCTTTTTTTAAAGCATCTACTGATGGGTATAGCATTGTTTTATTCTCCTCTCAACATTGACAAATATCTTTTTTCAACACGTTCTCTACGACAATGCTCGGCTTTAATAATCGCATTTATACGATCACAGGCATTCGTCACTTCATCATTTTCCACAACATAATCATACAAGCTCATCATTTCAAGCTCTTCACTTGCAGTAGCGATTCGTTTGGCAATGATATCCTCCGTTTCTGTCCCACGTCCAACTAAACGATCTTTTAATTCCGTTAAACTTGGAGGGGCTAAGAAAATAAATAAGGCATCTGGTGCTTTTTTACGAATTTGTGCTGCACCCTGCACTTCGATTTCTAAAAATACATCACGACCTGCATCAAGTGTTTCATTTACATAAGCTAATGGTGTTCCATAATAGTTACCGACAAATTCAGCGTGCTCTAATAAGCCACCTTGTTCAATTAACACTTCAAATTCATGACGCGTCTTGAAAAAATAGTCTACACCATCTACTTCACCTTCGCGAGGATTTCGTGTTGTCATCGAGATGGAATACTCATAATTCGTATTCGGCTGAGAAAATAATTCTTTTCGCACTGTCCCTTTACCTACACCAGAGGGGCCAGACAGAACAATTAATAATCCACGTTCTTTTATCATTTATTCTCTATATCTCCCTTAATTTATAACAGACACGTGCAAGTTATTCGATGTTTTGCACTTGCTCACGCATCTTTTCTAAAATTGTTTTCGCCTGAACAACAGCAACCGCTGCTTCTGTAGATTGATTTTTTGAACCAATCGTATTAATCTCGCGATGTATTTCCTGCATTAAGAAGTCCAATTTACGCCCAACCGAAATCTTTTCAAGTAATGTTTCCTTCAGTTGATTGAAGTGACTATCTAATCTGTCTAATTCTTCGGAGATGTCTACTCGTTCTGCAAAAATTGCTACTTCCGCTAGTAAACGATCTTCTAGCAATGTGCCATTTGCAACTTCATTAATTCGCTCTATTAATCGTGTACGATATTTTTCAACAGCAAGCGAAGAACACAAACGAATCTGATTGACTTGCTCCATTAACTGTTCTTTATATTGTACAACAACCTCTTGTAATTCTTGCCCTTCACGCTCACGCATTTGAACGAGCTGTTCAATCGCTTGTGAAATCGCTTGTTCAACAGCACTGAGCAAATCCTCTGGTGTAAGCTGGGGTTTTTGCTGTACAAGTGCCTGCTCTAACGATAAAAGTTCTTGCATCGTCCATTTTTCTTCAAGTGGTACTTTACTTGCTAATTGCTCTTTTGCCTTACGATACGCTTCAATTAATGACCAATTAATCTCAATAGATTGCTCTACGTTCTCTAAGTCCTTCACATATACCATCACATCAATTTTGCCGCGTGACAAAGCTTGAGAAATTAGTTTCTTTGCAAAAATTTCAGCTTCAAGCCATTCTTTCGGAAATTTTGCATTAATTTCTAAAAAACGATGGTTGACCGAGCGCATTTCCACGGTTAATTGAAAGTCTCTAGTTGTTGTGACACCTCTGCCAAAACCAGTCATACTACGCACCAAGGTTCGTCACACCTTTCTTTGCATACTGGGATTATTATAACATAAGCTTTGTCGATTATGACGACTCTCCAAAAAAATTTGGATAAAGTAAAAGCTAATTCTACCACAATTGAAGCTATATTTTAATATTCACCTAAAAAATGCTATGATAAACATACCAAAAGAGTATTTGCAGAAGCTTAAAAATAGTGAATGCAGATACATTAAGAAAAAAATACGAAAGTACCAAGATGCTTGATATCGTTGGAAAGAGGAATTCATATGGCATTTGATGGCTTATTTACTTATTCAATAACTGCCGACCTACAACAGCTAGTCACTGGTCGGATTACCAAAATACACCAACCTAATGCACAAGAGGTTATTTTACATGTGCGAGCGAACGGAAAGAATCATAAATTACTGTTTTCCATCCACTCTTCTTATGCACGTGTACACCTTACTGAACAAGTGATTGAAAATCCAGCAGAGCCGCCAATGTTTTGTATGCTTTTGCGTAAGCATATAGAGGGTGGTTTTATTGCTTCTATAAAACAGCGTGATTTTGATCGCATTATAATAGTAGAAATTGAAAGTAAAAATGAAATTGGAGATCCAATTGTAAGAGAAATACATGCTGAAATTATGGGTAGACATAGTAATCTACTGTTGATTGATCAAGAGCAGGGAAAAATTATTGACAGCCTAAAACATCTACCGCCTTCAGTCAATAGCTTCCGGACTGTACTACCAGGGCAACCGTATATTGCGCCACCCACACAAAACAAATGGAATCCTTTAACAGTGACAGATGAAGAGCTAACAGCATTTTTTGTTGAAGCAAAAACCTCTAAAGAGATAGTGCAACAATTAGCTGGTTTTTCACCTCTCCACGCAGAAGAATTATTGTATCGAATGAAGACGACTTCAAATACGCTAGCATGTTTCAAGGATTTTATGACCTCCTTTGCGAACGGTGGAATGAAGCCTATGTACGTACTCTTCAATCAGAAAGTATACTTTTCCCCTATCGAATTAACGCACTTGCATGACGGGGATATAACAATCTATCCTAATGTCCATGAGCTTCTTGATCGTGTATTCTTTGCACGTGCAGAGCGAGATCGTGTAAAACAACAAGCAGGCGATTTAGAGCGCTGGCTACAAAATGAGATTGACAAACTAGCTTTAAAAACAAAAAAGTTAATGAAGGATTATGAACGTGCCTCCAAGCTCGATCAATTCCAACTATATGGTGAGCTATTAATGGCTAATATCTATGCCTTTGAAAAAGGAGTCAAGGAAGTTACTGTCACAAATTACTATAGTGAAACTGGCGAAGAAATAACGATTCCAGTAAGCGAACGTAAAACACCGATTGAAAATGCCCAAAGCTATTATACAAAGTACACAAAGGCAAAAAATGCCTTGGTCATGGTTCAAGAGCAGCTAGAAAAAACGACTGATGAAATTTCTTACTTCGAAATGCTAGCACAGCAAGTTCAGCAGGCTTCTCCTGGAGATATTGAGGAAATTCGTGAAGAGCTAGCAGAGCAAGGTTACTTAAAACTACGTCATGCGAAGAAAAAGAAAAAACAAGCGAAACCTGAACCAGAACGATATGTTTCTTCTACAGGTGTAATAATCTCTGTTGGAAAAAACAATAAACAAAATGACATGCTGACATTTAAACTAGCAAAGCGGACTGATATTTGGTTACACACAAAAGATATTCCTGGATCACATGTTGTCATTCATTCAAGTGAACCAGATGAAACGACGTTGCGAGAAGCTGCCACACTAGCCGCCTATTTTTCTAAGGCCAGAGAATCCTCTTCTGTGCCTGTAGATTATACCGAAATAAGACAGGTCAAAAAACCAAATGGTGCCAAACCTGGTTTCGTCATCTATTTTGAACAAAAGACACTGTATATTGACCCTGATGAGACAGTCATTTTACAGTTAAAGAAACAGTCATAAAGGAAGAAACCGATACAAATTGTATCGGTTTCTTCTTTTTTATAACGAGTACACGTAATCCGTACTATAAAACGATGAAAACAACCTTATCTTGATTGATTTTTACAGACAATCTTCCTTATTATAATAACAATTTAAAAACACATGAATAATCTGCACTGTTTCCTTCAACGAATATTGACTTCTACTACTGAGAAACGCTAAATTAAAGTATAAAAATTTTTATAGAGCATTTAGGAAAGGGCGTATCTATATGTCTGTAGGTAAAAAATTAAGCTTTGGTTTCTTTGCAATTATTCTCACATTAATCATTTCTTTGTTCATTATGTTTCTGTTATTTTCAAACATTGAAAAAAAGATTGAAAATGCATTAGAAGGACATGTTGCCCTTGTAGAATTAGCAGATGATATTCAATACGAAATGGCTATGCAAGGACTTTTCATTCGTGCCATCATCATCGAAGACAAACCTGCTAACAAAGAGAGTTTCTCAAAATATGCAAGTATGCTCGACACACATGTAGAAGAAATCATAGAAAAATCAAATTCAGCTGAAATGGAAACATATGCACAGGAATTAAAAATTTATAATGATACTTTTAATAAGGCAGCAACCGAAGCAATAGCTCTATTTGAAGCTGGTAATCTAGAAGGTGCTTTGCAAAAGGTAAATGGTGAAGTACAACAAGCGAATAAAGGTATACAAGATGTATCCGATAAAATTGGAAACTATCAAAAGGAACAACTAGATATTGTGACAAAAGAATCTAAACAGGCCGTATTCAATTCCCAACTCATTTCCATTATCGCAATCATTATTGGTATCGCTCTAGGTATTTTCCTTATTTTCTATATACAACGGACAATCTCACGCCCTTTAAAATCTGTCGTTCTGGCAGCCAAGCATGTAGCTAATGGTGAATTAATTCATCCAGATATTACCTATCAATCAAAAGATGAAATTGGTCAGCTTTCAACAGCTTTTAATGCCATGAAGGGTAATCTGAAAAATTTATTAACGCATATACAGGACAATGCAGAGCATTTAACAGCTTCAGTAGAGGAACTTTCTGCCTCCACTGAAGAAATAACTGCCACTGCTGATGAAATAACAATACGGATTAATGAAACAGCTGATGCTGCAGTGACAGCTACAGTAGCAGCTAACGAAAGCGCACACGCAATGGATGAAACAGCTGTAGGTGTTCAACGAATAGCTGAGGCAACTCAGCAACTACATCAGAATGCTATAACAACTTCTGAATTAGCAACAAATGGAAATGAGACTGTAGAAGAAGCTCAGCAACAAATGAATGTCATCCATGAATCAACACAAATGATTAATAATCTTGTTCAAAAATTGAGTAAGCAATCAGATGAGATTAGTCAGATCACAGCTGTCATTACAGCCATTACAGATCAAACAAATTTATTGGCACTCAATGCAGCAATTGAAGCGGCTAGAGCTGGAGAGCATGGTAAAGGATTTGCGGTTGTAGCAGATGAGGTTCGTAAGTTAGCTGAGGAATCCAAACAATCAGCCAACCAAATCGTTGCCTTAACACTAGATATTCAACAGGATACACATAATGTAGAAAAAGCAGTCTTTGATGGACTTCATTCTGTCACAGAGGGCGTTAAAATCATCGGACATGCTGGACAAGCCTTTGAAGGAATTGTGAAAGCAATTAATACGATGACGGATCAGATTGAAGATATATCAGCTACCTCTGAAGAAATTTCAGCTAGTGCTGAACAGGTTGCAGCGTCCGTTGCAGAAATCGCCCACGGTGCTTCAACGAGCGCAGATAATACAAAAATTGTAGCTTCAGCAACAAGAGAACAATCTATAACAGTACAACAAGTAAACCAAGTTGCCGCAGATCTAAGCGAAAAGTCCTTAGATTTACAGAATCAAATCAATCAATTTAAACTTTAAATAGAAAACAGTGCATTTTATAGATGGGATGCACTGTTTTTTTATATTTTTTTCATAGTACACCACTTAAAAAGTGGAAGAATATCCTTCTGAATAGCTATTGATAACGTTTTCATTTGATGAATAAACAGATTTTTAGTAATTATTTGCATTATCAATCCTCTTCAGTAAGACAAATGACATCCTCAAAAAAACAATATGATTAAAAGGGTTCTCTTTGGAAGAATATAGGACGAATTGAAGCATTCTCTTTATTTTTTGACTGATGAATAAAACAGTAACCAACTGCATAAATGCATGTATATTCAACTAGCTCTAAAATTATTTCAAAAAAACTTAATCTCATAAACTAGCTTGTCACTAAATCCAATTTTTTCTTAGTATGGGTACCTTTTTTCATACAAATGCTCATTTTTTTCTTTTTCTTCCCCACAAATGGATAATCCTAGAAAAATACAAAACAAGTTTCTTATATATCATTAATAGATAAAAATATTCATGTTTTGCGATAGTAAATTACAAGAAATTACCTGTAAAAGAAACTAATTCACTGAGTTTTACATAGATTTTCTACAAATCTATACAAATTCCTCAAGGTATTACATCTATGACTTTTGATTCATTTTTCAAATATCCATAATATTATCAAAAAAATAGGAATTTTCCGTATAGTAAATCATTTTTTTATTTTTACTTTATTTTTGATATTCAGAATAAGTAAATATCAAATTTTTAATATATATACACTTCTCCTCTTTAGTGTGATAAATCGGAAAAATTTATTATTCTCCTAAATGTCAGATAATACTATATAAATTCGAATCTTTTTTATTTTGTACACAATGATTTTTTTGGTATATTAAATAGGAGCTTCACAAAAGGCTTAAAAATTGTATAAGGGGGATTCACATGAATAAAAACAAAAAGTTTTTATTACTAACAGTCCTTGCAGTATTTTCTTTAGTACTTGCTGCATGTGGCTTCGGTGGAGATTCGTCTGACAAATCAAAAGACGAAGGAAAAGATTCTGGTTCTTCAGAAGAAACAACTTCATCAGGTGGCGAATTAAATGTTGTAGTAGCTTCTGAGCCGCCATCACTTCATCCTGCATTAGCAACAGATACAACTTCTGGTGTTATTCTTACAAATACTTTTGAAGGATTAACAACACTTGATGCAGACGCTCGTCCGGTTGCAGCTGCTGCTGAAAGCTGGGAAGTTAGTGAAGATTTAAAAACATACACGTTCAAATTACGTGATGCTAAATGGTCAAACGGAGATCCAGTAGTAGCTGGTGACTTCGAATACGCTTGGAAATGGGCATTAAACCCAGACAATCTTTCTGAATATGCTTCAATCCTTTATCCAATTAAAGGTGCTGCAGCATACAACAATGGTGAAGGTTCTGCTGATGATGTAGGCGTTAAAGCACAAGACGAAAAAACATTAGTAGTAACTTTAGAAAACCCAACACCTTACTTCTTAGAATTAACAGCATTCAAAACATATGCACCATTAAACCAAAAAGTAGTTGAAGGTAATGATGAGTGGTATGCAGATGCTGGTGAAAACTATGTAACAAACGGTCCTTTCACATTAGCTGAATGGAGACACAATGATACAATCGTATTAAAGAAAAACCCAGAGTACTGGGATGCTGATAAAGTTTCTTTAGAAACTGTTAATATCGGTATGGTTGAGTCTGAAGCAACTGCAGCAACAAGTTTCAAAGCTGGAGAAATTGACTACTTAGGTGCACCATTCCAATCTGTGGCACTTGATTCAATCGATGCATTTAAAGCTGATGGTTCATTAAATATCAATGACCAAGCTTCTGTTTACTGGTACAAGCTAAATACAAAAGATAAAATCACTGGAAACGCTAACATCCGTAAAGCGTTAGCTTTAGCAGTTGATCGTCAAGGTTTAATCGACAACATTACTAAAGGTGAGCAAAAACCTGCATTAGGTATGGTTCCTATCGCCGTTCATGGCTTTGAAGAAGACCGTGGTTACTTCAAAGATAACGATATCGAAGGTGCTAAAGCAGCACTTGAAGCTGGTATGAAAGAACTTGGAATTACAAACCCAGCAGATATCAAAATTAACCTTTCTTACAACACAAGTGAAGCACACGCTGCTATCGCTCAATACGTTCAAGAGGGCTGGACTAAAAACCTAGGTATCACTGTAGGTCTAGATAACTCTGAATGGCAAGTATATTTAGAAAAACTTAACCAATTAGATTACCAAGTTGGCCGTATGGGCTGGGTTGGTGACTACAACGATGCTTATACATTCTTAGAAATGTATGACACTGCTGCAAATGGTAACAACGATACTGGTTGGGAAAGTGCAGAATACAAAAAATTATTAGATCAATCTAACGTTGAAGCAGATCCTGCTAAACGTCTTGAGCTTTTAAAACAAGCTGAAAAAGTTGCTGTGAATGATTTCCCAGTTATTCCAATCTACTACTACACGAACCTATCTGTAGTACAAGATTATGTGAAAAACATGAAGGCAGACATCCTTGGTAACATCTCTCTTAAAGAGGTTAAAGTAGAGAAATAATCAACAATAATTCGCTTATTTAGCTCTACAGCGAAGAGCTGCCTCGTAGCCACTTCGGCGCGAGTCAGCTCTTTTTAAAATACGAAGGCATATATTTGTCTGAAAATTGACAAATAGAAGGAGGAGTTTTATGTGATTAAATATATTTTGAAAAGGCTGATGTATATACTTCTCGCGCTTTTCGTCATCGTAACGGTTACGTTTTTCTTAATGCGTCTCGCTCCTGGTAGTCCTTTCGCGAGTGAACGTAATTTCCCACCTCAAATTGAGGAGAAGTTAAACGAAACGTATGGATTAAATAACCCTTGGTATATTCAATATAAAGATTATTTAATCGATACGGCCACATTCAATTTCGGTGAGTCAATGAAATATAAAGCGCGTTCTACAAATGATATGATTTCTGAAAGTTTCCCTGTTTCATTAACATTAGGGATTGAAGCTATGCTATTAGCAGTTGGATTCGGTGTATTAATTGGCGTAGTTTCCGCGCTATATCATAATAGGTTCCCGGATTATTTGGCAACGTCCTTTGCGGTGCTCGGTATATCAGTACCTTCATTTATCTTAGCAGGTTTAATGCAGTATTTCTTAGCCTTTAAGCTAGGCTGGTTCCCTATTAGTGGGTGGAAGGGCTTTATTTATAGTATTTTACCAGCCCTTGCAATCGCTTTCTCACACATGGGCTTTATCGCAAAATTAACACGTTCAAGTATGCTTGAACAAAACAATAGTGATTATGTAAAAATGGCTCGTGCAAAAGGTATTGGTAAATGGACAATCGTATTCCGTCATACATTACGAAATGCCCTTCTGCCAGTCGTAACATACCTTGGTCCATTAACAGCTGGTGTTGTAACAGGTAGTTTCATTGTTGAGCAAATTTTCGCTATTCCTGGACTTGGTAAGCACTTTGTTCAAAGTATTACAAACCGTGACTATACAGTAATTATGGGTACGACGGTGTTCTATTCCATCATCCTTTTATTTGCGGTATTAATCGTTGATATTCTATATAGTGTGATTGATCCGCGTATTAAACTGAAAGGAGCGAAAAAATAATGACACAGCAACAAATTGAAAAAGATAAGTTTAAAATTGTTGGTGGAAATCATGAAGCAACGGAAAAATTAGCTGATAAATCAGTCTCCTTTTGGAAAGAAGTATTTCTCCGTTTCTCTCATAACAAATTAGCCATCATTGGGATAATCATTTTAATCATTGTTATTTTAATGGCTACATTCGTACCAATGCTTTCTCAATATAAAGCAAGTGATCAGCTAGGTGTTTACAATGCACCACCATCTGCACAATTTTGGTTTGGAACGGACGACCTTGGTCGTGATATTTTCGTTCGTATTTGGGAAGGCGCTCGTATTTCCCTATTTATCGGAATTGCTGCAGCGATTATTGACTTAATCATCGGTGTTTTATGGGGAAGTATTTCAGGCTTAGCAGGCGGTCGCGTTGATAACATCATGATGCGTATTGCTGACGTTTTAACAGCTGTACCTTACCTTCTAGTAGTAATCGTACTTTTAGTTGTTATGCAACCTGGTTTAATTCCTATGATTATTGCCCTGTCCATCACTGGATGGATTAACATGGCACGTATCGTTCGTGGTGAAGTACTATCTATTAAAAATCAAGAGTATGTTCTTGCTGCTCGTACATTAGGTGCTAGTACAGGCCATTTAATTATTAAACACTTAGTTCCGAATGCTCTTGGTGCAATCTTAGTAACGATGACGTTAACAATTCCATCTGCTATTTTCACCGAATCATTCCTAAGCTACCTTGGTCTTGGGGTGCCTGCTCCGACAGCTTCTTGGGGTACAATGGCCTCTGATGGTAATAAAGCTATTGCCAATGCTCCATGGCGCTTGATTTTCCCAGCAGTATTTATCTCACTGACAATCTTTGCGTTTAACGCAGTTGGTGACGGCTTACGTGACGCTCTAGATCCAAAACTACGTAAATAAGGAGGTGGCCGAAATGAGTAAAACAATTCTAGAAGTAAAAGATTTAAGAATTAATTTTAAAACTTACGCAGGGCTTGTCCGTGCTGTACGTGGTGTTAACTTTGATTTAAAGGAGGGTGAAACACTCGCTATAGTAGGTGAATCAGGCTCTGGTAAAAGTGTTACAAGTAATGCATTAATGAAACTAATTCCCCAGCCACCTGGTATTTATGAGTCAGGACAAATTTTATTCAATGGCCGTGATTTAGTTCCATTAACTGATAAAGAAATGTCTAAAGTACGCGGAAATGAAATTGCAATGATTTTCCAAGATCCTATGACAAGTTTGAATCCAACAATGAAGGTCGGACGTCAAATTACTGAAGTCATTTTGCAACACAAAAAAGTTTCTAAAGACGAAGCGAAAAAACGCGCGATTGAGCTTTTAACACAGGTAGGTATCCCCTTCCCTGAAAAACGCTATAACCAATACCCACATGAATTTTCTGGTGGTATGCGTCAACGTGTTGTTATTGCCATTGCACTTGCAGCTGATCCTAAGCTATTAATTGCAGATGAGCCGACAACAGCTCTAGACGTAACAATTCAAGCGCAAATTTTAGAATTAATGAAAGAAATTCAGAAAAACTCGAAAACATCTATCATTTTCATTACACACGATTTAGGTGTAGTGGCGAATATCGCTGACCGTGTAGCGGTAATGTACGCTGGGCAAATCGTTGAATATGGTACTGTGAATGATATTTTCTATAATCCAAAGCATCCTTACACATGGGGTCTACTTGGTTCAATGCCAGATTTAGATAATGATACTGATGAGCTATTACGTACGATTCCAGGCTCACCACCCGATCTTACGAATCCACCTAAGGGTGATGCATTTGCAGCTCGTAACGAGTATGCTATGGCGATTGATTATGAACAAGAGCCACCAATGTTCCAAGTAAGTGAAACACATTTTGCAAAGACTTGGTTGTTGCATCCTGATGCACCAAAGATTCCTCTTCCAGATGCGGTTGCTAAACGTATTGAAGGGTATTTAGCAAAGGAGGCACAAGAAAATGACTAAAACTGGTGCGAAAAAAATTCTTGAAATCAAAAATTTACAGCAGCATTTTGGTTCGCCAAGTAATCCTATCAAAGCTGTAGATGGTATCAGCTTCGATGTCTACGAAGGTGAAACACTTGGTCTTGTGGGTGAATCAGGTTGTGGTAAGTCAACAACTGGTCGTTCAATTATTCGATTATATGATATTACAGGTGGCGAGATTGTTTTCGATGGTGAAAATGTCCATGGAAAAAAATCCAAAACTGAGTTAAAGAAATTTAACCGTCAAATGCAAATGATTTTCCAAGATCCTTATGCTTCTTTAAACCCTCGTATGACAGCTGGTGAGATCATTGGTGAAGCCTTTGATATTCATGGCCTTTACAAGGATAAAAAAGAACGTCGTGCAAAAATCCAAGAGTTACTTGAAGCTGTTGGTTTAAACAAAGAGCACGCGAATCGTTACGCACACGAATTCTCTGGTGGTCAACGTCAACGTATTGGGATTGCCCGTGCACTAAGTTTAGATCCTAAGTTTATCATTGCGGATGAGCCAATCTCTGCGCTAGACGTATCTATTCAAGCGCAAGTTGTTAACTTACTAAAACAACTACAAAAAGAACGTGGCTTAACATATCTTTTCATTGCCCATGACTTATCTATGGTAAAATACATCAGTGACCGTATTGCTGTAATGTACCGCGGTAAAATCATGGAAATCGGTAAAGCAGACGATATCTACAATAACCCTGTTCATCCGTATACAAAATCTTTACTATCAGCTATCCCACTTCCTGATCCAATGTCAGAGAAGCGCCGTCAACGTATTCAGTACAAGCATACAGAGGTTGACGAAAGTGCAACCTACCATGAAGTAGGTGACCAGCATTATGTTTATGGTACTGCTGATCTAGTAAAAACTTGGGTTGCTAATCGCTAAAAGCTATAACTCCTATCGACAGTATAAAAACTGTGATGGGAGTTTTTTTAATTTACTTCTTTTATTACCCAATATCCCCATCAGACTAAACCTAGATAAACTTACTACCTTTTAGTAGACTATAATTCCCTTCATTCTTTTATTTTACACAAAATAATTAGTTAATAAATACCATTTATGTAAAATTAATTTAAATATTTTAAGGAATATATTATGATAGAGTTAACACGAATAAAGGGGTGTATTCAATGAAAAAAAGTATGAAACTTCTTCTTGCTACATGTTGTTTTACAATCGTATTAATTAGTGTTGGTTCTACCACAGCATCTGCCTATCCAGGTCCATGCCACAGTCCAAAGCCTTGTGTGATTAGACCATAATAGTTGGTCTCAAAACATTATTTCAGGTCTCTATCTTCTTTGTAAGGACAATCAATATTACTATGTATTAAACTATTATCCTTTATAAAATTCGGCACCTTTAAATGTAAAAGTAATCACATTTAAAGGTGCCCTATTTTCTTGTCATTTATTTAATACCCATTTTTTAATTACCTTCTAGATTTTGGATTTAATGCATCCTTTAACCCTTCTCCGATAAAATTAATGGACAAAATTACTAGTGTAATAGCTGTTGCAGGAGGCACCCACATCCAAAGCTTCTCCTTTAATACCTCTGAGTTTCTAGCTTCGGACAGCATATTCCCCCAACTTGGTGTATCTGCTGGTACGCCTAACCCTAAAAAGCTTAAACCAGATTCAGCGACGATTGTTACAGCCATCAGCAATGTTGCTTGTACAATAATCGTCGAAGCAACATTAGGTAGTAAATGCTTCATAATAATCTTTGATGATTTACATCCTATTGATTGAGCTGCTAATATATACTCATTTTCCTTTTCAGCAAGCACCCTACTTCGTACAATCCTTGCAACTGATCCCCACATTAACAGTGAGATAACAAAAATCAAAGTCCATAGACCAGATACTTTTCCAATTAGAATTTGATTTAAAACAATTACAAAAATCATAAATGGAAACATTAAGATAAAATCTGTAAATCTCATGAGTATTTGATCTATTTTTCCACCAAAGTACCCTGAAATTGCGCCGACTGTAGTTCCAATTAAAACAATAAAGAACATACAGCTTAATCCCACTGTTAAAGAGGATCTACCAGCATAGAGCATTCTTGTAAACACATCTCGTCCATTTGTATCTGTTCCTAACCAATTTTCACTAGAGGGTGGTTTACTTATTTGGGTAAAATCCACCCGGACAATATCTTTAGTTGTAATATATGGTGCTAGAAACGATAAGATAATAACAATCAGTAAAAATATAAGGCTAATCAAGGCTAGTTTATTTTTAAAGAACTTTCGTCTCGCAATTACCCATGGCGAGGGGCTTTTCTTTGGCGATTTTGGCGTTAAAACTTCTTGATCCGTTACCAATGTCATATTTCCCCCTCCTTAATCCAATCTAATACGTGGATCTACTACACCATATAATAAATCCGCTATTAAATTTCCAAAAAGTGTTAAAAACGAAAGTAACATTGTGATCGACATCATGACTGCATAATCCCTTCTTCCAACTGATTCAAGGAAGAGAGCACCTATTCCAGGATACGTAAAGATTGTTTCTGTTATTACCGCACCGCTAATTAAAGTTGCGATATCAAACCCAAGGAACGTAATAAGAGGAATAATAGAATTTCGTAAAATATGTTTGTTATAAATTTTCGATTCTTTTGTTCCCTTTGCTCTCGCAGTTCTTACAAAATCTTTTCTACTATTTTCAATAATGTCATTCCGCAAAAATTGTGTATAGGATGCTGTTCCCATCAATCCTAATATAAGCGCAGGTAGTAAAACATGGTGGAATCTACTTATATAGTAGTCCAAATTTCCAGGCTCTAGCCCGACGCCCACAGATCCGTTAAATGGGAACCAACCTAACTTGAACGAGAAAAAGTAAATGGCTACAATTCCCGCAACAAATGACGGAATGGCTAAAGCTAAATAATTATACGTTGCAATCAAATTATCCCCAAGTGTATAGGGTTTTCTACCAGCATACATGCCCATGATAAATGCAAATATGTAGGTAAAAATTAACGATGTTAGAGCTAAAAATATGGTATTAGGTATACGCTGCGCAATAATTTCTACTGCTGGTTTCTTATAAACAGTTGATTTACCAAAATCCCCTTGCATAAAATTAACAATCCATCTACCGTATTGCTGGATAATAGGATCGTTATAGCCTAATTTTTCTCTCATTTCTTCGATATATTGTGGATTCGTATTAGAAGGATCAATTTCACCAGCAAATGCATCTCCTGGCATCATTTTCGCTAAAAAGAATACCACCAACGAAATAAGGAGTAACAATGGGATCATGCCAAGTAGTCGTCGAAGTGTATATTGAAGCATGTAACGTCTCCTTATCTATAAATTTACTAACTAAGTCCTCTTTTCAAGGACTTAGTTAGCAAGAATTAAAGTACACAATAGCTTATTCTTTAATATGCCATTTATAAACATCCGTTTGGAAGCCAACAGCGTTGACATGAACACCTTGTAAACGATTATTTATACCATATAAATCTAGGTTTTCCCATAAAGGAAGGGCAGGTAATTCTTCGTTGAAGTATTTTTGCCATTCAACATATGTTGCCATACGTTTTTCTTTGTCAAATGCTTCTTCACTTAAGCCTTTATCCAATAATTCTTGGTTTTTAGGATCTACCCAACGACCATAGTTCCACTCTGCGTCATTCCCCCATAATCCTGATGGATCTGGATCAGCACCTGTGCTCCATGCACCGAAGAATGCTTCTAATGCTGCATCATCATTATCTTTCATATCATTATATAAGTTAAACTCAATTAAACTACCTGTCGCTAATTCTGTTTTTACACCAATATCATTCCAAGATTGAACAATTGCTTGTGCACGTCCTTCAAATGCTGCTGAACCTGCATAGTGACCAAAAGAAATTTTAAATGGTTGTCCCTTTGGATCTTCTACGAAGCCATCACCATCTTTATCTACATAACCTGCAGATGCTAATAGCTCTTTTGCCTTTTCTGGGTTGAATTCATATTGATTTAATTCTGACTCTGGTGCAGCAGTCCAGAAAGTAGTTGGAATCACAGTGTTGGCAACTGTTGCTTTACCTTCTAAGAAAGCATCGATCATTGCTGGACGGTTAATTGCATATAATAATGCTTGACGTAATTCTTTTGCATTAAATTTATCAAAATCTGCCACATTTTTTAATGTAGCTTTATCACGATGACCAAAACGAAGTCCGATGTATGAATAGCCCACACCATTAGTTTCTTCAATACGTACATTGCCTAATGCTTCTAATTCTTTTACGGATTGTGGTCTAATATCCATAATGTCAATTTCTCCATTTTGGAATGCGCCCGTTGCTAATGATGGGTCAATTACTTTTACAATAACACCATCAAGCTGTGGTTTGCCCTTCCAGTAATCATCAAAACGCTCTAATTCAGAATATTCTCCATCTACAACTTTTTTCACCTTAAATGGCCCTAAGCCAACAGGATTTTCACGAACTTGCTTTGATTCCTCTAAATCCTTAACAGCAATACCTTCATAATGTTTCTTCGGCATTGGATTTGACCATAGATTTTCTAAATTATTAATTTTAACTTGTTCAAAAGTAATTTTTACAGTGTATGGATCTACTACTTCAATACCTTCGATTTTGTCAGCCTTACCTTCTTTTTTAGCTTTGGCACCTTTAATTCCCTCTACATAATTGTAGCGAGGTCCAGCATAGTCAGGATGTGCAAGAGTTTCTAATGCAAAAACCCAATCATCAGCTGTTAACTCTTCACCATTATGCCATTTCACACCCTTCTGGAATGTAAACGTATACGTTAATTTGTCCTCACTTATTTCCCATGATGCTAAGTTTGGAACATATTCTAAGTCATCATTTACATCATAAATACCTTCCATTGTGAAATTTTGAATATAGCTGTCTACAATACTACCTGAATAAGCAGGATCATATACGCCTTCAGGTGCAACATCTGTACCATATGTTACGATGCCACCCTCTGTAGAAGGTTCATCTGTTGTTGTCGTTGTATCCCCACTTGTATCCTTTTCATTTTCCTTCTCTGTTTTTGATGAGTCATTATTACATGCAGCTAAAAATAACGCCATAACTAGCACTAGCATAAATGACCATAATGCTGATTTTTTCATTTTTTTCCCCCGTAATTTTATTTTTGTCAATAACTATTTTCCGTTTTTAGTTTTTAATATAAATGACAAGCAACACTATGCCCCGACTTCACCTCCTTTAAAGCTGGCTTAGATAATGAACATTCTGCCATTGCCTTCGGACATCTAGGATGGAATGGACAGCCTGATGGTGGATTAGCAGGACTCGGTATATCTCCCTCTAAAACAATGCGACTATTTTTCTTTCTCGGATCTGGCACGGGTATTGCAGAGATCAACGCTTGTGTATAAGGATGTAATGGCTCATCGTAAATATGTTCCTTATCAGCTATTTCTACAATATTTCCTAGATACATTACGCCAATTCGATCGCTCATATGCTTGACCACACTTAAATCATGTGCGATGAACAGGAATGTTAAATCAAACTCATCCTGAAGTTCTTTTAATAGATTAAGAACTTGTGATTGTACTGATACATCTAAGGCTGAAACAGGCTCGTCTGCTATAATAAGCTTTGGTCTAAGTGCAAGTGCCCTTGCAATTCCAATACGCTGACGCTGACCACCTGAGAACTCATGAGCATATTTATAATAAGCATCTTCAGGTAAGCCTACTTTTCTTAATAGCTCCATTACCTCGCCTTTTAATGATTTCAATGATTTGTTACTGAAATTCATAATAGGCTCTGCAACAATGCTTCCTACCATTTGCATCGGATTCAATGAGGCGTATGGATCCTGAAATACCATTTGAATATCTTTTCGTATATCCCTTAAAGATTTCCCTCTCAAGTTTGTAATATCTTTACCGTCAAAGATAATTTTTCCTTCCGTCGAGTCTAATAATCTTAAAATGGTCCGTCCAGTTGTTGATTTTCCGCAACCCGATTCTCCAACTAACCCTAATGTCTCGCCATTTTTAATAGTAAAAGAAATATTATCCACTGCTTTTACATGACCGACAGTATGCCTTAAGAAGCCACCTTTGATTGGGTAATATGTCTTCAAATCAATAATTTCTAATAAGTTATTCTTTTCTTGTTTTACGATTGTTTCATTCATGCTGTCAGCTCACACCCTTTCTAGTATCGCAACTTTCATAAAGTAAACATGATACCTCATGTCCATCGTCTATAAAGGAAAGTTGCGGCGTAACCTTGCTACAATCAGGCATAGCTGAAGGACACCTATCCACAAAACGGCAACCTATTTGGGGCATATTTTTCAACGAAGGTACAATCCCTTGAATGGTCGTTAATTTTTCAACTTCTTCATCGATTCTTGGTATAGAAGCCATTAATAGCTTTGTATACGGATGCTGAGGATTGTGGAACAAATTATCTACATTTGTTTTTTCTACAATTTTCCCCGCGTACATGATAATTACTTCATCACACATTTCGGCTACGACTCCTAAATCATGTGTAATAAGCACGATCGACATATCATTCTTTGCTTGAATTGTCTTTAATAGCTCTAAGATTTGAGCTTGTACCGTCACATCAAGTGCCGTAGTAGGTTCATCTGCAATTAATAGTTTAGGTTGACAAGCAATGGCAATGGCAATCATAACCCTTTGTCTCATACCACCAGATAATTGGTGCGGATACTCATCAACAATTTGATCCGCTCTCGGTATGCCGACTTGTTTTAATAAGTCGATTGCTTTACTTTTAGCCTCAGTCTTTGAGATTTTAGAGTGATTTAAGATAATCTCTTGTATTTGTGAACCAATTGTAAAAACGGGATTTAATGATGTCATGGGTTCTTGGAAAATCATACTGATATCTTTTCCTCTAATCTTATTCATGTCATCGCTAGAATAATTTTCGATGTTTTTTCCTTCAAACTTAATTTCTCCGCCTGTAATTTTGCCAATCCCTTTTGGAAGAAGCTGCATAACTGAAAGTGACATGACACTTTTTCCACATCCAGATTCCCCAACTACCCCAATAATTTGACCTGATTTGACTGAAAAAGAAACATCATCAACAGCATGATAGATATCCCCATCTATATCAAAACCAGTTTTAAGGTTTTTCACTTCTAACATTAAGCTCATTTAATATCACACCTTTAATTTTTTTACTAAAAATCACTACATCCTTTATGTAAGTAACAGAAACATATGTCTAAAATGTATTCTTTAAGTAAAAGATGTAAAAAGAAATTAGCTTTTGGCTTCCCTCATAAGATTCAATATTCCGAAAAATTAGATCATAAGATGTTAAACCTATTTCAAAATTATATTAGCTAAAAAAAACATCAAATTTTAAAGAGAGCATCTTCATTACATAAAATTGATCCTATTTTCCAAATGTAATAGTAACTGGATCAGTATATAATATTCTGACAATTAGGCGTAATGCTATTTTATCTGGAAATAATACATTTAATCAAGTGAATTTTTACAATTCTCATAATATTACATACAAAATAATCCATACAACTATACCATTTCAAATTGGATGCTTTAGGTTTTACCATACTGAATATTTGTTCATTTTCAACTTTATTTGCCTAAAGTATCATTTTTTTATTTTATTAAAATAATAATAACCCACTCAATTGATCCACACATGCTACGTCAAAATTTACTTTTATTTGGAAAACATGATTATAAAAGGATTTTTATTGTTTATTTAATTCATAGAATGATACTAAATTTTCCTAATTATTATTAATGAATAATTTTATTTACTAAAGCACTAAACAAATAAAGTGTTTTATATTACATTAAAAAAATAAATTATTTTTACAATTTCTTTAATCTATTGGCCATACTTCTCTTAAAAGTTAATAAAGTTTATTTTCCTTTGACTACGTCGAAAAAACACAAAAAAACAACTATCAACAAAAGTATCGATAGTTGTTTCTATGCATTGGCGCTCTTTTATATTCCAGTAACTCTATGTTTTACTACTACTAAGATTACTACTTTTATAATTCTCCAGCTTTTAATTTTCCATGCCACTCTTTTAAGAATGGAATATCTTCTTCTTTGATAGCGCCTGATTCATTTGCTGCTTCAATCAGATAATCAAAATTTGTTAATGATACGTATTGGATGCCAGCCTCATCAAATGCTTGTTCAGCGCGTGGAAGATTATATGTGTAAACACAAACAACTCCAAGTACCTCACAGCCTGCTGCACGCAATGCTTCTACTGCTGTAATGGAAGAACCACCTGTAGAGACGATATCCTCCACAACCACTACTTTTTGTCCTGCTGCATATTTTCCTTCAATTTGATTACCACGGCCATGCTCCTTCGCTTTAGAGCGTACATAAACCATTGGTAATTCTAAAATATCACTTACCCACGCCGCATGTGGGATACCTGCTGTAGCTGTTCCTGCTACAATTTCTGTCGCTCCGAAGTTTTCTTTGATGACAGAGGCTAAACCATTTGCTAATTGTTTACGAATAACTGGATCGGAAATTGTTAAACGTGTATCACAGTATATAGGTGATTTAATACCAGAAGCCCATGTAAATAGCTCTGTAGGATTTAATTCTACTGCTCCAACTTTTAACATAGCGTGTGCAATTTCATTTTGTAATGTCATAATTTATGCCTCCCATAATTCACTTACGATTTTATATGCTGCTACTGGATCCTGTGCACCTGTTACAGCACGGCCAACAACGATGAGTGATGAACCATCACGCTTTGCCCCATCAGGTGTTGCTATACGTTTTTGATCGTGTGCAGCCCCTCCAGCTAAACGAATCCCAGGTGTGACACGTAGAAACTCATCTCCACACACCTCAGCAATCGCCTTAGCCTCATGGACAGAGCAAACAACACCTTGTAAGCCTGCTTCCTTTGTCAGCCCTGCGTAGTGTAGGACAGACTCTTGCAATGAAAGAGCAATCTTTTGTTCTGCTTGCATTTGTTCTTCTGTTGTGGATGTTAATTGCGTAACAGCTATTAGTGCAGGACGTTCTTTGCCTGTTGGTGTTCCTGCTTCAAGTCCTTCTAGAGCTGCTTCCATCATAGGACGTCCGCCCGCCGCATGGACATTAACTAAATCTACCCCTAATTTTGCTAACCCTTTCATCGCAGAGCCTACTGTATTTGGGATATCATGTAATTTTAAATCAAGGAAAATATCATGACCTAAATCCTTTACTTTGCGAACGATATCAGGTCCCTCTTGCATATATAATTCCATTCCAATTTTTACAAAAAGAGGCTCGTCGAACTTTTTAAGAAAATCGAATACTTCTTTTTCTCCTGGAAAATCAAGAGCTAGTATAGGTTTCGTATTCATCAACGATGGCTCCTTCCAATAATCTCTGTTATATGTTCTACACCTATTGCATCCAGCTTTGCTGGTAATTCTTCAATAATGTTCGGACAAACGAAATGGTCAACAAAGTTAGCTGTTCCTACTGCAACAGCTGACGCACCTGCGGACATAAAATCAATGACATCCTGTGCTTCCGTTACACCGCCCATACCAATTATGGGAATTTTGACAGCCTTGTACACGTCATAAACCATTCGTATTGCTACAGGTTTTACAGCAGGACCAGATAGACCACCTGTGCCATTAGCTATGACTGGCTTACCTGTACGCTCATCTAAACGCATACCAACCAATGTATTAATCATGGTAATACCATCTGCTCCACCTGCTTCAACAGCTAGGGCAATATCAACGATGTTCGTCACGTTTGGTGATAACTTCACATAGACTGGCACTTCTGACACAGCCTTGACAGCCTTGACAAGCTCACGTGCAGTGGCAGGATCTGTTCCAAATTGAATACCACCACATTTCACATTAGGGCACGAAATATTCAGCTCCAACGCTTTAACATTTGAAGCTGTTGAAATACGGCGTGCTACTTCTACATAGTCTGCTGTCTCTGTTCCAGCAACATTGGCGATGATGGGCACATTATAATCCTCTAAAAATTTTAATTCCTCATTCATCACTTTTTCAATGCCTGGATTTTGTAGACCAATGGCATTTAACATCCCCGCTGCTGTTTCGGCAACACGTGGCGTAGGGTTACCTGCACGCGTTTCGACCGTTGTTGCCTTAATCATGATAGCCCCTAGTATAGATAAATCATAAAGCTGTGCATATTCACGACCAAAGCCAAAGCAACCTGAGGCTGGCATAATAGGATTTTTTAAATCTAAGCCTGGTATTTGAATAGTTAAACGACTCATAGTGCCACCGTTCCTTTCGGGAAAACTGGACCATCAGAGCAAACTTTAACATAGTCTTTTTCAACCTGATCAGTTGTTTTGCATACACATGCAAAACAAGCTCCAATACCACAGCCCATACGTTCTTCAAATGATAAATAGCCCTCTTTTTCAGGATAAAAGCCTTCTAATGCTCTTAACATTGGTAAGGGTCCGCAGGAATAAAAAACATCAAATTCAGGAGCATGCGACTCTAAAACCGTTGTTACAAAGCCTTTTGTACCTTTCGAGCCATCCACCGTAACATAATGCGTTTCACCAAGTGCACTAAATTCACCCTCATAAAAGCAAACGTCTTTTGTTTGGAAGCCTAAGACGTGGATTGTTTTCACACCACGAGCATTCAATTGCTTAGCTAGCTCATGTAATGGAGGGACGCCAATGCCACCACCAACTAGTAGTGCAGTACCTCCCTCTTGCACCGCTTCTACTGGGAAACCATTCCCAATTGGTCCAAGTACGTTGACCAGCTGACCTTCTCGATTTGTTGCCAGAACTTTCGTACCACGCCCCTCAGCACGATAGATCATTGTAAACTCATTGTTGTCTTTATCAATATTTGCAATACTAATTGGTCGACGTAAAAGCGGCTCCAGTGAATCCGACACCTTTACATGGACAAACTGGCCAGGAGTCATCTCCTGAACCAGTTCACCATGAAGTGTCAGCTCGAAAATGTTTGTCGCAATTTGCTTTTGAGAGACGACCGTCATTTTCTCTTGACGTATCATATTAGTGTACTACCTCCGCTTTTGGCATTTGTTCTGCTGTAAATGTCATAGATTCGATAACACGTACCATTGCTTCTGCTGTATCTAAAGATGTTAGACAAGGTACACCATTTTCTACAGACTCACGACGAATTCGGAAGCCGTCACGAGCTGGTTGCTTGCCTTTTGTTAAAGTGTTGACAACAAGCTGAGCTTCCCCATTTTGGATAAGGTCAATCAATGTTTGTCCTTTCGCCCCAATCTTGCCTACTACATCAGTTCGTACGCCTGCTGCTTCAAATGCTTTTGCTGTACCTTCAGTTGCTACAATGCGATAGCCTACTGTTGAGAAGCGTTTTGCTAATGCAATCGCTTCTTCCTTATCTTTATCAGACACAGTGAATAATACTGTACCTTCTGTTCGTATTTCCATACCTGCTGCAACTAAGCCTTTATAAAGAGCTTTTTCTAATGTCGCATCTTTCCCCATTACTTCACCAGTAGATTTCATTTCAGGTCCTAATGTAATGTCTACACGTCGTAATTTAGCGAATGAGAACACTGGTACTTTTACAAATACGCCTCTTTGCTCAGCTGCTAGGCCTGTTGGATAGCCTTGCTCTACAATGGATTTGCCAAGGATTGCTTTTGTTGCAATATTAGCCATTGGGATATTTGTAATCTTACTTAGGAATGGTACTGTACGTGATGAACGTGGGTTCACCTCGATAACAAATACTTCGTTTTGTGAGATGACATATTGGATATTCATTAAGCCGATGATGCCTAGCCCTTTCGCAAGACGAGTTGTATAGTCAACTAATGTATCTTTTTGTGCCTGTGTTAATTTTTGCGGTGGGTAAACAGAGATGGAGTCACCAGAGTGAACTCCTGCACGCTCGATATGCTCCATAATTCCTGGTATTAACACATTCTCACCGTCACAGATAGCATCTACTTCAATTTCCTGTCCTGTTAAGTAACGGTCTACTAATACTGGATGATCTGGAGATGCCTCTACCGCGTTTTCCATATAGTGCTGTAATTCTTCTTGGTTATAAACAATTTCCATTGCACGTCCACCAAGTACATAAGAAGGGCGAACAAGCACTGGGAAGCCTAGACGCTCACCAATGACAAGAGCTTCCTCTGTAGAAACCGCTGTTTCTCCTTGAGGTTGTGGAATATCTAATTCACGTAGCGCCTGCTCAAATTTATCTCGGTTTTCTGCGCGATCAATATCCTCAAGAGACGTACCTAAGATTTTCACGCCATTAGCAGCTAATTTATCAGCAAGGTTAATAGCGGTTTGACCACCGAATTGAACAACTACACCAATTGGTTGTTCTAAGTCGATAATATGCATAACATCCTCAATTGTTAATGGTTCAAAGTATAATTTATCGGAAATTGAGAAGTCTGTTGACACTGTTTCTGGATTGGAGTTAATGATGATCGCTTCATAACCCGCTTCTTGAATCGCCCATACTGAGTGTACTGTGGCGTAGTCAAATTCTACCCCTTGGCCAATACGGATTGGACCTGAACCAAGTACCACCACAGAAGGTTTTTCTGACTTAATCGATTCATTTTCGTCTTCATATGTGCCATAGAAATATGGTGTTTCTGATTCAAATTCTGCTGCACATGTATCCACCATTTTATAGACTGGCATAATACCATGCTCTTTACGATAAGCATACAGTTCTTCTGGTGTTGTTTCCCAAAGTTCAGCAATTTTCTTATCTGCAAAGCCTAAACGTTTAGCTGTTCGTAGTACGTCTTGGTCATTCTTATTGTCAGCAAGCGTTTTTTCCATATCCACAATATTTTTAAATTTATTTAAGAAGAATAGATCGATTGCTGACCATTCATGAATTTGTTCAATTGTTACACCTCGACGTAAAGCTTCACCGATGAAGAATAGACGTTCATCCCCAGCCTTGCGTATACGTTTTTCAATCCAAGAATCTGAATTTTCTTCAGCATGTTTTAACTCTAAGTGTACTTGACCTGTCTCAAGAGAACGAACCGCTTTTAGCATAGCTTCCTCAAAAGTACGACCTAACGCCATTACTTCACCAGTAGCTTTCATTTGCGTACCAAGATTACGTTTAGCAGATTCGAATTTATCGAATGGCCAGCGAGGAATTTTTGCTACGATATAGTCCAGTGCAGGCTCAAAACAAGCATACGTTGAGCCAGTTACAGGGTTCTTAATTTCATCTAACGTTAAGCCTACTGCAATTTTAGCGGCTAGCTTAGCAATTGGATAACCTGTTGCTTTTGATGCTAATGCAGATGAACGAGAGACACGTGGATTTACTTCAATCACATAGTAATTAAAGCTATATGGATCAAGTGCAAGCTGTACGTTACAGCCACCTTCAATTTTTAATGCGCGAATAATATCGAGTGAAATATTACGTAGCATTTGGTTTTCACGATCAGATAATGTTTGCGTTGGTGCAACAACGATTGAGTCACCTGTATGAATCCCTACTGGGTCAACGTTTTCCATGTTACATACAACGATGGCATTGTCAGCTGCATCACGCATTACTTCGTATTCAATTTCTTTATAGCCTGCGATTGATTTCTCTAATAGACATTGCGTTACAGGTGAATATTTTAAACCTGATGTCACAATTTCTTCTAAGTCTTGATCGTTGTAGCAAATACCGCCCCCTGTACCGCCAAGTGTAAAGGCAGGTCGAACAATGACAGGATAGCCAATTTTCGCAACAAATCTTTTCGCTTCATCTAAGTTATGAATAATATCAGATTCAGGAACTGGTGCTCCTAACTCATACATTAAATTACGGAATAAATCACGGTCCTCTGCTTTATGGATGGCATCTAATTTAGTACCAAGGATTTCAATCCCAAGCTCATCTAGAATACCTGATTTGTCTAATTCGATCGCCATATTCAGGCCCGTTTGACCACCAAGTGTTGGTAAAATCGCGTCTGGGCGTTCTTTACGTAATATACGTGATACAAAATCAAGAGTAATTGGCTCAATATAGACTTTGTCTGCAATTTCTGTATCTGTCATGATTGTAGCAGGGTTTGAGTTGATTAAAATAACGCGGTAGCCCTCTTCTTTTAATGAAAGACATGCTTGTGTTCCTGCATAGTCAAATTCTGCTGCTTGTCCGATAACAATTGGGCCTGAGCCGATTACTAAAATAGTTTCAATATCTGTACGTTTAGGCATGTTGTTTCCCCTTCCCTGCTTCTACTTCCATCATTTCGATGAATTCATCAAATAAGTGGTTTGAATCTTCTGGACCTGGTGATGCTTCTGGGTGATATTGCACTGTGAAAATTGGATATTTTTTATGACGCACACCTTCACATGTTCCATCATTTAACGCGATATGTGTTAATTCTAAATCGGTATCTTTTAATGATTCAATATCGATGGCATAGCCATGGTTCTGAGATGTTAAATCTGTACGACCTGTGCGTAAATCTTTTACTGGATGGTTACCACCACGGTGTCCAAATGGTAATTTAAAGGCTTTCGCACCACTTGCTAAAGAAAAGATTTGATGGCCTAAACAAATACCGAACATTGGCACTTTTCCAATTAAGTTACGTACTGTTTCAATGCCTTCTTGAACATCTTCAGGATTTCCTGGTCCATTCGACAGCATGATACCATCTGGATGCCAAGCTAAAATTTCCTCAGCTGACGTATTATATGGTACTACTAGCACATCACAATCACGTTTGTTTAATTCACGTAAAATCCCATGCTTCATTCCATAATCAATTAGGACAACTCGTTTACCACGTCCTGGAGATGGGTAGGCCGCTTTTGGTGATACTTCACGAACATGGTGTGTAATGGCTGGCGTTGCTTGTAATTGTGCCACTATTTCATCTACACTTACTTCTTCATCAGCAGCTGTCAAAATCGCTTTTACTGAACCTTTACTACGAATAATACGTGTTAATTTTCGTGTATCAATCCCTTCAATTCCTGGGATATCCTTTGATGTCAAATAGTCATCTAAAGTTAAATCACAGCGGAAATTTGAAGGATTTTTAGCTAATTCACGTACAACAAATCCACGAATTGCTGGCGTAATCGATTCAAAGTCATCACGGTTAATGCCGTAATTACCAACTAAAGGATAAGTTAAAGTGACAATTTGTCCATAGAATGAAGGATCTGAAATCGTTTCCTGATAACCCGTCATGCCTGTTGTGAATACAACCTCACCTTGTGAAGCGCGCTCGCTACCAAATGCTGTACCTGTAAATACTGTGCCATCTTCTAAAACTAGTAAACGTTTTTTCATTACTCTGCCTCCTGATATACGATATTGCCTTCAAAAATCGTTAGTACGGGCCAACCCTTTGCCACCCAGCCGTTGAATGGTGTATTACGACCTTTTGATACAAAGCCTTCTGCATCAATCGTTTGTTCTTTTTGAATATCAATTAAAATCATATCAGCTGAAGCACCCACTTCTAATGTGCCATATGGCAGATCAAAAATCTCAGCTGCTTTCACTGTCATCCAATCAATTAATTGTTTTAACGTCCACTTTCCTGTTTCTACAAACTGTGTATAAAGTAGTGGGAAAGCTGTTTCGAAACCTACAATACCAAATGGTGCGCCAACCATACCGCAGCATTTTTCTTCTACTGTGTGTGGCGCATGATCTGTTGCAATGCAGTCGATTGTACCATCAAGTAGTGCTGCATGTAGAGAATCTTTATCATCAGCTGCGCGTAATGGTGGGTTCATTTTCCAATTAGCATCATCAGATGGAATATCCATCTCTTCTAGTAATAAATGATGTGGACAAACTTCTGCTGTGACACGGATTCCTGCAGCCTTTGCATCTCTTACCGCACGCACAGATTCCTTCGTTGATACGTGACAAACATGGTAGCGAGCGCCTGCTGCTTCTGCAAGTAGTACATCTCGTGCAATTTGTACGGATTCACAGATGGAAGGTATTCCTGGGAGGCCTAGCTCTTTATTACGCTTTCCTTCATGCATCACACCATCATAGATTAATGAGTTGTCCTCACAATGCGCTACAACGACCATATCGTGCTGGGCCGCATCTTTCATTTGCTCATACATCGTTGAGGCTAGCTGGATACCAACACCATCATCTGAGAATGCCACTGCTCCATGTGCTTTTAATTCTTCAATATTTGTTCGAACCTCACCCGATATATCCTTTGTTAGGGAACCGTATGGGAGTACTCGAATAACCGCACTGTCCTGAATGAGCCCATTGATGAGTTGCATGTTTTCAACCGAATCAGGTACTGGCTTTGTATTAGGCATTGCGCAAATTGTCGTAAAGCCACCTTTTGCTGCTGAAGCCGAGCCTGTTGCAATGGTTTCCTTATGCTCAAATCCTGGCTCTCGTAAATGTGTATGAACATCGATAAAGCCTGGCGCTACGATTAAACCATGTCCTTCAATCAGTTCTGCACCCGCTACAGTCACATCTTGACCAATAGCCGTAATCTTTCCGTCTGCCATTGCAATATTGACTGTCTTCAATTCACCTTGTTCATCTAGCATTTGTACATTTTGAAGTACCTTTGTCATGTTATTCTCTCCCCTTTAAAATGGTTTCCATAATAGCCATCCGTGTGTAAACACCGTTCCGCACCTGTTCAAAAATTCGAGAGCGATCACACTCAACTAACTCAGAGGCAATTTCAACATCACGATTGACGGGTGCTGGATGCATAATAATGGCTGATTCTTTCATTTGCTTTTCTCGTTCAATTGTTAAACCAAACTCTTGATGGTAACCTTCCTTTGAAAAGCTTTTATTTACTTTATGACGTTCATGTTGCACACGTAGTAACATAATGACATCACTTATTTCGATCAGATTATCCCATGAATGATGCGCTTCAAAACCGCCAGACCATTCTTCTGGACAAAGGAAATGAACATTTGCCCCTAAATTTTGTAATGCTGTTGCATTTGATTTCGCTACTCGACTATGAGAGATATCTCCTGCAATAGTGACATTCAACCCTTCGAAATAGCCAAACTCCTTTTTGATGGTATAAAGATCCAATAAGGATTGTGAAGGGTGTTGCCCAGCACCATCCCCTGCATTAATAATCGCTACATTAATACCATCCAGCAGCTCATTGTAATACTCATCTTCTGACGCTCGAATGATGACAGCATCTAAACCAATCATTTCCAACGTTTTGACAGTATCGTACATCGTTTCCCCTTTCGTAACACTTGAAAACCCTGCATCAAAAGGGATAACATGACAGCCAATTTTGTATTCTGCCATTTCAAAGCTTGTTTTTGTGCGAGTACTTGGTTCAAAAAATAAATTGGCCACTTTGTGTGTGCGAGATAACGATGATGTTTCACCATTTTCAAATGCTTGCGCAAGATCTAGGATTTGGTTAATCTCTTCTGTTGTTAAATGTTCCATCGATAATAAGTTCTTCATCATGTGACCTCCATTAGGTTGTGAATCGTGAACGTCTATATATGACGTTCTCTTTATATAAAGTAAAAGCCCCGTTGATGTCATCAACGAGGCATGAGGAGGCGTGACAAACTACAGCAAGACATATATCCTACTTCAGCCTGTCCACAACTTCCCTTTTTTTGCCTCTCTGGACAATTCATTAAAAGGTACTACTATGAATCTTTATTTTGATTGTATTGTACGGGTATATCAGCTTCTTTTTTACCTGGTAGAATCGCATTCAATAGCACACCAATAATCGCCGCTAGTGCCATTCCTTCAACACTCAAT
The DNA here is from genome assembly GCF_052928325.1 of Lysinibacillus sp. BSL11. NCBI lineage: Bacteria > Bacillati > Bacillota > Bacilli > Caryophanales > Bacillaceae > Lysinibacillus > Lysinibacillus sp. BSL11. The sequence goes on along the minus strand of NZ_JAVGCX010000011.1, from coordinate 131,332 downwards.
GATTCTGAGATAACAAACTTGGCACCGCCAATACCAATGACTAAAATCACTGAAGCAATTACTAGGTTACGACTGTTACCAAAATCAATATGATTATCTACTAGCATACGTAAGCCACTTGCTGCGATAATTCCGAAGAGTAATATGGAAACTCCACCAAGTACTGCGGTTGGAATCGTTGCAATTACTGCCATTGCTTTCCCGAAGAATGATAGTAAGATAGCAACCACTGCTGCACCTGCAATAACGTAAATACTGTATACTCTAGTAATGGCTAGTACACCAATATTTTCACCATACGTTGTTTTCGGAGGACCTCCGATTAAAGCACTAACAAATGTGCCAAGTCCGTCACCTAGTAGCGAACGGTGTAGTCCTGGCTCTTTAATATAATCCCGATCTACTACTTTTCCTAATACCAGTTGATGACCAATATGTTCCGAAATTGTTACAATTACGATTGGTACCATGATAAGTAGAATTTTTGTTGTTATTTCAAACTCATAATGCACACCTGGTATTAAGAAATCAGGCATTGCGAAGAATTTTGCTTTGGCAATCGGTGTATAGTCTACTATGTCGATCAGCATGGAGTAAATGTATCCTACAATTAGGCCCATCAAAATTGGCATAGTGCTTAAAATTCCTTTAAAGAAAATCGTAAAGATGATAGCTGTAAAGACCGTAACTAAAGCAGCTGAGAAGTGTAAAAAGCTATACTCTCCATTGACGTTCATCGCCATATTCACAGCCGTACCAGAAAGTCCAAGCCCAATTACCATAATTACTGGACCTACAACAATCGGTGGCAAGATTTTCATAATCCACTTATAACCACTTTTCCAAATGATTAAGGATACAATTCCGTACGTAATGCCGACAGCCATAGCACCGATCATGGCATTGCCTGGATTTACACTTGAACCGTCTTCATTTAAACCACCTGCAGCAAGTAAGATTGGTGCAATAAAGGCGAAGGATGATCCTAAATAAGCTGGTACCTGAAATTTCGTAATTAATAGGAAGAATAATGTAGCAATTCCGCTTGTTAAAAGGGCAATCGCTGGACTAAGACCAACTAACTGCGGTACTAAAATCGTTGAACCAAACATCGCAAACATATGCTGGAAACTTAATGTCACTAGCTGGAGCGGAGTCGGTTTATCCTTAATATCTAAAACTGCATTTGACATACTGTTTCCTCACTTTATTGTTCGTCTTCTTTGTAAATAATGACGCAATCTTCTCCGTCTACTTCTTGTAAATTGACAACAATGCGCTCAGAGCCAGAAGTTGGAACGTTTTTTCCCACATAGTCTGCTCTAATTGGTAGCTCTCGATGTCCTCTATCTACTAGAACAGCTAGTTGAATTTGTGCAGGTCTTCCTAAATCCATTACAGCATCTAGAGCTGCACGTACTGTTCGACCTGTATAAAGTACATCATCCACTAAGATGATTTTTTGATTTTTCACTTGATACTCGATATCAACTTGTTCTACATGTGCTTGTTCGTTTTCATGTTTCGTTGTTAAATCATCTCGGTAAAGTGTAATATCAAGTTCCCCTGTACGAATCGGTTTACCTTCAATTTTTTCAATTCGCTGCGCCAAACGTCTGGCTAGAAAGGCACCTCGTGTTTTAATGCCAACTAAAATACATTCATCGATTCCTTTATTACGTTCAATAATTTCATGGGCTATACGTGTTAATGCTCGTGTCATTGATGGGCCATCTAATAATTCATTTTGTGCCATATTCGTATCCTCCTCTCTTCAATCTATTATCGGCCATGTGTCCATAAAAAAACCTCTCGAGGCGAATAGCCTGAGAGGGTTGTATACGTGTCGAAAAAGCATGTTGGAAAAATTTGCAGCACAAATTTCTACAACACTATCACATGTCCCTTCTCAGCCTCTCTGGACTGCCATTAAAGGTGAATATTTAGTTATGTTGTTCATTCACTGTCGTTAGTATAGACTTTCTTTTCGTATACGTCAATGCCTATTTCGTAAATCATTTAATAATTGTTCATAATCAGCTGGAAGTGGTGTTTCAAACTCCAAATATTCTCCAGATGAAGGATGATCGAATCCTAAAGTCGCTGCATGTAACACTTGTCCCCCAAAGTCGATTGTCTTTTTCGGGCCATATTTTGGATCTCCAACAAGTGGGAAACCAATATAATTCATATGCACACGAATTTGGTGTGTACGTCCTGTTTCTAAACGACATTCCACGAGCGTATAGTCACCAAAACGTTCAACAACTTGGAAGTGTGTGACAGCATGTTTACCATTATCGACAACTGCCTGTTTTTGGCGATCTTTTTGGTCACGTCCAATTGGTGCATCAATTGTCCCCTTATCATGTGCAATATGCCCGTGGACAAGAGCAATATATTTACGAGTAACTGTTTTATTCACTAATTGATTGACTAATGATTCATGAGCCGTATCATTTTTAGCAACCATCAATAAGCCCGATGTATCTTTGTCGATACGATGGACAATCCCAGGTCGTAGTACACCATTAATCCCCGATAAGTCTTTACAATGATACATTAACCCATTTACTAGTGTACCTCCCATATGGCCCGGTGCTGGATGTACCACCATACCCTTTGGTTTATTCACAACAAGAACATCTGCATCCTCATAAACAATATCTAAATCTAAATTTTCCGGGACAACATCCAATTCTTCCACTTCTGGTACATCAATAGCGATGATGTCACCAGCTTTAACCTTATATTTTGCCTTTACAGCATCACCGTTTACTTTAATGACTCCATCACTAATCCAGTTCCCAATTTGCGTACGTGACCACTCAGATTGTAAGCTGGAAAGTGCTTTATCAATGCGCTCTCCTTGCTGCTGTTCTTCGATTGTATATGTTACTTGCGTCATTGTTTCACCTGTTTCTTCTCTTTTTTATCTTCCATAATTAAGCCAATCATCAGCACGACAACTGCTATTGTTAATGCAGCATCTGCCACATTAAAAATAGGGAAATCATAATTAATAATTGGAATTAAAACATCTACAAAATCGACCACTTCTCCTCTAAATAGACGGTCAATAAAGTTACCTACTGCACCACCAAGCAAGAGCATTAAGCCAACTTGAAAAACAGGCTTTCCCTTTGCTTCTTTATGATAAAAATAGACAATCGCACAGATAACAGCAACTGTGACAATACTAAACAGCCACATTTGCCCCTCTAGCATCCCCCATGCTGCCCCTCTATTTCGATGAGACAAAATACCAAACCATGGGTCCCATACAGCAATGCGTTCAGCATATTCCATATTTTTCACAATCAGCCATTTTGTCCATTGATCCAGTAAAACGACAAAAGCAGCTAATCCATAATATTTATACACAGACATTCCTCCGTTCACTCAACATCTTACCTATTCTACCATAACAGTACCATTCACAATAACTAATATCATATCTAAATATGGCTGATTCTAAATCTCTCCAAGAAATATAAAAAGGCTATCCCTATTACGTTTAAGCAATAGAAATAGCCATAACTTATTGATTAGACAGTTTCAGATTCTTTTGAATGTACTCGCTTCATGAAGTCATTAACATCTGCAGGAACTTTGCGATCTATTAATGACACGATAATAACAGATAAGAAGCCCACAGGCACTGTCACAATACCTGGAATTTTAAACTGCAAGAAGCTTGGTAATGTTCCTGGTAAAAAGATCATCCACATAGACACGCCAAGTCCTATTAATAATCCTGCAATGGCTCCTTTTTCTGTCATGCCTCTCCACCAAATACCTAAAATGAATATTGGTGTAAATGTACTTGCAGCGACAGTAAAAGCGAGCGCCACTAAATGGCCAATGGATGCATCCTTTACAAGTAAACCCAATGCTCCATATAAAATACCTAATAATACAATAGCCACTTTCCCAGCAATCACTCGTTGTTTTTGTGTAATATCCTTTTTCATGATATTGGCATATAAATCATGAGCTAGTGCACCTGAGCTTGTAATAAACAACCCTGAAAGATTGGAGAAGATCGCTGCAAATGCTCCCGCTATAACTAATCCTAGTAGCCATTTGCCCCCTAGTGCAAGGGCTGTAGTAGGAATAACCATATTATTACCACCTAGCACTAAATCACGCATAACTTCCTCACTAGCTGTCCCGGAAATGAAAATAGATCGACCTACAACACCTAAATAAACAGCTAACAAGAAGAACGCACTTGCAATCCCAATGGCCATGAGTGCAGATTTACGGGCTGCTTTAGCACTTGGATTTGTATAAAAGCGCAATAATATATGTGGAAGTCCAATTGTTCCTAGCGCTAACCCAATCGTCATACTAATTGTTTGCCAGAACGTGGGGAAATAGAAGCCCGTGCCTGTCCAAGCAGCACCATCAAAATTGATATCATTGCCATCTAAAGCATATGGTGAAGTGCCTGTGATTGGACCACTAAATGAATGGATGGCTGCTAAAATTTTATCATAATGTAAACCGCCATAAACTGCTGCAATTAACATCACGATAAACGCACCAAGACGAATCCACAACTCTAATGCTTGGTTGATGGTTGTTCCTTTCATACCACCAATACCTACATAAAAAATCATAACAACACAAGTAAATATAATGCCGAATTCATAAGAAGTACCGAAAAACATACTTAAAATTTGTGCAGCACCTAATAATTGGGGAGCTGCATAAAATCCAGAAATTGCTAAAACCACCGCTACCGCTACAAGTCGTGCTCGTCTACTATGAAAACGATAACCTAAAAAATCTGCAACGGTAAATGCACCAAAGCGTCTTAAAGGACCTGCCACAAAAATCGCTAATAATGTTAACCCAATGGAGAAGCAAAAAGCATAATAAGCACCATCATATCCAAGTTGAAATGTTAACCCTGCGATGCCTAGGAATGTTGCTGCACTTAAGTAATCCCCACCAATGGCAGAACCATTTGTAAACCATCCGAAACTTCGGCCACCTACAAAGAAATCCGATGCTGTTGCATTTCTTTTTGTTAAATACGTAATGTATACAATTGTTCCCATTAAAGCAATGGTCATTAACATCTTTGGTTCTAATAGAGCTTCCATCATTCAACATTTCCCCCTTTATTCCAACTACTTATTTGCTATATCGTATTTTTTTAGACGTTTCTCGTACATGGCCGTATGAACATATGCAATAATAAATGCCATAGCCATCATTACAATCGTTGTCACAAACCATGTAACTGTCATACCACCCCACATCTTCTTAAACGCAAATGCTGGCGCAAACCAATTCATAACAGGGATACTAAAAATCAAAATAAAGTAAAATATCGATAAACCTAAACCTGTTGTAAATTCATCTTTCATAATTTTGTTTGTTGTTGCATCTAAAGGTGGTAGATCTTTCACATCAATTGTTCCTGCTTCTACATAGTCATAATCATGACTGCCTACTTCTGCCATAAGCTAACTCCCCCTTTTCTGATAAATGAATAATTGTCTGAAATTTCAAATTATTATTCACTACAATTATTCTATTCTATTTCCACTTCAATATAGATATAAAATATTGCTGTATTAGTACAAAAAATTGCTATTTTAAGTTAAAATATTTTTATCTTTTTATTCGTAGGGGGCTGATAGCATTTTAAAGGTGGTATGGTATATGGAAAGCTCATTTGACAAGCAGCAAATGAGTGAATGGTTAAAAGGGGTTTTACCAAACGCTTTAGAGGAATGCAAAGTGCCAAAGCCAGAAGATGAGGTCATTATTGTCTATGAAGTCAATCGGTTATTTGATTGGGTAAAGATTAATCGATTAAAAAGAAATTATCCTAATAGTATTATTGTCCCGTTTGTTACAGAACACCTTACCTACTCGACTGGTATAGCAATTGAATTAGCTTTACCTGCACTTCTCATAAAACCATTACAAAAATCAAAATTTTTACGAATCGTAAAAAAGCTGTATACGTCCTATCAGGAAAAAAAGGCGAGTACACTTACAATGCTTGAGCTATCACAACAAGTATCCCAACAACATACCTCTCCATTTAGGGAAGCATTTTTAAAACGCCTGATCCGTGGAGAAATTGACAATGAACAAGAAATAATACAATCTGCTTCATTTTTATCTACAAGCTGTATACCTAATATTGTATTTTTAATTCAAGGCTATATTGATGGGGCTAATAAGAAAGCTGTCCCACAGGATGCAAGTAGTAGTATTACAACTGTTTTTCGTCAGCACTTTGCTGAGAAAGCCTCATTATCCTTTTTACATTTTGAACGCTATTTATTACTTCTTATGCGAATTCCTAGTGAGTACAACTCTTTCAAACATTGGACTGAGGGTGAAGCCTGTTTATTAGAGGTTATCGAGACCCTAAAAAGGGATTGTTCTATTCATCTTTTTATGGGGGTTGGGGGTGTATTTCAGGATGCTATGCAAGTGAAGGAATCCTATAGCCAGGCTAGAAAAGCCCGTAGAAAACCACCTATCCATAATATACACATCAGATATTACGAAGATTTAACAAAGCATGAGCAGCTTCAAAAAGCTATTCAGTATATTGAAGAACATTACGACGAACAACTGACCATTCGTGATGTTGCAAAATATATTAACTTTAGCCCAACTCATTTTAGTAGACTATTTAAAAAAGAAACAGGTCGCAATTTTGTTGACTATGTTGCTTATACACGCATTATCAAAACCTTACCTTTTTTACGTAAGTACGACTACACCATAGAAAAAATCTCCTCCATCTGTGGCTTCAATACACCAAATTACTATAGTTTAACATTTAAAAAATATGTAGGTATCTCTCCAACAGACTATCGCAATACGACAGAAATTTTATTTAAATAATAGAAAAGAATCTGCAAAACTTCCATGAAAAAAGCAAGCCTCCATCAAGGAGACTTGCACATCCTCTACATTAAAATGCAGATTCTTGTTATTTATAGATTAAACGTAATACTTTTCTACAACCTCTGCACAGCGAGCACATACTGTAGGTTGTGCTTCATTTGAACCAACTGTTTCAGAAATTGACCAGCAACGCTCACATTTCTCACCTGTAGCTTTCTCAACAACAATGGAAACATGCTCAAGTGTTAAAGCTTCAGCAGGTGCCTCTTCGATGGTAGCTACCTCAAAAGCTGAAACGATGGAAAGTTGTGCAAAATCAATGTTGGCATCTTTCAATAATACGACAACATCTTCTTTCGCATAGACAGTGACTTTTGCTTCAAGTGATTTACCAATTGTTTTCGCATTACGTGATTCCTCTAATGCTTTTAAAATATCATCGCGTACATCAATAATTTTTTCCCATTTTGTACGTAGGCTGTCAAAATTCGCTTGATCATCTACCTCTGGGAAATCTGTTAATTGCACAGAAACTTCTTCTACAATACCTTGAGCATGTAGATAAGACCACATTTCATCCGTTGTATGTGGGATAATTGGTGTCATGATTTTTACCAATGTCATCAATGTATCATAAATAACTGTTTGCATCGCACGACGATCCTTATTGTCATGACCCTCGATATAGACTACATCTTTGGCAATATCAAGATAGAATGAAGATAACTCTACAGCAACAAAATTATTGACTACATGATAGACAGCAGCAAAATCATAGCGATCATAGGCAGCACGCACAGTTTTTAAGACATCCTGTAAGCGCATAAACACATATTGATCCATTTCACGAAGCTCAGCATAACTTACACGATCTTTCTTAGGATCGAAATCAGCAATATTGCCGTGTAAGAAACGGAAAGTATTACGAATTTTACGATACACTTCAGATACTTGCTTTAACATATCCATAGAGATGCGCACATCTGCTGTATAGTCAACAGAAGCAACCCATAAACGAAGTATGTCTGCTCCATACTGATCCATTACTTTTTGTGGAATAATCACATTCCCTAAAGATTTACTCATTTTACGTCCTTCACCATCAAGAACAAAACCATGTGTTAAAAGTCCTTTGTATGGTGCATAGCCGTTAATAGCTACAGATGTAATAAGAGATGAATTAAACCAACCACGATGTTGGTCAGAGCCCTCTAAATAGAGATCAGCTGGATATTTCATACCACGCTCTACTAGTACACCTTGGTGTGATGAACCGGAATCAAACCATACATCCATAATATCATTTTCTTTTGTAAATTCGCCGTTCGGGCTACCTGGATGTGTAAAGCCTTCTGGTAATAACTCTTTTGCTGTTTTTTGGAACCAAATATTTGATCCATTCTCACGGAATAATGCTGAGACATGACTAATTGTTTCAGGCGTAATAATAGGTTCACCATTTTCAGCATAGAAAATCGGAATCGGCACACCCCACGCACGTTGACGTGAAATTACCCAGTCTCCACGATCACGAATCATATTATAAAGACGAGTTTCTCCCCAAGCTGGTGTAAATGCTGTTGCTTTTACAGCCTCTAATAACTCCCCACGGAATGCTTCAACAGATGCAAACCATTGTGGTGTCGCACGGTAAATAACAGGCTTTTTCGTACGCCAGTCATGCGGATAGGAGTGCGTAAAGAAATCAAGCTTTTCTAAAGCTCCTACTTCTTTTAGTTTTTCTGTAACAAGTTTATTTGCATCATTATAAAACACGCCTTCAAAGCCAGGTGCTTCATCTGTATAACAGCCACTATTATCAAGAGGGCTAAGAATACCTAAACCATACTGTTTACCAATATGATAATCGTCTTCACCGTGCCCTGGTGCTGTATGAACACAACCTGTACCCGCTTCAGCAGTTACGTGTTCACCTACCATGATAAGCGATTCACGATCATAGAATGGATGTTGTGCTACAATACGATCTAATGCCTCACCTTTTACTTCTTGTACAACCTCATAGTCTTCCCATCCAAGCGTAGTTGCTACTGACTCTAATAACTCTTTGGCAATGATGAATTTTTTAGTAGCCACAGCAACTACTACATAGATAAATTCAGGATTCAAAGAAATCCCTAAGTTTGCTGGTAATGTCCATGGTGTTGTTGTCCAAATGATAAATTTAGCATCTGCTGGAACAATGCCCTTCGCATCCTTGATAGCAAAGCTTACATAAATGGATGGGGATTTGATGTCCTTATATTCAATTTCAGCTTCCGCCAAAGCAGATTCAGAAGATGGAGACCAATAAACCGGTTTTAACCCTTTATAGATATATCCTTTTTCCGCCATTTTACCGAATACTTCAATTTGACGTGCTTCAAACTCAGGCTTTAACGTAATATATGGATTTTCCCAATCACCTCGAATGCCTAGACGGCGGAATTGGGCACGTTGATTGTCAATTTGCTCATAAGCATACTCTTCACAAAGCTGGCGGAATGCTGCTACTGACATTTCTTTACGTTTTACACCTTTGTTAGTCAATGCTTGCTCAATTGGTAAACCATGTGTATCCCAACCTGGAATATAATTGACATGGTAGCCAGTCATTGAACGATGACGTGTAATCATATCCTTCAATACTTTATTTAGAGCATGGCCGATATGGATATCACCATTTGCATAGGGAGGACCATCATGTAGAACATATTCTGGTCGACCTTCCGTACGTTCCATCTGTAATTTGTTAATATCCATGCCATTCCATTTTTCTTGCATTTTTGGCTCATTCGCCGGTAAATTTCCACGCATTGGGAAATCTGTTTTTGGCATTAATAAAGTATCTTTGTATTCAACCATTAAAATTCCTCCTTTATTTTACACAAACAGGTAGACATTATTCTCATAAGACAGTTATTGGCAAAATTATCTAAAACGATTCGGAAACAAACAAAAAAAGCCCTCAATCCCACTAAGGGACGAGAAGCTTCTACTCGCGGTACCACCCTAATTGTAGTACAAAAAATTGCACTACCTCTTAAAAGCACGTTTAACGTCGTGCATCACGAAATAACCTACTTTTTTCAGTTATTTAGCTCAGAAGTGATGTTCAATGCTAGTTGTATGTTTGGGCTCTCACTGTCCCCAAATCGCTTAACAACGCCTAACAAATACTGTCTTCGTCTCTGCTTTTATGCATATCTGTTCAAAATAATTACTATTACAAAGTATATGAAATTCAAACAATCGCGTCAAGTTTCATTTGTCAATTGTAACAATTAAAAAGAAAAGTTAAATATCCTCAGAATCCTGTGCTTCATCAACAGATGCTTGAATTTCTGTTAAATCAATATCATATTGCAGCAAATGATCCCAGTCATCTGCATTAAGTAAATCCAACTGTGCTTCTACGAGCATCTTGAAACGATTACGAAATACCTTAGATTGCTTTTTAAGCTCATCAATTTCAATCGTCACCTTACGAGCCTTCGTCAACGCTTCATTGACAATTCGATCAGCATTTTTTTCAGCTTCTTTTACGATGAGCTTTGCTTCTTTTTGAGAATTTCTTCTCACTTCATCAGCCGCTTCTTGTGCAACGACAATAGATTTCTGCAAAGTTTCTTCTAAGGAGTTGAAATGTCTCGCTTGTTCTAAAGCCATCTCTAATTGCTTATCAACCTCTTTTTTTCACGAAGCAGAATTTCATAGTCTTTAATAATCTGATCTAAAAATTCATTTACTTCATCTTCAGCATAGCCTCTGAAGGCTTTTGTAAACTCCTTATTATGTATATCAATAGGTGATAATGGCATACAATCCTTCTCTCCTTTACATGTACATTCGTAATTCCTATTATACAATTGTTCCGACAACTTAGCAGTAAAAATTAATGAAATTTACTTCACTTTCAGCTTTTTTGGGCCAATCGACCGACTTGAAGACGGATTTTATCTTTTTTAGTTCGGCCTTCAGTCATAATAATTTTCACCCGACCACTTCCACGTATCGATAAAATATCTCCTTCTTGTAATTCAAAAGCAACTGTATCTCTTTCTGTCCAATTTACACGAACCTTTTTCCCAGTAATTAAAGTTTGCGCTTTTTGGCGTGATACATTTAATACAGTTGCAATAATTACATCTAAGCGCATGGAAGATACTGTATGGGATTCCTCCAACCATTCTTCCTCATTTACAATAAGGGAATCCGCTTCTTTTAAAGACTCAATATGCACCTTAACTTTACCAATACCTGTTAAATGTAACCGAACATATTCTGCTACCTCTTGAGCTACAACGAATTGCACCTGCTGATCATTTACACGAATATCACCAAATTTGCCACGGTTTAAGCCTAATGAAAGCAACGCACCTAAAACATCAGGATGTCGTAATTGGACAAATTTCACTGGATATTGAATCGTAAATGCCACTAACTGAAAGTCTTCTTCTATCGCTTCATAATAAGAAGGAAAAATAAGCATACGCTGCCTCTCTGCCTCTTCAAATAAACCTGTGCATGCAGTTTGTAGGGTATCATCTTGCCCGATAATCGATGTCACAATAAAACGCTGTCTTGGATCAAGAAAATCTGTCAGCTTAGGCGCATAACGATCTTCAACCTCACGCTGCCAGCTTATTACCTGTTCAATAAAGGGCTGTTCATCTTTTCGAAAATGCTGGATTAAGTGTTCCATCTTGTTGTCTCCTCTTTCACTAGTTCCATTTTGCTTTGTTAGTTGGAAACTTAGTATTCCCAATTAATGACGTTTGGACGTCATTGTTTTAAAATTTTTTATTAGTCGCTTTAGTAGCGGAGAAAATTAAAATAAATAAAAAATCCCCACCAAAACGTGAGGATTTATTTCTAAGCGAACATAAAATATAATTTCTGAATGACTATATAAAGCCCTCTTTCTATAAAATTCAGCATAAAGATGGCCACAATTGGGGAAATATCAATCATACCAAGAGGAGGAATGAATTTCCTAAAAATCCCTAAATATGGCTCACAAACTTTTTCAAGCATGCGACCAATGGCTGAATTTTGAGCGGCAGGCACCCAAGACATTAAGATATATGCAATTAGCATGAATGAATAAATCTTAAATGCTAATGATACATAACCAAGTATAATAAAAAAAGTCATATAAACTACAATCCTCGCTATTAATTATCGTCTAAAATAAAGTTTGTAATTTCACCAGTCACTTCTACATTATCTGGCGTACAAAGGAAGATATCTTTACCGATACGTTGAATATCTCCAGCAAGAGCATAGACTGTGCCACTTAAAAAATCAATAATGCGTTTACCTTGTTCTCTTTCGATACGTTGCAAATTGACAATTGTTGCACGTTTATTTTTTAAATGCTCTGCGATATCTTGTGCTTCTGCATAAACTCTCGGCTCTATTAAAACAACTTTTGCTCCCTTAGAACTCATAGCTGCCTGCAAACTGACTATGTTATTAGGAGTTGCTGTGCTTTGTGGCATGATTTCATGAATAGGTGCTTTGCGTTCTTTCATCATTTTTTTTGGCTTAACTGAATGAATCGGTTGCTGTTGTTGTATGGGTTGTTGTTGCTGAATAGGAGCTTGCGTGATTTCTTCTTCTAATTCTTCTTCAAGGTAAAAGAAGTTTTTAATCTTATTTTTCATGCTCATCCTGTTCCCCTCTTTCATTTCCAACAAGAGCCGTTCCGACTCGAACAAAAGTAGCCCCTTCCTCTACCGCAATTTCAAAGTCATTAGACATGCCCATTGATAACTCGGTACAAGGTGCGTGTGCGAATCCTTGCTCGGCTATTTGCTGTTGACATTGTTTTAATTGCTTGAAAACAGAGCGAATAATTGCTTCGTTTTCGGTGTTTGGTGCCATAGTCATTAAACCTACAACTTGAATCTTCGTAAAACCTTTTAATGCTTCTACAAAAGGCAAGACTTCTTCGATGGTTAAACCATGTTTTGATTCTTCACCAGAAACATTTACTTGTACAAAACATTTAACAGGTTGTTCTGCTCTTTTTTCAATTTCTTCTGCTAAACTCAAACGATCTAGGGAGTGTAAATAATCAATGCTGTTAATCACTTGTTTTACTTTACGTGTTTGAAGCGACCCAATGTAATGCCAATGAACATCAGCATGAATCTCAGTAATTTTACGATGTAAGCCCTCAGGTCTGTTTTCTCCTAAATGAGTGAGCCCTGCTTCAATTGCTTCTTGTGTTCTTTCAACAGAAACTTCCTTCGTCACGGCAATTATTTGGACTTTTTCGCCCTCACGATTCCCTTTTTTTTCTGCTGCTGTTATTAAATCATTTAGTTTGTTTAAATTTGTTAAGATTTTTGTCACTGTTTTTCCCAACTTTACAACAATAGTTTCTTTTATTGTAACAAGCAATGCTTGATTTATCAATGAATAGCCTGACCTATGTCAGCATACAATTTCACAATTTTAATGAGCTGATGTCTTAAGAAAGGGCTTTGACTAAAATGACATCCTTACCAACAACAAGCACATCCTTCATATACACTTTTCTCACAGACTCTTCACCTTTAAAAAAACCAAGATATTTGCGAGGCTCTGCAATCAAAAATGCTGTCACATAGCCTGTTTCTTTTGATACTTCAGCATCTATTACAAAGCCTATAAATCGTCCATTTCCTGCTTCTATGACTTCTTTTTGTTGTAACATCGAAAAACGCAATGACATACCTCCTCTATTGTTTATTTTCGTATAATCATTTCTACTACCATCAAACTTTGCTGTTACTTTATATTTATGTATCATTTGTTCATTGAATGAAGATAAAATGCGCACCGAATTATACGATGCGCATTTTTTTATTTGTAATCTTTTTGCATTGTTTCAATTGCATTTTTTTCAAGACGTGAAATTTGTGCTTGAGAAATCCCAAGTTCTTTGGCAATTTCAGTTTGGGTCTCTCCATAATAAAATCGTTTGGCAACGATCATTTGCTGACGTTCATCTAGCTTTTGCAAGCTTTCCTTTACCGACACATAGGCAACCCATTGATCCTCTGATACATCATCATCACGTAATTGGTCCATCATATAAACAGCATCTCCGCCATCTGAATAAATGGGTTCCTGTAACGAAACTGGATCTTGAATGGCATCCAAAGCAAATAAAACGTCTTCCTTTTTCATGTCAATCATCTCAGCAATTTCTTCAATCGTTGGTTCTCGCAAATTATCGGTTATCCATTGTTCTTTTGCCTGCATTGCCTTATAAGCTATATCTCTTAGAGAGCGAGATACACGTAATGCATGATGATCACGCAGATGGCGACGAATTTCACCAATAATCATTGGTACAGCATATGTCGAAAATCGTACATTATGCTTTAAATCAAAATGATCAATGGCTTTCATGAGGCCAATACAGCCTACTTGAAATAAATCATCTGCCTGTTCACCTCTATAGGCAAATCTACCGACAATACTAAGCACTAACCTTAAATTGCACATCACAAGCTCTTCTCTAATCTCTGTTTCTCCAGCTTGTAATCGGATGAAGAGTTCCTTCATTTCCTCGTGCTTTAGAATTGGCAAAGTCGATGTATCTAAGCCGCAAAGATCTACTTTTGTTCGCATATTCGATTCCTCCGGATGTTATTCTCTGACTAAACCGTGACATCAGTTTGTCCGAGAGAAACAAGAATATGCACAAAAGCTGCGACCAATTTTAGGTAGGATAAATTTCCCTTTCTAAGAAATTGGTTGATTTAAATTTTCACGTAAATCTTGAATAATTTTCTTTTCTAAACGGGAAATATATGATTGCGATATGCCTAAATGATCTGCAACTTCTTTTTGTGTCATTTCAACTTTTCCATTGAGACCAAAGCGACATTCCATAATATAACGTTCACGCGCACCTAGTAAATTAATAGCGTGGAACATATGCTGACGTTCAATTTTTTTCTCCACATTATCTAAAATAATGTGCTCTTCTGTTCCTAAAATATCTGACAGTAATAATTCATTTCCATCTGCATCAGAATTTAGTGGCTCATCTAAGGATACTTCACCCTTCATACGACTTGTTTTTCGTAAATGCATTAAAATTTCATTTTCAATACAGCGTGATGCGTATGTTGCAAGCTTAATATTTTTATCCGTATTGAACGTCTCAATTGCCTTTATTAAACCAATGGAGCCAATACTGATTAAGTCTTCGATTGGCGTTCCCGTATTATCAAAACGTCTAGCAATATAAACAACAAGACGTAAATTACGTTCAATTAGTGTGTCTCTAGCTCGTAAATCACCATTCATAAAGGATGCAATGACTGTAACTTCTTCTTCTCGACTTAATGGCACTGGCAATGAATCATTTCCCCCTATATAGTACGTTTCACGACTCCGAAACTTACTCCATAATTTTTTCAAGCTAGCAAGTAGCCTAAGAAGCAATAGTTCTCCCCCTCTATGAGTTATTTGAAAGCGCTGAAAAATGTAAAATTGCTGCTGTGCTATGTGGAAAATTTTTAGCTTTTTTGGTTAATACGATATATTCATTCATTTTCACTTGCGAAGGCTCCCCCTTTATATGCCACTCATCAAAGCGAAAACCAAGGACAACGGTTTGCTGTTGTACTGTATTGACATGAATAAATCGTATATAACGCTGATAATCTTCTGAAAACATAGATACATTGTACGGATCTGTTTCTTGCCATTCCATTAATGCTTCCCGGAACGCTGAAGGTAAATGTGGTCTCAAAGCAGTATAGGAAACAAAATGAACCGGCTTTCCTGATAATGGCTCAATAGCTTGATTTCCAGTATCTACAAAGGCAGAAAGTGGTATCTTTGCCCCAAAGATTGTTAAAGTTGTATCAAATACAAATTGACCACTTAAGCGTTCTAACTTTACAAAACCCCATTGCTTATAAAATGCAATAAGATTTAAAACTGCAAGCAAAAAGCAAATCATAATGAAATGGGTGGCAGAAAGATTTTTTAAAAAAGGTTGTAGTGCTGTTAACAATCCGCCAATAACGATCGTTGCTGTTAACACAATCGGTCCTTGCTTCTGAAAGCTTCGAATCTTAAAGTGAAACGCTATACCAATTAACAATATAAAACTAAGAATTGTCGTCCACAGCATTTGACCGCCAATGACAGCTACAAAACTACTACAAATAGAACTCATTAATAATCTTGAATTTTTTACAAGGACTCCTGTTACTCTTGCCGTAAACGTGAGTATCGCTAGATTAAAAAGCGTATTAATGAGCACCAGCCATTCTCCATACATAACAGCCGCCTCCTACTTACAAAGTTAGCACGTTACTCCCACAAATATTGTCAAACAATCGCATCATTTCCTAAAAATGTTTTGACAAAAAACATGGTTTCCTTACACATTTGAACATTATGGCAGTCAATATAAAAAGCTCGTATTTTACATATGTAAAATACGAGCTTTTTAGAAGTTAATTAACCACGATTTTTGCGGTTACGTAAAAATGCCGGAACCTCAAGCATGTCATCCTGTGCATAATTTTGCTGATTTTGACGTGGCTGCTCATGTTGAACATGCATTTCTTGTCGTTGTTCACGAATAGGTGCTTGTTGCTGTGGAGCAGATTGTCTGTTCATATTCAGTGTCTGTTTTGCTGTAGGTCGTTGTTGTTGTAAAGCTTCCTCGGTGAAGCCTGTCGCAATAACTGTAACAATGATTTCATCTTTAAGATTTTCATTAATTACAGAACCGAAAATCATATTTACCTCTTCATCTGATGCAGAAGCTACGATATCTGCTGCTTCTTGTACTTCAAATAAGCTAAGATTTGAACCACCTGTAATGTTCATAAGGACACCTTTAGCACCATCAATGGATGATTCAAGCAATGGACTTGAAATAGCTTTCTTTGCAGCCTCAGAAGCTCTGTTTTCACCTGTTGCAATACCAATTCCCATTAAAGCTGAACCTTTGTTGGACATAATCGTTTTCACGTCTGCAAAGTCTAAGTTAATAAGACCAGGCGTAGCAATTAAATCTGAAATACCTTGTACACCTTGACGTAATACATTATCGGCTTCTCTAAAGGCTTCTAACATTGGTGTTGATTTATCAACTATTTGTAGTAGCTTGTCGTTTGGTATTACAATCAGTGTATCTACTGCTTCTTTCATACCGCCAATGCCACCGATTGCTTGGGTTTGACGTTTACGACCTTCAAAAGTAAATGGACGTGTGACAACACCTACTGTTAGGGCTCCCAATTCACGCGCAATTTGTGCAATCACTGGAGCTGCACCAGTACCCGTTCCGCCGCCCATACCAGCAGTCACGAATACCATATCGGCGCCTCGTAAAACCTCTTCTAGCTGTTCTCTGCTCTCTTCAGCAGCTTTTTTTCCTACTTCTGGATTTGCACCTGCACCTAATCCACGCGTTAATTTAGCCCCAATTTGTAGCCTTACTTCCGCTTTGGATAGATTTAATGCCTGTGCGTCCGTGTTAACTGCGATAAAGTCAACACCCTGTACACCATGTTCTATCATTCGATTGACAGCGTTGTTACCGCCGCCACCAACACCTATGACCTTTATTACTGCAAGTTCATCAACACTTGTATCAAATTCTAACATCTCTTTTTCCTCCCACGGTAACTCGACTCTGTATCATTCATTACGCATTCTAGTTAATCAAAAAACTTATCAAATAATTTTTTTGCTCTCCCAATTACGCTTTCTTTTGGTTCTGAAGGTGCAGAATACTCTTGCTTTTTGCTTATAGCTGGTTGAGCCCCTACAACTGCATATTCAACAGGCTGCGTATTCGTACTTTTACCGTAAAAATCATCTTCTAAATGGGCGTAACGAATAAGTCCAACTGCCGTCGCAAATGAAGGCTCTCTAACACCGATATAATCAGGTGTATAGATTCTAACACGCGTTTGTAGAATTTGACGTGCTAATTGGGCAATCCCCTCAAGCTTTGCAACACCACCAGTTAAAACTACACCGCCTGGTAAATCTCTAACACCTAAACGTGCTAATTCATCTATAACTAACTCTAGTAATTCTTCTAATCTAGCACCAATAATCTCCGATATAAATCGTTGGCTGTACTGATCAGTAGAATCTGTACCCACGACAGGCACTTCAAAGAGTTCGTCATCTGATGCGTCATCATAAAAGGCATGTCCAAACTGGTGTTTAATTTGTTCTGCTTGTTCTGTTGGTGTTTTTAAAACGATTGAAATATCTTTCGTTATATGATCACCACCAACTGGTATGACACCCGTATGCGTTAATAATCCCTCTTCAAAAACTGCAATTGTTGTAGATCCGCCACCTAAGTCAATAAAGGCAGTTCCTTGGTTTTTTTCATCTTCTGTTAATGCAAAGTAGCCTGATGCTAATGGCTGCAAATATATTTCTCGTATACTTAAACCCGCTCGCTCAACACAGCGAAGAACATTGTGTAAAAGCGTTTTGGATGTCGTTATCATTGTTGCATCCATTTCAAGACGGATGCCAATCATACCACGAGGATCTTTAATTTCATCAAGGTTGTCCACAATAAACTGTCTTGGAATGATGTTAACTAATTCACGTTCAGGAGGTATTGACATGACTTGTGCAGATTCTACCACTCTGTCTAAATCATCATCTGTAATTTCTCTATTTTCACTATTTACAGCGACAACACCTTTAACTAGCTGTAACATCGTCTGGTTAGCTGGAACGCCTAAAACGACTTCATGGATTTGATAACCAGTCATTCGTTCGGCCTGTTCTATTGCTTTTCGAATAGATTGTACTGTTGCATCAATATCAACAATTGCACCTTTTCGAACTCCATTCGACTTTACATTTCCGACGCCAATTACATGTAATTGCCCGTCACTCATTTCACCTATTAATACCTTGACAGAGGAGGACCCAATATCAAGGGAAATGTATAAATCTTGCTGATTCAATTCGCTGCACCTCCTTGAAAAATGCTCTTGTTTTCATTCTATTGTAAATTTGGCATAATGTCTAAGCAAATCGAGTATTTTGGTCAATTTTTCTCTCATTCTATGGAAGTTTTTTTCCGCTTGTGACGTTTCTCATCTAACCGAGTTAGTAATATACGCCTAATAATTGCTATATTTTGGAATAAACGTACTCCAAAAGCGAAAATCGCTGCTAAATACAAATCTATCCCCAAATTCACTCCTATAAAAGCTAATCCTGCTGCTAGAACTATATTAAAAAAGAATCCTGATACAAAAACTTTATCATCGTAAACTTGCTGTAATTGAGCACGAATACCTCCAAATAATGTATCTAAAGCTGCTAAAACAGCTATTGACAGATAATTTTCATACATAGAGGGGATTTGTATATTTGTTAACAAGCCAAGGGCAAGTCCAAATATCAAACCTAAAAATGGTAGCCACATATATTAATCTCCTTTTTTTACCTCTGCTAAATAATCATTTGTCAACGGCTGATCAAATGCTGGAAGTTGTAACTGTTCAATTGGTTCTTCAATTACTAAATTAAAATTGTCTAAATAAAATGAGTCTATAAATGTTGAGGCCTGCAAGGAATTATACATTTTTTGCGCTGCTTTATAATCGCTTGTCCCAACAAATATCTCAAATGAAGGCGAAGACAGTGGTATACTGTTTACTGTCGTCTTACCATTGATATCCCGTATGGCTGTTGTTTGTACTACACGGTTACCATCAATTGAGACATTAGTAGCATTGTTCTTAAAAAGGGTATTCAATAATTGAGTTAACAAATCGGGTGAAATCTCTTTAATTTCATAGCCCATTTCTATCAGTTCAGGTGCAGGTTCAACTCGAAGTACAACACCTGGCCCTATAACTTCTGTTAATCCTGCTTGTAGCTTTAAACGATTTAATGTTTCATTTAAGGCTGCTTGCTGATTTACTTTTTCAGATTGCTCATAGCGATCCACTACTTCATGAAGTGAGCGAATTTCTGCCAGTAGTGCGGAATGTCTTTGTTTTTCTTGTGCCAATTCCTCTCTTATTGCCCAAATATCTCGTGTATCTCGCTCAGCTGGTTTTTGTATGGTATTGTATTGTACCGCTATCATCAAACCGATAATAAATAGCACGATCGTTATTCGGGTGTACATATTTCTTTTCAAAATAGCCCCTCCTAGACGTATCGTATGCCCCTCAGAATACGACTTTGAATTGTATAATTTTCTACAATCGACTATATAACTGGAGGCTAAATTAAACATGAAGTTTAAAGTATAGAACTTGTCCTAACTTTCTATTTTTACTTTTGGCATGGTAAGCTTCTGATTTTCTTCAAGGGACACCACAATATTGTCATTTAATAATTGATCTACAACGCCCCCGTTTAAGTTTAAAGAAGCTATTAATGTATCTGAATCACCAACCGCTTCGATCACAAACGGAGCTGGATGTTGTGTACCATCAATTGTTATTACTGGGCCATTACAGCGAATATAAGAACTCGCTAATACACGTTGTCCATTAATAGCAATAGCTTGCGCGCCTGAAATTTTTAGTTCATTTAACAATTTAAATACATGACTTTCATGAACAATATAATCATTTGGATTTAAGGATTTTGGATCATAGTCTCCATCTTGAAGGGTTATGCGTATGCCCTTCCCCTCACTCTTTAGTTCACCGAGTAAAAGCCGTAAATCTTCTGCTTGCTCAACAAGCTTCTTATAGTCCTTTTCGTTTGATGCAAAGGATTTTTCATACTTTCGAATTTGTTCTTGTAAATTATTTACTTCTTCCGTGAGTTCTTTATTGCGCTCTTGTTGAGTGATTAACTCCTCACGATAAGAATCTTCTTGCTCAAAAAGCTCAGAATTAATAGTGCCTGCCTCTCGATTATCTTTCGCCTGGTTGTATGAATAGCCGATGATAAATCCTGTTGTTATACAAACAATTAGTAATTCGAATTGTTTTCTAGTAAAAAAACTACCTTTGCTATTCGTCTTCTTGTTGTTCATCTTCTGTCACTTCCTGGTTAACCATTTCACCATCTGCATTTGCTTCCATGTCAATACTAATCTTGTTGTATTCCTCGTTAAAAGGACGATAGTATGAACCAACCTCTAAATCAATCACACCTTTTTCTAAGTTAGCAATTTGTGCGACAATAGAGGGGTAGTAATTTAACTTTTCCGCTAGTGTCTGAATAACAGCACGTACTTCGTAGCCATCATTCATATAAAGCTTGACTGCATTTGGATTTGCTTCATTACTATTCGTGTTAACCTGAGAAATTAAAGCTAATACTTCGGGCTTTAATTGTGCTAGCTGCTCAACAAGCTTATTAATTGTCTTTTCACCGGTTATCCCGATAAAAACAGGTGCATCAATGGGTGTATCATTTCCCTTTTGTTCAAAGCGCTTACCGTTTTCTAGCAAAGGATAATAAGTCCCGTCCCCAGCTAAGTACGCAACTTTTTTCCATTCTTTAATATCAATTGTTACGCCTTGTAACCAGTTACGGTTAACATGTACTTCTTTTACCCATTTATCCTTTAATAAAATCTGCTCAATATCTTCCACTTTGAAACTCCACATTGATTTTCCTGGTGATAGAGTACTTGCCTCCAAATAATATTGGTCATTCGCTAGCTTAGCACCATTGACTGTGATTTTATTGATGCTACTGTATGGAGATTGAAAATAAAGGAGTACTGCTAACACAATAAAGAAAAGTAATATTAGCACTATAAATTTCCGGTTTGTACGCTTTTTTCGTCGCTTTTTTAGCGTAGGTATGCGTTCTTCTATATCAATTACTTTCTCCACAAAAGTACTCCTCCTTTATATTTATTTCGCTAATTGATAAATAATACCTATTATTAACCACATTGTTACTAAAGATGTTCCACCATAGCTAATAAAAGGTAATGTAACACCCGTTACTGGCACTAAACCTATTACTACAGCTATATTTAGAAAAGCTTGCACCATAAGCATTGTGACTAGCCCAATAATCGCATAATAGGACGTTCGGTTTTTAGCCTGTACAGCAAATCTATAGCCTGCATAGATCGTTAGTATAAAAAGCGCTAAAATAACGAGGCCACCAATCAATCCGACTTCTTCTAAAATAATGGCGTAAATAAAGTCATTTTGAGGCTCTGGTAAATACAGAAACTTTTGTCGGCTTTGTCCAAAGCCATGCCCAAAAATCCCTGCTGGACCGATAGCCATTAAAGATTGCACCGCTTGGAACCCACTAACCAAGGGATCAGCCCATGGATCAAGAAATGCTTCTATACGCTTTAGACGATATGGTGCTGTCGCTATGAGACCTACTAATCCCGCGACACCAGCTAGCATAATCATGGCGTATAGTTTTAGAGGATAGCCAGCGACAAAAAACAATAAAAACACAGATACAACGAGAATAAATACTGAGCCAAAATCCGGCTGCAACATGATAAGAACAACAGGAAGTAACAGGATAAAACCATGTCGCCAGTTAACAACAGGAGTGCCCGTTTTATGTTGGGCTAATATATGGCTCAAGTACACAATGACGGTAATTTTCGTTAGCTCTGCTGGCTGTATTGTTAATGGACCTACACCAATCCAGCTTTGCGAACCATTTCGCACCAATCCTATACCAGGAATCAGTACGAGAACGAGTAAAATTAACGAAAATATATAGGCCATTTTCCAAAAGGACTGCTCTCTCAGAATATTTAATCGAATCGTGATTAAAAATACGACAATGGCTACCACAAAGTATACGCTTTGCTTCATATAAAACGGCATTTTTCCACTATAATGAACGGCACTCCAGTAGGTACCTGCAGAATAGACGAAAATAATGCCGATTATTGATAGCATCAAAGTTGTGACGAGCAATAAGTAGCTTTCTTTACCTCTCAGTAATGCCATCCTTCCAAGTCAAGTATATTCTAAAATAGTTACAGGCTCATTACAGCTTCATTACAGCATCAATAAAAACATCTCCACGTATTTCAAAGCTGTCATATTGATCCCAACTTGCACATGCTGGAGATAGTAAAATAACATCTCCTTCTGCAGACATCGGTGCTGCATATTGAACAGCGTCTTCTACATTTTGAGCAATGACGGTTTGTTGGACACCACACGATTTTGCAAATTCTACAAATCGTAAGCCAGTTTCTCCAAACGCAACAACACCCTTTACATGACTCATACAAGGGCGAAGTTCTTCGAAAGAATGTCCACGATCTAAGCCACCTGCGAGTAAAATGACAGGAGCTTGGAAAGCATCTAAAGCACTCTTTGTCGCTAAACAATTGGTTGCCTTAGAGTCGTTGTAAATCTTTCGACCGTTCCATTCACGTACGAATTGTGTACGGTGTCTAACTCCACCAAATGTCGCTAAAACCTCTTCCATCTTCTCTTTGTCACAACCAACTAAAATACAGGCTGCCACGGCTGCTAAGATGTTTTCTAAATTATGCTTACCAGGCAAGGCAATGTTCGCGCGATCCATGTATGGTTCCCCTTGCCAATAAATTGTTGTATCATCTGCACTAATCCCATTTGCAGTACGCCCCTTCGAACTGAATGGAATCTTCTGTGCATGAGATTGTGCTGCATATCCAACCACAATCGGTTGGTCGGCATTATAAATAAAATAATCACTGTCATCTTGATTACGAGTTACGCCAAACTTCGCTTCAGCATAGTTATTAAATGTTCCATGATAGTCTAAATGCGCATCATAAAGATTCGTCAAAATAGCAATTTTAGGCTTAAACGTTTTGATCCCCATCAATTGGAATGAAGACAATTCTGTTACAATGATGTCATCTTGATTCGCTTCTTTTGCGACGCCACAAGCAACTGTTCCAATATTTCCAGCAATTAACGGATTTTTACTTCCTTTACTTAACATGTCGAATATTAAAGTTGTCGTCGTTGTTTTGCCATTTGAGCCTGTTATACCAATAAATGGTGCATCACTAATTAAAAAAGCTAGCTCAATCTCTGTCCAGACTGGAATCTCTCGACTAAGGGCATCAGCCACAATTCGATTGCTATAAGGTATACCTGGATTTTTTACCACTAACTCAAAGCCTTCATCAAGTAAATCTTCAGGATGGCGACCACAAATTACTGTAATCCCCTTCTGTAATAGCCCTTGTGCATCTGGACTTTCATCAAATGGTTTTGAATCATTTACTGTTACAAATGCACCAAGCTCATGTAAAATTTCAGCAGCGGCCACACCACTTTTTGCTAGACCTAACACAAGTACTTTTTTATGTTGTAAATCAGTATAGTTTTTCATTAGAACGCCTCCGATAAGACTGCAATTAATGCTACTGCTAAGGCAGTTGACCAGAAGACAAGCACTACTTTCCATTCTGACCAACCTGATAATTCAAAATGATGATGAATAGGGCTCATTTTAAAAATACGCTTTTTTCGAAGCTTAAAGCTACCTACCTGCAAAATAACGGAAAGTGTTTCGATAACAAACACTAAGCCAACTAGTAAAAGCAAGAATTCTTCTTTTACTAAGACAGATACCATAGCCAATGCTCCACCTAATGCTAATGACCCCGTATCCCCCATAAATACCTTTGCAGGATTTGCATTAAATAATAAAAAGCCTAATAAAGCACCTGTTACAGCAAACGAAAATAGTGCAATATCTGCCTGACTTTGGAATAGCGCAATAACACCAAATGCTGCAAAGGCAATGGAGGCAGTACCCGCCACTAGCCCGTCTAGTCCATCTGTCAAATTCACTGCATTGGAGAAGCCTACTAACCAAAAAATTAAAAAGGCTACATAGAATACGTCAAGATCAATTGTCCACTCCGTAAATGGAATAGCTAACGTTGTATCAAACGATCCTACATGTAGAAGAAAATACGCAAGAATAGCAATAACAATTTGACCAATCAATTTTTGAAGAGAGGTTAAACCTAAATTTCTTTTAAATACAACCTTTAAACCATCATCTAATAAACCTATTAAGCCGAATCCTGCTAATACTAATAAAAGTACTACGGTCTGTGTCGTTAATAAATCTAAAAAGCTACCTACACCAACAGTTGTTAGGAGGATGGATATTAAGAAAATGATTCCTCCCATTGTTGGTGTACCAGCTTTTTTCATATGTGATTTTGGTCCCTCTTCTCGAATACTTTGCCCAAACTTTAGACGACGAAGAAGTGGAATACTAATTGGTGCCAGGATAACTGTTACTATAAAAGCAAGAGCTAAAATGGTAAGTGTTGTTGCGAGTTTCATTGAAAAATCTCCTTTAAATCTTGTTTCACTTTCTTCTTTAAGAAAAAAGCATTAACTTTCATTTTATTATTACTACCCTTCATAATAATAGTGGTTCTTTCCCATTTTTTAAAGGTAAAGTTATTTTAGTTCTCCAAATATAAATGAATGGTACCATCTTGTTTGATAACACTATCCACTTCAGGTAATTGATTACCAATTTTAGTCCCTTCTCCATGCCATTCAATACGGAATGGATAAAATTGCTTGGCAATATCATCCTTTGTTTGACCAATAAAATTCGGTACCTTCACAGTAATTGGGTCACCATAACGATAATCCTTTTCCAGTTGTTCCTTCGATTTTTCAATACCTACAAAAGGCGCAACATCCTCAATAATTTGCCCCACTATAGGTGCTGCTACAACACCACCAAACTGGGTTGTCTTTTTCGGATTGTCAACAGCTACATAGACAACAATTTGCGGATTGTCTGCTGGTGCAAAGCCAATAAAAGATACGATGTATTCTCCACTTTTATAACGGCCATTTTCAACTTTTTGTGCTGTTCCAGTTTTACCACCAATTCGCAGTCCATCTCGAAAGGCTTGTCGACCTGAACCATTCGCTACTACTGATTCCAAAGCACCTCGAACCTTAGCAGAGGTTTCTTCACGAATTACCTGATTTTTAACAACTGGTTGCGTTTCCTGTATGACTTCTCCTGTATTTGGATTAAATACCTTTTTCACAACATATGGCGTATAAAGCTTGCCTCCATTTATGGCAGCAGCTACTGCTTGAACTTGTTGAATAGGTGTCACGGCTACCCCTTGCCCGAATGAAGTCGTGGCCTGCTCAACAGGACCAAAGGCATCCTTAGAAAATAAAATACCAGATGCTTCACCAGCAATATTAGACCCTGTCTTTTGTCCAAAACCAAAGTCTTTAATATATTGTAGTAGTCGCTCATTGCCTAGACGCTGTCCTAATTCTATAAAGCCTGGGTTACAGGAGTTCTCAACCACCTCTAAAAATGTTTCATGCCCATGTCCTTCACGTTTCCAACAGCGAAGCTTTGCTCCCGCCACCATTGTATAACCTGGATCATAAAAGGTTTCATGCTCCAAATCCACTAGGTTTTCTTCCAACGCAGCACTAAGGGTAATAATTTTAAAAGTAGAACCTGGCTCATACGTCATCCATACAGGTAAATTTCGATTGTAGATGGCTGGCTCTACTAATTGATATTCAGCTGGATGAAAAGTAGGATAAGAGGCTAATGCCAAAATTTCGCCAGTGTTTGGATTCATCGCAATCGCTAGTGCTTGGTCAGCTTCATAGCGCTTCATTGCTTGCGATATTTCACGCTCTACGACTTGCTGTACATCAACGTCAATTGTTAGCTCGATCGTAGCCCCATCCTCTCCTGCTTTCCAAGCACTTGAAACATTAGGCAAATTATTACCTTTTGCATCTGTAAAGAGACGGATCGCAGAAGAATTAGCCTGCAGAAATTTATCATATTCATATTCAATTCCAGCTAATCCTTGGGCATCATACCCCGTAAAACCTAAAAATCGAGATAATAGCGTGCCGTAAGGATAATCCCTAGAATAATCAACACCACTATACAACCCTTCAATTTGCATACCTTGTAATTCTACTGCTTTTTCATAAGATATATTTTTGCCTTCAGGTGCTAGTTTCACTAAGTAAGCTTTTTTTTGCATTTTCTCTAATAGCTTCGCCTTATCCACTTCGAGAACCTGGGCAATTTTTTCAGCAGCTCCTTCAATATCATTACTTTGTGAAGGCATGAAATATAATGTAGGCGCTAGCTTATTAGTTACAATACTCTCTCCATCTCGATCTGTTATATGCCCTCGTTCATTCGCAAAGGGAATTTCCCTGTCCCAGTTCTCCTCTGCCTTGGTAGTCAATTCTTTTTGATCTAACACTTGCAAAAAGAACAACCTAACAACAATTGCCACTGCTACGAACATAAACAACACATATAAAATACGTAAACGCTTTTTAGAATGGATAGAAATCCACTTCATTCGACATCACACCTTGTTTTTTACAACGTATGAAATAAAGTGGACTTCTATTCAGTATTATTCATCCTCTACTTCTTCAACTTCACCCTCAGAGGCAGCTTCAACGTCTTGTACAAAGCTTTCAGCAGGTGTTTTGAGCTTGACAACAATGGGGGAACTATCAGTGATGACGGTTCCAGCTGAAACGCTTTGACTTGCTACAAAACCTTCACCGAATATTTCCATCTCTAGTCCAGTCATAGATTTAAAGACTAGTAAATTACGTAATGACCAATTCGTAAAGTCTGGCAATGTTACCTCGCCATCTGTCTTTAAAAATACAAAACTACCTTTTACCAGTTTTTGAGTGTTCGTTGGATATTGTTCAATAACTTTACCACCACTACCAACAACAATTGGTTGTAAACCATCATTGGCTAATTCTACTTCAACCGCTTCAGCACTTTGACCTGTAAAGTCCTGAATGCTGACTTTGTTAACATGTTGAACATCGTCTGGGTTGATATTAAGGTGCTTTAAGCTATTTAACATAACTGGATTAAAGACTTTTGATACTGGTACCGATCCAAGCTCATTGTTCAGCTTAGGTTTTTTCACTGAGACATATACAATTAGCTGTGGATCATCTACAGGAGCCAAGCCTAAAAATGAATAAAGGTATTGGTTTGAAAGATATCCACCACTAGCTTTTGGAATTTGGGCAGTCCCCGTTTTCCCTGCAACCTCATAATCCTCCAATATAAAATCTTTCGCTGTCCCATGTTTTGATGTTAATGTTGAGGCTAGGATTTCTCGTACTTGTTTCGCTGTATCAGCTTTAATTGGTTGACCTTTCTCAACAGGCTCATGATTTTGAATAATTTTCCCTGTAGAAGAATCAACAATACGGTCGATAACATATGGCTGCATCATCTTGCCATCGTTCGCAATAGCAGTCATTGCCTGGATTAACTGAATAGGTGTAACTGTTGAACCTTGGCCATAAGTTGTTGTTACTCGTTGAATAGGATACTTTGTTAAAATAGTACCCGCTGCTTCATTCGGTAAATCAATTCCCGTTTTGTGCCCAAAACCAAAGCGGTCCAGATAATCAATAAATACGTCATCGCCAATCTTAGTTAATAAATGGGCCATACCAGTATTGGCAGAGCGTTGAAAGCCTTCTAAATAAGTAATTGGACCCCAACCATATCTATTGTGATCTCGAATCGTACGGTCAAATACTGTATATGAACCTGACATAAATGAATCATTCGGTGTCCATTTTCCCGTATCGATAGCTGAAGCAAGCGTGAATGTTTTCATCGTTGAGCCAGGCTCAATTGTCTCCTCAATCACCTCGTTCAGCCACTTCATGTTTTGACTTTCACGTGTTTCTGGGTTAAATGTAGGACGCTGTGACATTGCTAAAATCTTTCCAGTCTTCGGATCTGCTACTACCGCGGTCATGGACTCAGGGTTATATTCCTGTTCAACCTTTGTCATTGCTTCCTCTAAGAAGCTTTGGATTGTTTTATCAAGTGTTAAATAAATGTCGTCCCCATTTTTTGCAGGTGTAATCATTTTCTCACTGTTTGGAAGCAAATAGCGGAAAGCATCTGTCTCATATTCTACTTTGCCATTAACGCCTGTTAATTCTTTATCATACGTATATTCTAGACCCATTTCCCCCTTGGTTGTAACCGTGCCATCTTCATTATCTTTTTTGAGAGCATAGCCAATTAAATGAGAGGCAAATACACCATTTGGATAATACCGTTTTAAGTCACTCACAAAGAGAATTCCTGGTAATTTTTCTTCCTTTATTTTACTCATGACCTCGTGACTAATGCCGCGGCCTGCACTACCAAACTCAACTTGATATAAAGGTTCACCATCACTTCTATATCGATTGTTCAATTTTTTAACAATCTCGTCTTCCTTTTCCTTCATCGCTGGAATATATTTCGCTAGTATTTTTGCCGTTTTCTCCGAATCCACTACATGTCGGGGATTCTTAGGATCTGTTGTAGCCTTTTCACTTACAATGGCAATCATGCGATAACTTAATGTATCTTCTGCAATTACTTGTCCATTTTGATCATAAATCTTTCCACGATTAGCTGTAATTACACTTTCCTTACCATACTTAGCTGCTGCTCTCGCTGCAAGCTCTTGTCCTTCCACTTCACCTGTAGCCTGTAATGTCACCATTCTTGTGAATAATAGAAAAAAGAGCCCTCCATAAAAAATTAATAATAGAAAGGCTCCCCATTGGAATCGAAATCTCTTTTTTTTCATTCTCCCGGCACTACCTTTACATTTTTCTCATTTTGAGTTAAACCGAGTTCTTTGGCTTTTTTCCATATGTTTTCGTATGTAGAAAGTTCACTTACACGAACCGTTAAGTCAACATTCTGTTTCGCAATCTCTTCTGCTTCTGATTCGATTTTTTGAATGTCTATACTTGTTGTTTGAATCGCTGCTTGTTTATTTAATACAAGTATTCCTAGTACAGCAATAATGCCAATTAAAACAATTAGCATTGTTTTTTCAAACTTCTGGTTCGTTTTTTTACGACGTATGATAGTGGGTTGTGGACTAGGTGGTGTTATCGGTTGTTGCACTTGTTGATGTTGGTGCTGTTGCCTTACACGAACTGCTGCCATTTACTCACGCCCTTTGTCGTTAATTTTCTCCACCACTCTAAGCTTCGCTGAACGCGCACGATTATTAACTGCCAATTCTTCATCAGAAGGAATAATAGGCTTTCGTGTAATAAGCTTTAAAGTTGGCTTCATGTCATCAGGAATTACAGGTAGATTTGGTGGTAATTCCGGTAATGATGACGCTTCCTTAAAGATTGTCTTGCATAGGCGGTCCTCCAATGAATGGAACGTAATGACACTAATGCGCCCCCCTACGTTAATCATATCAATCGCATCGACTAATGAATCCTCTGCTGCGCCTAGCTCATCATTAACAGCAATTCTTATTGCTTGGAAAATGCGCTTTGCCGGATGCCCACCTTTTCGGCGTGCCGCTGCTGGAATACCCTCTTTAATTAATTCTACAAGTTGACCAGTTGTTTCAATCGGTGCTGTTTTTCGAGCCTCTTCAATTTTACGGGCCACTTGTTTAGAAAACTTCTCTTCTCCATAACGGAAAAATATACGAACAAGATCTTCGTATGCCCATTGATTAACAACATCTGATGCTGTCAGTGTTGCAGTTTGATCCATACGCATATCAAGTGGTGCATCGTGGTGATAACTAAAGCCTCTCTCAGGTGTATCTAATTGTGGAGAAGATACGCCTAAGTCATATAAAATACCATCAACCTGCTTAATGCCATGAGCTACTAGTTCTTCTTTTAAGTAACGGAAATTCGAATGGATAAATGTAACACGCTCTATATAAGGTGCTAATCTAATTTTCGCATTTTCAATAGCCGTCATATCTTGATCAAAACAAATTAAGCGGCCTTTATCTGATAATTGTTGTACTAGATATTCACTGTGTCCCGCACCACCTAGTGTACAGTCCACATATACACCATCAGGATCTATGTTCAACCCATCAACAGTTTCTTTTAATAACACGGTTGTATGATCGAACATACCACTCGCTCCTCTCAGGCCTTAACCTCATTCAACTATCACGTTGTAATGCCTATTACAAGTTAAAAATCAAAGCCAATCATATTTTCTGCAATTTCATTAAAAGATTGTTCAGACTCACTGAAGTAAGCTTCCCAAGCATCCTTAGCCCAAATCTCGATTCGATTTGAAACCCCCAACACCACACATTCTTTTACTAGATGCGCATGTTGCATAAGAGTAGTTGGGATATTGATACGCCCCTGCTTGTCTATCTCTACCTCTGTTGCTCCAGAAAAGAAAAACCTCGCAAATGCTCGTGTATCTTTTTTGGTCATTGGTAAACCTTTTAATTTCTCTTCGAGTTTTCGCCATTCATTCATAGGATAGCCAAATAGACAGTTATCGAGACCTCTTGTGACAACAAACGTTTCGCCTAAAGCTTCACGAAATTTTGCCGGTACGATTAATCGCCCTTTCGCATCAACGGAGTGTTGATATTCTCCCATGAACATACTACTCACCCCACTTTATTAAATAATGTACCACATCCCCCCACTTTCCTCCACTTTTTTTAAAAAAAACTTGACATTTTATCGCTTAATATGCAATTAGACCTTTAGGAATTTTTTTGACATATGCTAAATGATATAAAAAAAGAGCAACCCCTAGTAGGATAGCTCTTTAAATACTATTTATCTCGACATTATTCATCAAATTCACAGGATATCAAATTACTACTTAGGTAAAAAGTATCTATTTATTAATTTTATAAATAAAGTAAATAGTGGTGTTTACCGATGCTATAATTTTGCTTCAACATTTCAGTAATTAACATAGGTCCAAACTCATTGAAATATTGATATGGATTAAAGGATCTCTCTTGGAAACCATCATTAGGATATAATTCATTTTGCAGTGTCATAAATTTACGAATCGTCGTTTCATGCTTACCTAATACAGTTTGTTCAATTTTTTGCTGTAAATAGTCAAATTGTTTCGCATGATTTTCTTGATTTTTCTCAAGAATCTTATCTAATTGCAGATGCTGTTTCTCTAAATAGGAGGCTAGCTCTTCATATTTTTCTACTAACAACTGCTGCATAGCTTGGATTTGACGTTTGGCTTCACTGTCCTGGACATCTGCAATAAAACGTTCTTTCAGGTGTAATGCTTTCCCTTCCCATACGTCAGTAACAGTTAGTTGATGCTCACGTAATAATTGCTCTACATGACGAGTGACAATAGTAATATGTAGGCGCGGAGCAAAAATCGGCATTTGTAAATCTAACACCGAAAATGCATTTTTCAGTGTCGCCCAATAAGCTAGCTCTCCTGGACCTCCAACAAACGCTAATACTGGTAATGTCATCTCCTGCATCAACGGGCGAGTTACTACGTTATTACTTAAACGTTCTGGATGATTATGCGCCACTTCTAATAGCTCTTCTTGTGTAAATTTAAGGTTTGCCGCTAAATTAACAAACAGATCATTTTTTCTTTCTAAAAGATGTCGCTCCCCATCTTCTACGTAAAATAAATTAGCGGCTTCATATGTTGCTAAAATAGGCTTACCATAGCCAGCACGTTCAAGCTCTTGCTCCTTTTCCGTTACTACTCTAGCAATTTCTTCATTGGATTGAATGATTTGAGCAAAATATTTATGTTCAAATTGACGGAATTGAAAGTTGGCGGCATCGATTAATAATAAACCTTCCTCTTTGAACAATTGATTCATTAGACAGGCAAAGAAATCTGTAAATGTTTCACTATTATTCAATGCGTCAACTAATTGCTTAATCAGCGTTTCTGTATACTCTGTTTCTCCAATATCACGAATAATTGTATTAATTAATTGCGTCATCGACTCTTTGTTTAGGGCTGTTGCAGAAGCCATCGTTTTACGTCTAGATCGCTCTCCATAAGCTCTTTTTTTCAGCAATTCCCCATGAACCGTATAGGTGTGATTAATTTCTTCTAAGTCATGATCTTCTCCAGCGATCCAGAAAACAGGAATAACAGGCTGTTGAAGCTTCGTACTTTGCTCTTTCGCTAATGCAATAACTGAAATAGCTTTATGAACGGAGTAAAGAGGGCCTGTTAAGATACCTGCTTGTTGTCCACCAACTATTACCATAGCTCCTTGCTCTAGTTGTTCTAAATGTTCATTCGCTTTTTTTGATAACCCCAGCGGCTCCATAAATTGACGGATGATTGTTGTTAATTCTTTTTGATCACGGGAATTTCGCGCTAAATGCTCCGCTCTTTTCTCAAAAGCTTGATCATTGTATTCATACTCAAAAAATTGATGAATGGCAGTATTTGGCGACCAGTAATCTGCTAGTACATGATTTTTTATAGGTACTTGGATTGACTCCAGTTTCATTTAACATAAACTCCTCTACTCACTAAATCATTTCCTTACTCATAACAAGAAATTGAATTTCATTCATACTATGCACATGAGGCTTTCAATGTCGCCTTGACATTCAAATTGCTCAAAAAAATCCGCGGCATCCATTAGCGGCTTTGAGGCAACAATGTTGCAGCAGACATTTCGATTTAAAAGCCATCGTTCTCCCTCAAGAAGGATTTTCTATACCTAACTTTGCTTTTGGTACAAAATACACGTGCTGGTTCACTTCCTATGTCACTGAACTACGCTTCTAGTTACGAAGGTTTATGAATGCAATCAATATTCTCATCCCCATAGAATGATTTTTATAACTATTTTAATGCTATTATTTTAACGCTTAAAGCTTCAACATGAAAAGAAAATGCTTAGACAACCTGTAAATATTCCATAATGGATTGAATAACACCCACGATACATATCACTAGATAAGCTGTACTAAGTATTAAGAATAAAAAACGCCAAATTTTCTTTAATAACGGCTTTACTTCTATTTCCTTTTTAGTCCGCCAATCAATATATGTAAAAATCATGGCCATCATTATCGCGAGTATCACCAAAAGCGCCCCAACATTCACACGCCAAAGCACACCGATAGCTAACGGAACAGAAAAAAACAAGCACAATGTCGTAACATCAGAGGCTGCACCAAAAGCATGTGTGCCACGAATTTTAACTTTCCTGCCAACCAGATAAACAATTATGAAAAGAACAATTGGACAAAAAATAATGATACTAATAACTATATGTAAAAGGTCTTTCAACTTCTTTCACCGCTCTCCTCTATTGCAAGCACTTGATGATATAAAGTACGCAAAGTAGGTAAATTATGACCGTTTGCTAAAGCTTTATTTAGAATGACACCAACAATTGTTTCGATTTCACTTTTTCTCCCCTGCAGACGATCCGCTAGCATAGATGAAGTATTGTTGGCCGTTTTCCTACATAAGTCTATCACATCACTAAAAGATATGGTGAGTTCAATATCTTCAAAAGCTTCCGTAAGCTCTCGATAAATACTTTCTAGCAGTAAAAATGCTTGTTGATTAGCCACTAACTCTCCGTTCTTTACTTGCAAAACAGCTGTCAATGGATTAATTAAGCTATTAAGTACCGCTTTTGCAAAAAGCATTTGCTCTGCATTACTAGCCAATTCAATAGGAAATAAGGAATGTTGTAATTGTAGTAGCTGTTGAAAGGCCCGGTGTTCTCCTCGTTCTATCGCTATTTTACATAGCCCTACTCCTCTATGATGAACCGTTGATTGGTCCAACAATTGAGCTCCAAAGGTCACTGAACCAAAGGCGATATTTTTTTGCGGCAATAGTAGCGCCTCCTCAAAATGCGCTAAGCCGTTTTGCATAAAAAGCAACGGCATATCATTTGAGAATAAGGCTAATTGATTGTAGAGTTTTTGCAAATGTCCGTATTTAACAGCAATCACTAATAAATCTTGCTTTGGAAGATTAGTCAAATCTGTCGTAGCAACAATCCTTTGCACAGTTTTAGTTCCATCAACGTTGATACGTGTTAACTTTTTGGCATTTAGTTCATTTACTTGTTCCTGCCTTCTGGCAACCAACGTTACTGATACACCAGACTCCGCTAAAAAACTTGCTGTTAATTGACCTACCGCCCCTGCCCCAATTATCGCTACTTTCATTGTCTACACCCTTTCCATCTTTACTGATCAATGTTACCTCGACGTCATTACATCAAGATTGTTCCAAAAATCTAGAAACACTCTGTGATACCTCGGAGCTACACGATATTATTCACACCATCAAAGAGGGTGACGCACTTTTGGCACGCCTTCTAAATCAGCAGACTTTAAATCACCCATCTGATGCTTCACCTCTGAATAGCCTATATTCATAAAACTATAAGAATAAGGTGCCTTAGAATACATCTAAGGCACCTTCTACGCAGGTTCTTTTATTATACAGGATAGTCTGATTATTGACGATACACAGAAAGGGTTTTATGTCCATAAAAGAAAAGCAATGTAATTCATGTTCCAAAAGCCACGTAATCATAATTTTAATCTTTCATTAATGAATAACCTTGTTGAAGCCATTTCACTAGCTTCTCATGCTCATTTTGCAATTCACGATGCTTCATTTCAAGCGTTTGATAAGCCTCCGTTAATTCGTCAAAACTTGTCAACGCTAATTTCAAATGACTTCGCATAGATTGTTGGGGCTGATTTCGCACAGCTAATAGTGACTGACTATATTGACCACGCAATGTTTTATTCCAACGGAAACCACACGCTTGTTTTGTACGACCTAGTTCTATGGCCGCCATTTCAAAGGCCTCTAGCTGTGTTTTGCCATTTTGCACATTATGCAATACGATTTCTGCTAGTCTTTCATCATCTTCCTTTGTCCATTGATCTTTTCTTTTTTTCAATTCCATAATCTATCACCCTCGCATTTTTTACTACTATATGCAAAAGCAAGCAAAATAGAATCATTGCATGAAAAAAGACAGTGATGATGTTTTTACTCTCATCACTGTCTTTATACATTACTTATTATTCTTCTTTGTCAAGAAATTATTAACCGCTTGATGATGCGCTTCACTTTCCCACAACTTTGCACAGGTACGAACTTCTTCCATCACACGCTCATACATATTTCGTTCACGCCACTTTCGAAGCTCAATCTCCTTATAAGCTTTATGAACAGAAGGATGAATTTTTCGCATATGTTCAATAAAATCGTTCAAGGCATCTTCTTTTGAGCCTTCAAAAACACGCATAGCCCATCCTATCTCATATAATAATTGTGCAGGGTAAGGCTTCGCATCCACTAGCATCTTCATTGCACGATCATGACGCAAACCTCGTTCAAATAAATATGTACCACCACCCCAGCCACTTGTAATGGCTAGTGTTCCTTGAATAAATCCACATTTCGCATGGCTAGCTACTAAACGAAAATCACAAGCTGTTGCAATCTCACAGCCCCCTCCAACAGCAGTTCCATTTATAAGTGCTATAGTTGGTACAGGAAGCGTAGCAAGGTCATATAATATTTTCCCCATCTTACTTAACATACCAAATGCCTCATCCTCTGTTTCCAGTGAATGAAACTCAGATAAATCCCCTCCTGAGCAAAACGATTTATCGCCAGCACCAGTCACTACTAAGAAACGCACATCTTCATGCCCACGAATATACGTAATGACTTCTTGAAGACCGTTCATCACTTCATCATTGACAGCATTCCGTTTCTCTTCACGGTTAATGGTAAACGTCATAATGCCATCATAATTGCCAATCGTATAAGACATATTACTCCCCCTTTGTCGCAATGAATAAATTGTATCACACAATTATTTCACGATTGTAAAGAACTTCATAATCAACGCAATATTCCGTCTTTTTAAGCAAACAAAAAGGCTAGTAAAGAGCCATGGTCTCTCTACTAGCCTTTTAAGTGAGCAAACACTGTATTATTTGCTTACTACTTCTTTACCTTTGTATTGTCCGCAAGCTTTGCAAACACGGTGTGATAATTTAGCCTCACCACAGTTAGGGCAAGTTACCATACCAGGTACAGATAATTTGAAATGCGTACGACGCTTTCTTTTTGCAGTTTTAGAAGTTCTTCTAAATGGTACAGCCATTGATGGCACCTCCTTACAGATCGTCTATTCGTCTGTTTGATCAAAATACTTAGCTAAAGCAGCTAGTCTTGGATCCACTTTTTGTTCGTCAGCTTTTTTGTGTAGCTCTACGTCTTCATCTGTTGCATAAGACCAATTTTTACCACCATGCACTTGTCCTTCAGAATCTTCCTTGAACACTTGCATTGGTACCTCAAGCAAAACTAATTCCTCAAGAACCGGTTTCATGTCGATGACTTCACCGTCAATATAGTGAATGTCTCCGTCATCGTCTCCTCGTTTATCTTCGTCGATCCAGCTAAAAATTTCAACTGTCTCAACTTCAATTGGAAACTCAACATCCTCCCATGTGCGAGCACATGGTAGTGTTAACGTTGCTGTCACAGTTAACTGACATGTCATTTGCGATGCACCAAAAGTACATAGCCCTTTTACATGAACGGGCGAAATTGCTCGAATATCCTGGTTTCGCTCCATCACTTCGTCCAGTTGGACAAAGGCATCGATTGGCATCCCGTTTTGGCGGTATTTAGATAATTGATGAATTGACCATTTCATTCGTTTAATCACCTCGAGACAACAATGTTGATTATATAATGTGTAAAAATAGATGTCAAGATAATTTCTTGTCACCACTTTAAAACCCACCTATAATTATATACTATGAGAAGTGTATTTACTCCTAACAGTTTAAATAAAGACACAAATTATAAGGGGGAGAAGCATGCAAGCAGTTGGAATTGTTGTTGAATATAATCCTTTTCACAACGGACATGCTTATCATTTAGAACAGGCTAAAAAAGCAGCACAGGCAGATCTCGTAATCGCTGTTATGAGCGGCACATTTTTACAGCGTGGAGAACCTGCCATGGTAGATAAATGGACACGTACTAAAATGGCGCTTTCTGGCGGTGTAGATATTGTTATTGAACTGCCTTATGTCTATAGTACAGCACCTGCCACAGATTTCGCAAAAGGGGCCATTTCCTTATTAAGTGCTGTTGGTTGCAACTCTTTTGCCTTTGGAAGTGAAGACGGCTCTATACAGCCCTTTCTAAACACTTTCGAGCTGATTGACAGCCACCGTGCAGAATATGACCTGTTCATTAAAGACAGCCTTAAAACAGGTGCCAGCTACCCAAAAAGCCTACATTACGCCTATGAACAGCTTTCTCAGATGTACCCTGCTCCATACATCGATCTTGCACAACCAAATAATATACTGGGCTTTCATTATCTTGAAGCAACGAGGGCACTTAACAGCAACATTAAACCACTAACAATTCCTCGCGTTGCAGCAGGATATCATGATGCTTTAAAGGAAGATGCATCGATCGCCAGTGCCACTGGCATACGTAAAGCCCTTGCCTCTACAAATTCTTTACAAAGTGTACAAAATGTTGTTCCTACTGCTACTTTTGATTATTTAACTGACTGGCATACAAAGTATAACCAATTTGCAAGCTGGGAAACATTTTGGCCGTTATTACAGTTCACCATTATAAGACATACCCCTTCAGAACTTACTCGTTATGCAGAAGTAACAGAGGGCATAGAAAACGCAATTGTAAAAGCAGCCAAAACCAGCTCTACATTTTATAGCTTTATGGAAAAAATAAAATCTAAGCGTTATACTTGGACCCGCCTTCAACGGATGATAACACATATCTATACAGGGTTTACCAAAAAGCAGCTTCAAAGTTTTAACGCGCCCTCCTTTATTCGGCTATTGGGTATGAGTTCGATGG
Source organism: Lysinibacillus sp. BSL11 (assembly GCF_052928325.1). Taxonomy (NCBI): domain Bacteria; kingdom Bacillati; phylum Bacillota; class Bacilli; order Caryophanales; family Bacillaceae; genus Lysinibacillus; species Lysinibacillus sp. BSL11. The sequence continues at coordinate 92,740 of NZ_JAVGCX010000011.1, read as the reverse complement.
GACAAGCTTATTTAGGTCAGCAAAAAAAGAATATAGAATTACCCTTAATCAGTCGCGTTGCAGCTACAGATGATGCGATGTTAGCTATCGATATACATGCGGCAGAGCTTTATAATTTAAGTATCGAGCAAGGAACAAAGGATCTTACGCTGCCGAAGGATTATCAAACACCACCTATTCGTTACTAAAGACATCAAAAGGGATGCTAAAGTCCTCTTAGCATCCCTTTATATTATTTTGGTTGAAGTTGCTTTAAATAATTGATAGCATCGTCAACGCTCTTTACTGGAACGATTTTCATTTTTGTTTTAATCTCTTTTGCCGTTTTGACAGCCGTTGCATAATTCGATTCTAGCTCTGGATACTTCGCTTTCATTTCTCGAGAGATTTCATCATCTGGTGCAAAAAAGATTTCCATGCCGTCACGATCAGCGGCAATAACCTTATAGTCTATTCCACCAATTCTTCCAACGGTTCCATCTATTAGCATTTCACCTGTACCAGCAATTGCATAGCCTTTTGTTAAATCTTCATCAAGTAATTGGTCTAATATTTCAAGTGTAAACATCAGTCCAGCAGAAGGCCCCCCGATATCCTCTGTTTTCATCGTCACTTTCGGATTAGTTTCAATCGATTTGCTTTCAGTATAGGAAATACCTAAACCTGCTCTATGTTCTTGGGCATTAGGAATTTCCTTTAGTGTAATAGTCTCCTGATGTTGTTCTTCATTACGTATAAATTGAATGGTTACCTTATCGCCAAGCTGCTTAGGTTTTAATAGATCCACAAGCATTTGCTGGCTAGTTATTCTTTGACCATCAACCTCGACAATTTCATCACCAGCTTTTAAAATACCGTCCGAAGCTCCTCCGTCTAAAACATTTAATATGAATACACCATTAAAAAGAACCTTTGTCTCTAGCCCTGCTCTTTGGAAGGCTACAGATTTGGCATTAAATTGTGAATCAGACATTAACTTTAACTGTCGAATATTATATTCCTCATCATCCTCTAAAGGATTTCGTACTTGTTCAATATCCATTAGCTTTTGATATTTTTGGACTTTCGCCCACAAATACGAAAATGGTGTGGCTTGCTGCATAGCAACTGTCATTAAACTTAAAGACCCCTCACTATCTGCCTCTTTACTATCCACAGTAACAAATTTACTGACATCATAGGCACTTCCAGGTTTCATAATATACGCGTCTAGTCGGTATAACATCATAAAACAAATCACGACTATCAACACTGCATAAATACTAATTTTTTTCTTCACTTGAAAACACCTCCTAGGACGCTTGCAAAACCATACGTTCATGTTTTTGCCTTTCTCACATATATTGATTTTAGCATTTGCCTATGTGAATGACAAAAAGTTGAAACGAGATGATAACATGTTTGCTACAATTCAAATAGTGCTCTGCGTGATTCTAATTCTCTTACTCTTGTTATTCCCACAAACCGCTCACAGTGGTACAGATTTAGGCTTAAATCTTTTCATGGAAGCACTTTTCCCGTACTTATTGCCGTATCTTGTGTTAACACAATGGCTGCTGCGTTTAACAGCCCCTATGCGTACCAAAACAAAAAGGGCTTCTTTATACGTACAAGCCTACGTTATTAGTGCCCTTGGAGGCTATCCAACTGGCGCAACCACTATTGTTTATTTGAAAAATAGTGGTCAATTACACCCTAAAGAAGCAAATTTCTTGCTAGCTGTTTGTCATGCACCCAGTCCACTTTTTGTATTAGGTTTTGTAAGCCTTGATTTACTACACAGTAATACGTTTGGATGGTTGTTTTTATGTTTACTACATACGTTTAATATTTGTTGCCTAGTAACTGGCTACTTTTTCTTTCGCAAAACTGATTCACCTAATATCTCCGTACACAACACACCACTCTATAGTGCTCCATTTTCGGAAAGTATTAAAGAAACAGCCCCAACCATTCTGCTAGTTGGTACAACCATTATCTTTTTTACAACGATTCAAACCATTGTACAACAAGGCTTAGATCAGCTGATACCAAAGCTTCCCTATACGATTGAGCTTTCCATAGCAGCTGTTCTGGAGGTAACGAACGGTCTTAAAATGACAGTTACAGCATTTCCAGATCTTCCGTATACCCATTTACTTGTTGTGATTTTGTTAACGATGCAAAGTATAAGTATTCACTTACAAATTTTTGTTATCGCCAAATCTGCGAAACTTTCTGTACGACCTTATATTAAATTCCGCCTCCTTAGCATAATCATTGTACCAACTATTTATGCTTTATTTTTTCTAAAATAACACTCGCTCTAAATATCAAAAAGAGGATGTCATCGTTCTCTTGACATCCTCTGCATCCTTATTGTGTAAAACCATATTTTTCTTTTAAAGCCTTTACGACACATGTAGGGACTAGCTCGTTAACATCACTACCGTATTTCGCAACCTCTTTTACTATACTAGAACTTAGGAATGAATATTGATTTTTCGTCATGATGAAAAATGTTTCGATTGTTTCATCCAGGAAACGGTTCATAGAAGTAATTTGCATCTCATATTCGAAATCTGAAACTGCTCGTAAGCCACGGACAATTGCCTTCGCCTTTTTTTCCTTAGCATAATCAATCAATAAGCCTGAAGAACTCTCTATACGAACATTAGGTAAGGTTTTTGTCACTTCAGCCATCAAAGCCATACGTTCCTCTACAGAAAACAAAGGATTCTTTGCTGAATTGTTTAATACTGCTACATATACGATATCAAACACGTCGGCCGCACGTTTAATTATATCTAAATGGCCGAATGTTACAGGGTCAAAACTTCCAGGAACTACAGCAATTTTTTCAGACAACTTATTCTCCCTCTTCCTCTGTACAGCGATAAACAGAAATAATTGTTACGCCATAGGTTTCTTGTCTTGTTAAAACAAACTCCCCAAAATTTTGAGGTAATCCTATCTCTTTTGCATGTTCACATAAAATAATACCATCTTGTTGTATTTTACTGTTATCGACCAAAATCTGTACGAGGTCATAATATTCCTGCTGATGGTAAGGTGGATCTAAAAATACGAGTTTAAATGTAATATCACGCTTTAATAGCGCTTTCACAGCGCGCTTTGCATCTATACGAAAAAGCTCTGTATATTCTTCATAACGGCATTTTTTTATATTTTCTTGTAGCACCTGGAATGCTTTAGGATCTTTCTCAATAAAAATAGCACGTTCTGCTCCTCTACTTAATGATTCAATCCCCAAACCACCGCTTCCAGCAAACAAATCTAGCGCCAAACCTCCATCAAAAAATGGTCCGATTATATTAAAAATGGATTCCTTTACTTTGTCAGTTGTAGGCCTTGTCGTATTTCCCGCTATTGCTTTAAGCGGCATTCCTTTGCGCTCTCCTGCTACAACTCTCATATCAGTATCTCACCGTACTTTCGTCTATATAAAGTATTTTGCAGCGAAAGGTTGGCCCTCCGCTGCAAAAGTTATTGTTGCTCTTGTTTTAATACTTGAATACGCTCATCCTTTTTTTGCAATTCAACTTGGAATAATCGCTGTAACCAAGCTTCTTCTACATAATAATGATCAGCAATCTTTATGATTGGTTCAGAGATTGATGAATACCTACGCTGGTTGAATACATAGAATCCAGGCTCTTTAGGGAAGCGGAATGTACGATGCTCGCTATTAACATAATAGCCATTTTTTCCTTCCTCAGCTGAGTAGCCAAGGTAAGGCAATAATGTATCTGCCGTATACAACACCTGTCCCTCATAGAGAATAACATGAACATCTTCCTTCAATGTATCATCCACATAGACATCACGTGGATCCTCAAATAAAAGTGGATAGGTTCCATTTTGCTGAGCTGCATTTAATGCAAAATAAGATGTCTTGGCATCTAATACCTGTGATAAATACTTGTCCATTGTATCTGGTGAAATTGATTCATCTCCAAGCTTTTTCAATGTTTCCTGCCAAGCTTGTTGTTGAGCATCTGTCATGTAATCATTTAATGTCTTGATGATTTTCTTTGTTTTTTCTCCCCCAATTGGATCGCTTATTAAATAGGATGCCACAACCTCAGGCAACCATTCTGGGGAATCTACAAAATTATATTGTGATTTGATTTGTGATAAAATTACTTCTTGCTCTACAGCTTGTGCAGTAAGTGTTGGTAAAAATAACAATCTTTCGTCATGAACTGCTACTGGACTTTTTTCTTGAATAATTGCAATATGGTCATCACTTAGAAGCTGTAAATTTTCTAATGACTTTAGAAAATCATTAGGGACTTCTTGCTGGGCATAAATTGATAACACAGGTGTCTGTTCTTGCGCTTTAAGCTCCCCGGCTTGCCAATATAAATCTTGAACTGTACCGTTTCCTCTAAACATTGTGTAATTGACAAGTACAAGTTGTTGTTGACCTACTAGGGGCAAACCTGTAACCCATTGTCCTTTCACCTTACTGTCTGTAGAAATCGAAACAATTGAATATGATGCTTCACCATTTATTAGTGTAGCAAAAACATTTTGAAGGAGCATCTTATTTTTTAAGCCACCCTCAATTGGAATTATGTATGACACAGATTGTGATTTTGTCTCCCCTTTTGCAAAGTAAGAAACTTCATCTGATAAACGATCACAGCTTTTTTCATTTTCAATAAAGCAACTAGCGTTTGTTGCTTTTTCAGGCCATTTAATTTTCACCTTTTGATTTGGTAGGTTTTTAAAATGTTGACGAATATCTAAGCTATTTTCGCGATAGACAATTTCTATTTCCTGAGAATAATGAAAATCCCCTATGCCTGTTTCTAAATCAGATGAATAAGCATGGTATTGGAAAAATACCGTTCCTGTAATGATTAGTGCTAAAATAGAAAAAAAGCTTAATGCAAATTTCATGTGCTTGACCTCCCGCAGCATGATACTATGAATATTGGAAAGGATGTGCAATTATTATGCCACAACAATTTATAGAATTAGGTGAAGGCTATGGTGATGTTTACGAGTTACTCGAAATTATTAAAACCAACCAGGAACGTTTTCATCAAGCCTTTTTACTAACATCTACAAAAGAAGACAAGAAGGTGATTTCTTTAGCTGTCGCCCTTAAACCAGTCGGCGAAAGTAAATTCATGCCTATTTATATTTGTCGAGAAGGCATCCCATACAATGAAGAACAGCCAACACAGCGACAAAAAATGTTTGAAGCACAAATAGAACAACTCGGTCGAAAAGCAGTAGTTGTAGAAATAAAGCACTCATCTATATTTTCGGAATCAAAACTATTTTATCAATACTTAATAGGTATATTAAGACTAAATAACTATATACCTGCATTAACATAAGTTTATAGACCTACTTTATAGTCATATTCCTTTGCTTTATCTGGTTTTGCATTTTCATATTCAGTTTTTACAAAAGGACGATAAGACGCCACAACGTCTTTCACAAATGGAAGGCGTTGTAGTTTTGTTGTCATCATGTCAATATCCTCACGATCGCAGTAAAGCACTACGTATTTTTGCCTTCTAGAAATATAAAGAACATGACCATATTTCCGAAGTGACTTCGCATGTTTTAATTGATGGACGTAAACGATTAGCCCTTGTCGTTCGTTCATAGTGGATTCCCTCATTTCTTACATAAAAGAATACCATAGACCAGAAAATGATAGCAACAGAGTTTAGCTGACAGAACGCTCAATTTTCCGTTATAATGGAAAAGCATACAACGTTGAACATCGTGAAGATGAATCAGTTGTTTTAATTAAATTCAATTGTAGCATCATTACAGGAACAGAAAAATGCTGAAAGATGGTCATGCCTCAAATGAACCCGATTGTTTTTCAAATAGGATGGCAAAAATCGGCATAAAAAAATCATCATTCATTTATACTAGTAACTAATTTTAATAGTAGTCCCTGTACTCACTACTATTAATTAAACAATGCTTTCACTACAACTTTTTATATGAGGATAATTTTTAAGGAGGACGAATATGGGTAAGAAAACAAAAATTGCGCTTGCAATTGCAGCAGCAAGTGCAGCAGCTTGGGCAGGCAGTAAAGCTATTTCCAAACCACAGCAACGCGAAGGTAAACAAGCATTACAATTTGAACGCCCCATAATTCTTGCACATCGCGGCGGAGCTCTTTTAGCACCAGAACATACAATGGTTGCATTTGAAAAAGCTGTACAGCTAGGTGTTGATGGCTTTGAAATCGACATTCGCCTAACGAAAGATGAGGAAATTATTGTTTTCCATGACGAGACAGTTGAACGTACAACGGATGGCTATGGGCTCATTGCAGATATGACGTTGGCAGAAATCAATGCCTTGAACCATGGCTACCAATTTGAAGATTTAGATGGAAATTTCCCATATCGAGAGGATAAATTGAAAGTCGTAACTTTACGAGAGTTGCTTGAAACCTATCCAAACATGTTAATCAATATTGATATCAAAGATGCTCCAGATACTTATGAAGGGAGTCTGATGCCTTCTAAACTTTGGCGCTTAATCGAAGAACTTCAAGCTGAACATCGTGTTGTTGTGACAAGCTTTTATGGTGAGCAAATAGATCGTTTTAATTTATATGCTCAAAATCAAGTAGCACTTGGTGCAGGTGAATCAGATGTCAGAAAAGCATTTGCTTCCTTCTCAAGTCAGTTTGGACATTTATATCACCCTAAAGTGGATGTTTTTCAAATTCCTCCAAAGTCAGGGGTTATTGCATTAGATTCTCCTAAATTTATTCAGTTTTTAAACAACCTCAATATACCTGTCCACTATTGGACAATCAATGACCTAGATACGATGAAAAAACTACTCAATAATGGGGCAAAGGGCATTATTACCGATCGTCCGGATATTGCTGTTGAGTTATTACAGGTTCAAGAGTCTAAATAAGACAAGGAATGAAAGGGAAGCACACTGAACAGATGTGCTTCCCTTTCATGTAAATGTTAGCCCCATTATTACTTTCCATTACAGGAATACTTATGTTAAATAATCTAAGATTGCATCTGTTACTTCTTTTAGTGTGGCAACTCCACCCAAATCAGGCGTTTTTATACCCCGCGCTATTGTTTGCTCTATAGCATTCAATATCCTTGTTCCCACATCTTGATAACCAAGGAAATCGAGCATCATCTTACCTGTCCAAATTTGTCCTATAGGATTGGCAATTCCTTGACCAGCTATATCTGGTGCAGAACCATGGACAGGCTCAAACATTGATGGATATTGCCCTTCAATGTTTAAATTTGCTGCAGGTGCAATACCGATGCTTCCCATAATGGCACCGCCTAAATCTGTCAAAATATCCCCAAATAAATTCGATGCTACGATAACATCAAAATTTTCTGGCTTCATCACTAAAAATGCCGCTAGTGCATCAATATGATTAGATGCTTGACCTACCTCTTTATATTCTTTTCCTACTTGAGTAAACACTTCATCCCAAAAAGGCATGCTATATGTAATCCCATTTGATTTAGTAGCACTTGTCACATGTCCATTACGTGTTTTGGCTAGTTCAAATGCATAGCGCATCGCCCGTTCTGTACCTTTTCTTGTAAAAACAGCATTTTGGATTGCCACCTCATCTTGACCACTATGTATTCTTCCTCCGCTTTCAGCATACTCCCCTTCGGAATTTTCCCTTACAACTATAAAATCAAAATCATTTGGTTGTCGTAAAGGTGATGGTAATCCTTGAAGTAGCTTTGCAGGTCGTACATTAATAGATTGCTGTAGCTCACGTCGAATTTTAATGAGAAGGCCCCATAATGATACATGATCCGGAACCAATTTAGGCATTCCGACTGCACCTAAGAATATTTGATCATACTGTTTTAACAGCTCAATACCATTATCAGGCATCATTTTTCCTGTCTCTAAATAGTATTCACAGCCCCATGGAAAGGTTGTCCATTCAAATTGAAAGCGTCCATCTAACAACGCTGCCTGGTCAAGAACTTTTATTGCAGCTGGCACAACCTCTTGTCCTATTCCATCTCCAGGTATTACAGCAATTCGATAAGTTTTCATTAATGTTTCCTCCTTCAATTTAATTATAAAAAAGACTGTAAACTAACTCAGTTATTGCCTTCGAGTTGTCTACAGTCTAGAAGAGATATGCTATATACACACATCCTATTTACGCTGAGCAGGAGCATGAACCGCCCGAGCCACATCCACCACCGCAAGATGAACCAGATGCAAAGAATGGATTACTAACAGGAACTTTTACCGCTTCAGAGACCGTTTTTCCTATTAATAGGCTAATCTCATCAAGTAAATCCTGAAAATCGTTTTCAGCAATTTTCAAGGCTGAAACTTTCTCATTTAAGTCAAGTGCCCTTTTCTGTTGGCGAATCGACTTCATAATTGTATGGTAGTCCGGATGATATTTTCCGAATCGTTGTACATCTTCGTACTGCTCTTTCATGCGATTAAATGCATATATAGCTTCTACAATTTGTGCATCACTATATACAGCTTCATACGCTTGTTGTAGCGCCATCGCAGGTTCTGAGGAAAGAATCATCTCACAAAGCGCTTCCGCCTCATCCAAAATGATTACCCAGTCAGAGGTCATCATCATCTTTAATTCCCCCAATCTCTTTCCCATCATAACAGATTTTATGGTAATTTTACATTAATGATAATTTTCATGAAAGAGGTTTTCAAAATGATGACAACATCTAAGGATCAGGTTGAACAGTTAGTTGCCGAGATTTTACAAAACAGTACCGAGGAAGATGAAGAAGTTTTATTACATCTTTTAAAGGGCCTACGGGAGAAACAGCAGGGCATTCACCGTCGTTATATTAATGCTATTTTACATATGGTAGGTAAATTTGAGACTGAGGTCAGTGAGGTCCGTATCCCTATTACACCGGTCATCCACAATACGATAAAGGTGCCACATGGAGGTATTGTTGCAACGATTGCTGATGCCGCTATGGGAGGGCTTGCTTCGCGCTCTGTGCCTGAGGGCTATAATGTAGTTACTACGAATATGAATGTATCGTATATTGCTACCACCACAAATAAAGAATTGATTGCACGTGGTCGTTTTGTTCATAAGGGACGCCAAACGCTTGTCATGGAATGTGATATTGAAGATGAGACTGGTCGCAGGCTTGCTATTGCTACAGGATCTTTCTTCGTTATTCAGCGTCGTCCGTAATTAAACTCGCAAAATAGTCTTTAACACATTGTTGATCGGAAAAAGGGAACTTTTGATTTTTAATTTGCTGTGTTTGTTCATGCCCTTTTCCGGCAACAAGGACAATGTCACCCTTTTCTGCCTTTGCTAATGCTTGATGGATAGCAAGTTTGCGATCTAAATAAATTTCATAATATTGTTGCTCTGTAAAACCAGCAATAATACTTTCATTAATCACAATAGGATCTTCATCACGTGGATTATCTGTCGTTAAATAAATAACATCAGCGTATTTACTTGCTACTGCCCCCATTGCAAAGCGTTTCGCCTTATCTCGATTTCCTCCACAACTAAAGACAAGGTAAATTGTTTTAGAGCGATCAAAGGTTTGCAATACCGCTTGTAAAGCTTCTGCTGTATGGGCATAATCTACATAAACATCAATTCCTAATGGATTTTCAATCTTCTCCAGCCTGCCCTCTGGTAGCCTTAATGACCACATATGTCCAACTATATCTTCCATAGGTACACCTAAGCGCCATACAGCCATTAAGGATGCAACAGCATTTTGCACATGGTATTTACCAACAAAGGGAATTTCTACAATATGCTCACTCGCGGAAGTCTGTAAACAAAGTACGGTTTTGCCAACTGATTCACTGACGATTTGGATATGTAAATCATTGTGATTATCAAAACCAAATGAGCAAGATTTTTTCTTATCATAAATGCCAACAGAACGGCAAAAATTATCATCTCCATTTAATACTAGCTTTTTTGATAAATCCGCTAAACGTTTCTTGGCACGTTTATAAGCTTCTAACCCTCCATGATCTTCTAAATGATCTTCTGATAAATTTAAAAATACACCACAGTCAATGTCACAATGATCGAGCCTATGCTGCTGCAACCCCATTGAAGAAGCCTCTAATACAACATGGGTCACACCTTTCCGCACACATTGCTTAAGAATGGGGTGTAATTCTTTAGCTTGCAATGTTGTTAATTGCTCATAAGCCGTTTGTTGTTTCTCACCATTGATGAAAAAGCCAACTGTTCCAATAACTGCTGCATGTTTATGTAGTGCATTTAGAAGCTGACTGACAAAATGGCTCACTGTAGTCTTTCCATTTGTACCTGTAATGGCGATAACAGTTAAAGCTTCTGCTGGAAAAGCAGCAAGCTTCGCACTTGCATACGATAAAAATAATGCTGTATTTGGAACCCATACAAATGGAATTTCTTTATCTATAATTGGCAAAGAGATACTTTCTTCTGAAACGATGGCAGCAGCTCCACGTGCCAATGCCTCTTTGACAAACCGACTTCCCGATGTTTTTTTTCCTTTTCGCACAATAAATATATCACCAGGTTGTACCGCCTGCGCATAGTCCTCTACACCAGTAATTTCTGTCCGTATAGATCCTCCCGTCACGCTACATGGCCAGTCTTTTAATAACTCTGCTAATTGCAAACCTCATTCCCCCTCTCAGTTCTCTATCATATGACGGCGTTTGTAACGGTGTGACGAAAAATGTAGAACCCTAAAAGAAGGAGAAACTCCACATAAAAAATGAAGACAAGCCCGTTTGTTGAAAGCTTGTCTTCAATTGAATATTATTCTGTTATGGTAAGGTTTGATTTGATTTATCTGTAGAATCTTCGCTATCTTGTTTTTCATTTTTTGTCTCTTCATTATCATGTTCTTCTCTATCCAGTTCTTGTGTAGTAGGTTCAAGATATATTTGCGTATAATAATCTACAAAGGCGCCAGAACCAACGTGGGTGTATCGATCATTCAAAAGAACTTTTCTGTGTTCAGGAGAATTTGTCCAGCCATGCATGGCTTCAATTGCATCAAAATAAGCAGTTGCTAGGTTTTCATTCGCTTCACTATACTCGATTTTTTGCGTCTGTAATCTTTTTTTTAGATCGCCATAGGTTGGAGATTCATGCGCTAAAAAATTTTGCACCTTCATGTCCTCACTATGCATTCTTGCTACTTCCTCCAAGGATTCATCCATTTCTAAAGGAAGTAAATCATGATGGACTCTTGTTACATTTAGCAAATCGTCTAATTGTTTAGCGCTAGCCACATCAATTTCTTGCTGTAAGAAAGAGGAAGGAGGAGTACGTCTAACAAGCTCCCCTTGATAGCTCATTTCATATGGCTGATGAAGGACAAGTGTTTCACTGTCTGTATATCGAATCCCTTGCAACTCACTTGTCTCCCTATCTATGTAAAGCTGTGCGTAAAGACCATCAAATTTGATAAGCAGCCTTGTTTGCATATCTTCTTCACTCATCGAAAAAATGAAAATATTTTCGCCTACAGTGGCGGCTACCTCATAATCAATGATCGTCATTCTGTATATTTCATCACGTTTTTGGCCTACTTTAAAAGGAAATGCATCAATTTCTTGTCCTGCTATGTAAATTTGTGTCACAATATTATTATCAATGCCAATCATAAAAAAAGTTGAAACATCTTCATTGTAGACCCACCATTGATAACCAAATGAAGACGGCTCTTTTCTTGCAGGCTCCCCATATTGTTCTAAAACAGTTTGTGTGCCTTTTCCTATCAATGTGGATATACCTGTTTGTGGACGTGTCATTGCGCCTATTGCAGGTTCCTGCTTTAGCTGTGTTTGAGGTATGATATTCGAATTGGTATTTGGGCCTTCTAGTGGCTCATTTTCCTTAGGGGTATTAAAAAACATAAAGCCAATTAATGCAACTGCACCACAAACCATTAAAATGCGGAATAAAGCTTTCATACAGGACTCCTTTTCATCACCATTATTGTAAGTTATTATATCAATTGTAATTGGGTTGACACAATGTTGTCATTGCAACAATGTCGAATATGCTCTATTATAAAAATGAGCGTATACTTTGTACGAGAACCTAAAGGAGGACTATACATGTATTTTGAAAATACTAACCTTGAAAATTTAACAGCTGATCAAGAGCTACTTGTCAGCATTATGAAAAAACATGGTTTAGAATGTGATGGCGGCTGGGATTACGAGCGTATGACATTCGATAAACGATTCGATACTCGTGAAGGTCGTTATTACCTACGCGTATTCGCATATGCTATTTCTGGTGACGTAGGTGCACACGATGCCATCCTTACATTAATGAAACCAGTCCTTGGTAAATATTATTATCCACATGGTGTTGAATATGGCGATGACGAGGTTTATCCAGCACACCTTGTAAAAAAATGTGAAGAAATCTTAAAAAAGGTTAAATTAGAGTTAGATCAATTCTCAATCGAGCCTACAAATAAAAATAACTTTGAACCTGTTAACGCACGCTAATCTTTCGTACATTGAAGTGACGGTAAGTAAGCATAAATAGCTTCATGGTTGTAAAAAGACTGGTGGTCCAGTCTTTTTTTATTTTGAGTAAAAAAAAATTTTTTTCTCATACTACCTATATCTATTACAAGATGTAGGTGAGAAAAATGTTATCATTTTTTAATCGTCCTTTTTTTCGTCATCCCATTATTGTTATCGCAATGGGCATACTGATCCTTTGGTCCATCTCCATATCATTACCAATTTTACTTGCCTACTTAACCGCGTTATTGTTAGAACCAATCATCGTTCGAATGAGTAAACGGTTTAGAAAAAAACGAAAAATCGTTGTCTTCTTCTTTTTTTTGTTTTTTCTAAGTATATCTTTATTATTATGTGCACTTATCCTCTATATAAGCTGGAAACAATTTTCTTCCTTTATTATTGATATACCTGATTATCTTAATCAATTGTCCGCCCTATGGATTCAAATGCAATCGAAGCTCAGCAATTACACCTATCATTTACCTGTAGAGTTAGTTTCACAAATTCAATTTATGATTGCAAAAGCTTTAGCATCCATCGAAAAATTTTCTTTATCCTTAACGAACGTCAATGTTTGGTCAACGTTACTAACATATATTCCCACACGTCTTTTTGATATATTTGTTTATTGGATTGTGTTGTATATGTTGCTTTTAGAATTACCAACAATTAATCGTAAATTATTAACGCCCGTTCCTTTTCATTACCATCAAAAAATAATCTTTATTGGCCAACGTGTTAAGCTAGCATTATTTGGATTTCTGAAAGCTCAATTACTTGTAGGGATAGGGATCTTTGCTATATCATTCGCTGCATTTTATTTTTTAAAAACACCCTTTCCTATACTGTTAGCACTTCTACTTGTTGTTTTAGACTTTATCCCTTTTCTTGATTCATTTATTTTATTAGTCCCATGGGCAATCTATCAGGTCTTTGCTGGCGATTATTTATATGCAGCTGTCTTAATTTTACTAACCATTGGACAATTTCTAGTCCGACGAATGATTGAGCCAAAAATTATTGGTGATAAAATTGGACTTTCTTCCTTGAATACCTTTATTGCCATGTTTATCGGTTTTAAAATCTTTGGATTTATTGGAATATTAATTGGTCCATTACTGGTTGTCGTAGTCCTTTCACTATTCCAACCAACTATAAAAAATCTCCCTCCTGCACAGAAATAAGGAGGGAGATTTTTTTAAAATCCTAAAATGGCTTTAATTACTGATGTTGTTTCACCAGGCTCAAATAAAATATACAATAATAAATAAACTAATACACCAGTTATGGCAACAAAGAACCAAATAATACTTGTAATTGGCCCAATTCGTCTGTGTAATTTAATGTTCATTTTCAAACCTGAAATAATACTAACGATACCGAACACAGCTCCAGATGTCGCTAAAATAATATGAAAAATCAAGAAGAACGTATAATATGGTTTTAAATCTTCTCCACCGCCAAAAGCTGTATTTCCAATAAAGATTGTACGGGACGCATAGATGATAAAGAAAATAAGTGCCGCAACACCTGCAGCAAGCATCACTTTCTTATGTCCCTCTACATTTCGTTTTATAATTAAGCCCCACCCTATCGCTACTAGTACCGCACTAATAACGATAAACGATGTACTAATAGTAGGCAAAATTTGCAATTCCATTGTCAAAACCCCTTACACAAAGTAAATTTCTATTCTTCAATTAATGTTGCTGTTGACTTTCCCACTTCTTTTGGTGGGCAGCTAAAGCGTCAGCAGTGATTTTATCCGGATCTTTTTGCTCAGATCGATACCATCTTGTGAAGATTGTACCAATTAGTACACCAAAAATAAGCTCTTGTAGGATTTTCATTAACACGCCACCTAATTGCTGATCTGCAACTGGTTTCATGTCTGTAAATAGCTCAGGTCCAGATAAAGATAATCCTGACAATGTAGAGGCTGGTACACAAAGCTCCATCGCCTTTAACCATGCATCACCGTTTGTGTATGTCTCATACATTGCATTTGGGGCAAAGATGATTAATCCACAAGCAGGTGTAATTAAAACAGCATTAGCAATAATATACGCCAATTTATGCAAAGGCTTCATTTGATTACTATTTGGCATATTTTGAATTAAAGGCCAGTACATAAACACCGCAGATAGAAATAATACAAATGTATAGGTACCATGTAATGTTTCATTTAATTTAATGTAATCCAATATGGACGGTAAATGATAGAAAGAAAATAGACCAATAAATACAAAGACAGCAACAACTGGTAATGTTAGCACTTTAAACAATGTTCTAACTACTGGTGCCTCAATAGCCACCTTCCAAACCCACCAAGGAATCCCTTTAATTAAGAAAATAGGGACCAGCAATAACAGAATAGCCATTTGCACCATATGCATGGTAAACATAATATGAGCCATTAAATCGATAGGAGATCCTTTGATAATATAGATGGTAATCATAGCTAAAACAAAGTAAATAGCTTCACTTTTTTTCAAAGGTTCGCTTACTTTAAAATCCTTACGCCACTTTGTTGTGACTAAAAAATAGATGATTGTTATAAAAACAAGAACCCCTATTAAATACGGGCTCCACAATGCTTGGAAACCAAATATACTAAGTGGCATATAGAACGCACTCCTTTAAACTTCAGTACTCCTATTATAAAACGCTTACAGCTATACTGCAATGAACGAAAGGTGAACAAATGTTAAGTTTAACAGTGTTTGCCTCTTTTGATACCTAAATAACCTCAAAACATAAGAAAAGCACGTTCGTACAAAATAACGAACGTGCTTTTTTGGTGATTACCACCAAATGATTGTTAAAAATGCTAAGAAGAATGTAAATGCGATTAAAATTCCCATCCACATGAAGAAACCAATAACGCCACCAAAGTGAGTTTTTTTATCTTCTAAGTGCATGAAAGAATACAGTTGAAGTACAACTTGAACGCCAGCCAATAATAATACGAATGGCATAATTAAGTATTTAGAAAAATCAGCTGCAACTACTGCGAATGCGATAAAAGTAAAGAAAATCATAATCGCAAAGTTGATTACTTGTTTACGCATATGAACGGCATTATGATGACGATCATACTCATACTGTGCTTGTGACTTAGCAACTATAGGTGTATCGTGTGAAGACATTATCCGATCACTCCCATCAAGTATACTACTGTGAAGATAAATACCCAAACCACGTCGATAAAGTGCCAATATAAAGCAGCAACGAAGAATTTAGGTGCATTGTACAGGTTTAATCCACGTTTAGCATTACGAATCATTAATGTTGCAATCCATACAAGTCCTAAACATACGTGGAAACCGTGTGTACCAACTAAAGAATAAAACGCTGTTGCAAATGCAGATTGATTAAATGTAAAACCAAGGTGCACATAGTGGTTGAACTCATAGATTTCAAGTGCTAAGAATCCAAGACCTAAAGCTAATGTAATCGCTAACCAAGTTTGCATACCTTTAAAGTTAAAGTTACGCATATGGTAAATTGCATAAACAGATGTTAGTGATGATGTTAATAATAACATTGTCATAGCAAATGCTAATGGTAATTCAAATAAACCTTGAGTTGTGAACTCCATGCCAGCTGGCCCTTTGTTCTTAAGCGCTAAATAAGTAGCGAATAAACTTGCGAAAAGTACAACTTCACAGGCAAGGAAAATCCAGAAACCAACGACTTTATTTTTACCTTCCATCGTAGCTTGTTCAGGATGATCTGGCCAAGTATGAGGAGTAAATTTAGTATTGAAATCCATTATTTATTTCCTCCTTTGCCGTAAAGATGTTCTTCAATTTCAAGAATTTCTTCTTTGTGTAAATGGAAACCATGATCGTCTTTAACAGAACGAGCAATCATTGCACCAAATGTAATAGCTAAACCAATGATTAATACATAGATAGACCACGGCTTATCTGCGTCTGGATTGTAAAGTGCACCAAAT
Source organism: Lysinibacillus sp. BSL11 (assembly GCF_052928325.1). Taxonomy (NCBI): domain Bacteria; kingdom Bacillati; phylum Bacillota; class Bacilli; order Caryophanales; family Bacillaceae; genus Lysinibacillus; species Lysinibacillus sp. BSL11. The sequence continues at coordinate 76,242 of NZ_JAVGCX010000011.1, read as the reverse complement.
GCTGCAATAAACATACCTAATGAAATAACGAATGGAATCGCTGAGTTATTTGGCATATGGATATCACCTAGTGGCTCAGCAAATGTTACCTCTTTATTACCTTCTTGTTTTTCAATCCACCATGGATCTAAACCACGAACAAGTGGAGTTTGACGGAAATTATAGAATGGAATTGGTTGTGGAATTGACCATTCTAAAGTACGTCCATCGCCCCATGGGTCGCGTCCTGCTGGTTTGCCCTTAATAGACATTAAGCAGTTGATTACCATTAAGATAACCCCTACACCCATCATTAATGCACCGATTGTAGAGATATAGTTGAATTGATCCCAACCTTGACCTTCCATGTAAGTGAATACGCGACGTGGCATACCCATCAAACCTAAGAAATGTTGAAGGAAGAATGTTAAATGGAATCCGATAAAGAATACCCAGAAAGTAATTTTACCAAGCGTTTCGTTTAACATACGGTTGAAGAAAATTGGCCAGTAGAAGTGCGCTGAACCAAATAATGCTGTAACGATACCACCAACGATTACGTAGTGGAAGTGAGCAACGATAAAGTAAGAATCATGTAATTGATAGTCAAGAGGTGCAGATGCTTGCATGACCCCTGTAACACCACCCGCAACGAATGACGGGATGAATCCAAGTGCATAAAGCATTGGTGTTGTAACTTTAATAGATCCGCCCCAAATAGTTAGGATCCAGTTGAATACTTTCATACCTGTTGGAACTGCAATTGCCATTGTTGCAACAGCGAAGATTGCGTTTGCTGTTGGCCCAAGACCAACTGTAAACATATGGTGAGCCCAAACCATGAACCCTAAGAAACCAATTAAAATTGTAGCGAATACCATTGAAGAGTATCCGAATAGACGTTTACGAGAGAACGCTGGAATAATCTCAGAGAATAAACCGAATGCTGGTAATACTAAGATATAAACCTCTGGGTGTCCGAAGATCCAGAATAAGTGTTCCCAAATTACTGTGTTACCACCCATTGTATGGTCAAAGAAGTTACCACCGAACATACGGTCAAATAACATCATTAATAAACCAATTGTTAATGGGGGGAATGCGAATAAAATTAAGGCACTTGATACAAGAGCAGTCCAAGTGAATAATGGCATACGCATAAATGTCATACCTGGAGCACGCATTGTAATAATCGTAACGATAAAGTTAAGACCTGAAATTAATGTACCTGCCCCTGAAATTTGTAAACCAAGAACATAGAAATCAATACCATGTCCTGGAGAATATAAAGATAATGATGCATAAGAAGTCCAGCCCGCATCAGGAGCGCCACCCATAAAGAATGACAGGTGAAGGAATACTGCACCTAGGAAGAATAACCAGAACCCTAATGAGTTAAGGAACGGGAATGCAACGTCACGCGCACCAATTTGTAATGGTACAAGCATGTTCATAAATGCGAATAGTAGTGGCGTAGCAGCTAGGAATAACATTGTTGTTCCGTGCATTGTTAATAATTCATTGAAAAAACCAGCTGATACGAAATCATTATTTGGTTTCATTAATTGAATACGCATTAATAATGCTTCAAAACCAGCGATAGCGAAGAACAATGTACCGGCTAATAAATACATCACTGCTAACTTTTTATGGTCAACAGTAGTGATGTAATCCCAGACAGCTGCTCCAAAGCCCTTTTTCTGTGTGTATGAGCTCACAACTTTTACCTCCCTCAAAATTTGTTACATAGAACGAAAATTATTTTTCTACTGATAAGCCCATGATGTAAGTTGCAAGAGCTTCAATTTCTTCATCAGATAAATTACCGTAGATAGGCGCAGTGCCTTCAGCATTCATCATTAAGTTACCTGGTTTAAATTCCTCAGGGTTTTTAATCCAAGCTTTTAAGCTTTCTTCATTATGCTCTAAGAAACCAGCAACACGGTTACGGTCACCAAACGTAGTTAAGTTTGGACCTGGTGTACCGCCTGCTCCTGAACCAGAGATAGCATGACAGCCTAAGCAGCTATTAGCAAAAGTTGCTTCACCAAGATCAGTGGAAGCTTTGTCAGCAGTTTGTCCTTCAGTTGCTTTCATTGCATCAACCCATGCATCAAATGCATCAGGGCTTAATGTTTTTACTTTAAAGTCCATTAATGCATGTGAAGGTCCACATAATTCAGCACATTTTCCATAAAATACGCCATCTTTAAGATCTTTTGATTCTTTATCGAATACTAAGTAGAATTTGTTTAAGTTTTCCACGTTTGTATCCATTTTACCGCCTACAGCAGGAATCCAGAATGAGTGCTTAACATCGGCAGCTTTTAAATTAAAGTAAACTTTTTCACCTGTTGGTACCACTAGCTCTTGAGCCGTTACGATACCTTGGTTAGGATATTCGAATTCCCACCAGTATAATTTTGCCGTTACATTGATCGTTAGGGCTGTTTTGTTCCCTTCTTCATCTACCTCATCCATTGCAGCAACATCTGCAAATTTATAAGTAGTTGTAACAACTGGTACAGCGATAATTAATAATAAAATAATCGGAATAACTGTCCAAATCACTTCTAACGTATGACTACCTTCTACTTGCTTAGGTATAACATTTTCACCTACGCGTGCACGACGGTATTTTAGGAATGCAAGTAAATAGATAACGGATACTATTACTACTACTAGCGTCATAATTACAGTAGTTAACAGTAATAAATTTAATTGTTGTTTACCTACTTCTCCAGATGGTTTTAGTGTAGAAAGATAATCTTCACCACAACCTGAAAGGAAAACCATCATCACTGCTAGAAGTGAAAAAAGACGCCATTTTTTAAGCCCTTTCATCATAGCTTAATTAAACCCCTCTTTCTTTGTTGTATTTTCATGTGTACCTAGGACATCAGTTCTGTCTATATGAATTCTTATAAAAAGAAAGAATCCCTAACTTTAGCTAAACACCGCAAATATTATGATGGCTACAAATAGTATGGTCATATGATTCAACGAATAAATAAACATTTTATTTGCCCATTTCATATCATCTTTTGTTGTAAAGCCTTTCAGAGCTAGTATTAACCAACCCAAGTTCAATGCAGTAGCAAGAGTTAAAAAGCCAATTCCAAGCTCTGTTAAAAGGAAAGGTAACGGTAATAATAAAAGAATCCAGAATAACATTGAGTACTTTGTACGTTTAAATCCCTTTATAACAGGTAGCATTGGTATTTTAGCTGCACGATATTCCTCAGTCCGTTTCATAGCAAGCGCATAGAAATGTGGTGGTTGCCATGCAAACATGATAAGGAATAAAGCTAGTGCTCCTGGACCTAAGGCAGGCTCAATCGCCGCGAATCCAATAACAGGAGGAATAGCCCCTGAAATACTACCTACAACCGTGTTACTAACATGCTTCCTCTTTGACCACATTGAATACAGAACGACATAAGCAAATATTCCTACTAGTCCCCACATGCCGGCTGCAAACGATGCCGCAAATAACAAAATTTCACCTACAATTAAAAATGAGAGGGCAATGGTCAACACAAAGTTTGGCTTAAATCTGCCTGTCACTGTCGGTCTTGCCTTTGTTCTTTTCATGATAGGATCTATATCCTGATCAATGAAGTTATTCATTGCACCTGAGCCACCAATGATTAATGCCGCACCCAGCATGGTGTAAAATATGACATCAAGCTCTTGCAAGAAATGTCTACTAGTAAACTGAAAAGCCAGCCACATCCCTGTAAACGTTGTGACAAGATTCGAGTTAACGATTCCAATTTTTATTAGTGCTAAGAAATCTTTTACAACAGATGTTGTTTCAGGACCAGTATTTCTAGTAGCCGCCAGTGTACGACCGTTTGACATAATACCTCTCCTTTCATTTTTGTAAGCATATTCCGCTAACAATAACTATAGCGAAATTTGCGATTGATTTCTAGACATTAAGTGAAATTTAGATGAAGTTGTAAAAATTAGTTTTGTCTAGAAATATAATTAAAAACAACATATCTATAGTAAAACATTTTCTAAAATGAATTGTGAAGGTTAAAGCACGAAATTATGAACAATTTGTGAAATGGAATCGACATCTAGTAGTCCCTTCTCTTTACAAGTTGTTTTTTATACGTATTTTCGATATTATCTAGTAGCAGAAACATTACGTGCTTGTAATGTTGATAGATAAAGTAGGTGACTCATTTTATGCAACACAACAGGTATTTGAAGTGGTTTGCTGTTGCCGCTACAGTCGGGATGCTCCTTATATTACTAGGTGGGGCTCTCGTTACCAAAACAGATAGTGGCCTAGGCTGTGGTCGAAATTGGCCTGATTGTAATGGATCTCTTATTCCAAAGGAGATTACACCAGAAGTCCTTATTGAATTCTCACATCGTCTCGTAACAGGAGTTGTATCTATTTCAATTCTTGTGTTAACCGTTTGGACATGGCGTAAGCTCGGACATATTCGCGAAGTAAAACTATTAGGTTTCCTAGCAATGTTTTTCTTAATCGCGCAAGCTCTTATTGGAGCAGCTCAAGTATTATGGGGGCAAGGTGATTTCATCTTAGCACTTCATTTTGGGATATCTCTGATTTCCTTTGCCGCGGTTCTTCTTCTCTCTATGATTGTATTTGAAGTCGATCGGAAATTTGATGCCGATAACGTATTTATTGGTAAAAAGTTACGTTGGCATACAATTGCTGTCACAATTTATTCTTATTTAGTCGTTTATACAGGGGCGCTAGTTCGTCATACAGATTCGAGCTTAATTTGTCCTGATTGGCCATTTTGCTATAATGAAACACCTTTCGCACCCCCGAATAATATGTATGAATGGGTGCAAATGGGACATCGATTAGCTGTTCTTATTATTTTCATTTGGATTGCATACATAACTTGGCACGCTGTAAAGGAATATAAACATCAACGTGTTATATACTATGGATGGATAATTGCTTTTTCTATAGTAGTTTTACAAGTTATTGCAGGTATGTTAGTAGTCCTTACTAAACTGAATTTAACGGTAGCTTTACTGCATTCATTATTTATTTCCCTTTTATTCGGTTTATTATGCTATATGATCATGCTAGTTGCTAGAAGTAATTATAATGAGAAAAAGAAATAGCCCATTAAAAAAGATTCGACACCAAAGATGTGTCGAATCTTTTTTCTATGACTATTTTTGTTTCTTCATAGCTTCAGTTCCTATAATTCCAACAATTAAGATAATCATGGATACTAGTGCATAATCTTTAAAAAATGTTGTAAAGGGAATGTCGAAATATCGACAAATTAGTGTTACGAGACGGCCTCCTAATAAAATTAAACCAATGACTAACATCCAGTTGAATAGCGCTCTAAGCATTTTTTGGCCCCTCTACTTTCATTGCTGTCCATATAATATTTGTTACTTCGAGACTGTAATCCTCTGCCGCAATAGCAAGCGGTCCCCCTATAAGCATGTATTCACCAATCGCTCCTTGAATTACTTTTGCCATTACATTGACAGAGCGAACACTAAATGTCCCCTGTTTTTTTCCATCTTCTAAAATATTACATAATGCCGTCAAAAGTGGGTCTTCCTCTTCATCTGGCAGTTTATAGTAAGGGATGTCTTGTACAGTCCGAGCGTTGAAGACAATTTCTAATAATGCTGCATTTTCTTTTGGGTGTGTCGCTTGATAAGCAATGCTTGCCTCTATGAAGTTTGCTAATTGTGTGACAGGGTCACTGGCAGTATATGTTTTTGTCAAAATAAAAGTTGTGGATTGCTCAATTAGTGTCTGCAGACTTTGGTTGATTAAATCTTGTCGATCTACAAAGTGATAAGAAATTATTGCTGTGCTGATAGAAGCACGTTTAGCGATTTGTGCTAAACTCGCCTTTACATAGCCTATGTCATCAAGTGTCGTTATCGTAGCTTCAATAATTTGCTGCTTTCTTGCTTCCTGAATAAAGGTATTTTTATTGCTATCCATAGAACCCTCCTGATTGATTAGCCAAACATTTTTTTGATTAAGTAATCAAATTGTATATGATTTATCGCTTAACACAATAAAAAAGGTTATATAGATGCAATAAAAGCATCTAATAACCTTTTTTCACGACTATCTATTCAATTTCAATTAATAGATCCCCTGTAGAAATCGCATCTCCTGCACTCGCATATACTTCTTTTACAATGCCGTCTTTAGGTGCTTGGACAGTTGTTTCCATTTTCATGGCTTCTGTAATTAACAGATGATCCCCACGTTTAACAGGACTACCTTTAGAAACAACAACTTTTAACACAGTACCTGGCATTGTAGCACCGATTTGATTTGGATTGCTTGGATCGGCTTTTAACGCTAAATTGCCATCAACCTCAACAGTCATATCTTGAATCACCAATTCACGCGATTGTCCATTGAGCTCAAAGTAAAGGACACGTGTTCCATTGTGTTGTGGTTCCCCGATTGAAACGAGTTTAATAATCAATGTTTTACCTTTTTCAATTTCGACCTCAATAATTTCTCCAAGCTTTAAGCCATATAAGAATGTCGGTGTGTCAAGAACTGAAATATTGCCAAAGGATTCTGCTGTTTTCGCATATTCCTCAAAGACTTTTGGATAAAGTGCATAAGCCAGTACATCTTTTTTCGTAACTGGACGATTTAACTTTTCCTCAAGTACAGCCTCTAATTGATCAAACTGAATAGGCTCTAATAATTCTCCTGGACGAACTGTAATTGCTTCACGATCTTTTAACACTACTTGTTGTAATGCCTCTGGGAACCCGCCATGCGGCTGCCCAAGATAACCTTGGAAGAATTCAATCACAGAATCTGGGAAGTCAATCGTTTTCCCTCTTGTTAAGACCGTATTTTCGTCTAGATCATTTTGCACCATAAATAAAGCCATATCACCCACCACCTTGGAGGATGGTGTCACTTTAACAATATCACCAAATAGTAGATTTACACGGGAATACATGCGTTTCACTTCTTCCCATCGATCACCAAGCCCTACAGCTTTTGCTTGTTGCTGTAAGTTACTGTACTGACCACCAGGCATCTCATGTACGTAAATCTCAGAATGTGGGCTGATCATGCCACTTTCAAAATCTTTATAGTATTTACGAACATCTTCCCAGTAGTACGATAATTTTTCTAATGCATCGATATCTGCTCGTACCTCACGTTTGCCGCCCTTCATTGCATAGTACAAGGAGTTTGCACTCGGTTGAGATGTTAGGCCTGCCATAGATCCAAGCGCTGTATCTATGATATCAACACCTGCTTCTATCGCTTTAGCATATAAGTAAATTCCATTGCCACTAGTATCATGTGTATGCAAGTGGATTGGCAGACTTGTCGTCTCTTTTAACTCGGAAATTAAACGGTACGCCGCTTCTGGTTTCAATAAACCAGCCATATCTTTAATCGCTAAAATATGGGCACCAGATGCTTCAAGTTCTTTCGCCATATCCTTATAGTATTGCACTGAATATTTCGCACGACTGTCATCGAGGATATCCCCCGTATAACAGATTGCCGCTTCAGCAATTTTTCCTGATTGACGCACAGCATCTATTGCTACTTCCATGCCTTTAATCCAATTCAAGCTATCGAAAATACGGAATACATCAATTCCTGATGAAGCTGATTCAGCGATAAATTCTCGGATTAGATTGTCAGGATAGTTTGTATAACCAACAGCATTAGCTCCACGCAGTAACATCTGGAATAGCACGTTCGGCACTTGCTCACGGAGTTTCGCTAGTCGCTCCCATGGATCTTCTTTTAAGAAGCGATAAGCTACATCGAATGTTGCCCCGCCCCACATTTCCAGCGAGAATAACTGATGCATCATGCGAGCTGTTGCATCTGCAATTTGGTACATATCCTGTGAACGAACACGTGTTGCAAGTAGAGATTGGTGTGCATCACGGAATGTAGTGTCTGTTAGTAGTACGTCTTCCTGTGCTAAAATCCACTGGACTAAGCCATCTGCTCCCTGTGTATCTAAAATCTGCTTCGTACCTGCTGGTGGTAAAATTAAAGGATCAATTTTAGGTTGGTTTGGCTGAACAAAGATAGGTTTTGATTTCTTCTCTACACCAGGGAAGCCATTTAAGGTCACATTCCCTATATAGCTTAACAGCTTTGTTCCACGGTCTTTACGGACAGGGAACTCGAAAAGCTCTGGTGTTGTATCAATAAAGCTAGTATCAAAGGCTCCTGATAAAAACTTCTCATGTGTCACCACATTATTTAAAAACGGAATATTCGTTTTAACGCCACGAATACGGAATTCTTTTAAATTACGATCCATTTTCGCAGCAGCTTCTTTAAAGTTCATACCCGAAGTGGAAATTTTAACCAATAAAGAGTCATAGTATGGTGTTACGACAGCACCTTGGAATCCATTCCCGGCATCTAATCGCACGCCAAAACCACCACTTGAGCGGTAAACCATTAACTTTCCTGTATCTGGCATAAAGTCATTTGCAGGGTCTTCTGTTGTCACACGGGCTTGAATGGCATAGCCAATCATTGGCATGTCTTCTTGCTTTGGCATATGAATTTCTTCACTGTGAAGTCCATAGCCTGCCGCTACCTTGATTTGGGCATGGACGATATCAACACCTGTAATCATTTCTGTAATTGTATGTTCTACTTGAATGCGAGGGTTTACCTCGATGAAATAAAAATCTTCTCCTGCGACTAAAAATTCCACTGTCCCTGCATTTATGTACGAGACATTCTTCATTAATTTCACAGCTGCATCACAAATACGATTTCTTAACTCTTGTGAAATCGAATGAGATGGCGCAATTTCTACCACTTTTTGATGTCGACGCTGAATTGAGCAATCACGCTCATATAAATGCACAATATTGCCGTGTTTATCGCCAATAATTTGTACTTCAATGTGTTTTGGTTTTATGATTGCTTTTTCTACATATACTTCATCGGAACCAAAAGCAGCCTTTGCCTCAGATTTTGCTCTTTCATAGGAGGAAGCAAGATCCTCTGGCCTATGGACTAGACGCATCCCACGACCACCACCGCCAAGTGCTGCCTTAATCATAACTGGATAGCCATAATTGCTAGCAAACGTCTCTACCTCTGCTAGATCGGCTACTGGGCCATCTGTACCAGGAATAACAGGAATCTCAGCCGCAATGGCTTGAGAACGTGCTTTGACCTTATCTCCAAACATATCTAAATGCTGAGAAGTTGGTCCGATAAAGACAATGCCCTCTTCCTCACAGCGACGTGCAAATTCCACGTTTTCTGATAAAAAACCATACCCTGGATGAATCGCATCAACATCTGCATCTTTTGCGATGGCAATAATACCTTCAATATCTAAATAAGCATCGATTGGTTTCTTGCCAGCTCCCACTAAATAAGCTTCATCTGCTTTAAAGCGATGAAAAGCACCACTATCTTCTCTTGAATAGATGGCAACAGTTTGGATATTCAGCTCCGTACAAGCACGGAAAATACGAATTGCAATTTCTCCTCGATTGGCTACGAGAATTTTGTTGATTGATTCCATAGGTATCCCCCTTTATGATTGTGTTTTTTTCCTCTCTACCTTTTCAAACATAGAAACATTGATTAATATTCCCATCGCTAAAGATAGAATGATTATAGATGTACCGCCATAGCTTATAAAAGGTAACGTTACACCGGTTAACGGGATTAACCCGGTTACACCCCCAAGATTAATAAATGATTGCCAGCCTATCCAGCTCGCAATACCAGCCGCAATCATGCGTGCTAATGGATCTTTAGTTCGCAATGCAATAGAAAAACCTTTATATACAATAAAGCCTAAACCACCTAGGACAATTAAAACTCCCCATATTCCTAATTCCTCCATAATAATTGCCATAATAAAATCTGTTTGTGGTTCAGGTAAGTAACCTAATTTTTGAATGGATTGACCAAGGCCACGTCCCTCTAAGCCGCCTCCGCCAATGGCATAATAACTATTCACCACTTGGTGACCACTACCATCCTCATATTCAAACGGATTTAAGTAAGACAATATCCGTCCTTTTCGATTTCCTGTTAGTAGCTCTCCCTTAAATAGCCATAGAATACCAAGAATAGCTGTACCAAATGCACCTAATACACCGAAAAATTTCCAAAATGTTTTAAATGGAATACCACTTGAAGCTACAACTGAAACAGCAATACCACATAGAATAATCACTGCTCCTAAGTCTGTTTCAAAGGCTACCCCAGCAACCACTAAAATCCATAGAAAAATTGGATAAAAAATTTCAGTAGGTTGTAGCTTTTCAAACGTATATTTTTGTGCTTTTCGATAAAAAGCAGCTGCAAAATATAAAATTATAAATAGTTTCGCATACTCCGAAGGCTGAAAATTCCCTAATCCTGGGATAGCAATCCAACTTTGAGAGCCTACTTCATCTGCCCCATGACCAAATAATTTTAACCATGTGAATAACACCGCCAATACGACCGTTAGTAACAACATAATATTCTTATTCGCATAATGTTTATATGGAAAAAATGCTGTAATGATAAAGCCAAGAAATGCCACCATTAAATTGGTCACTTGCTTTTGATAAAAATAATCAGGTGCCTGTTTTTTCTGTGCAATAGCAACCATCATACTTGAACTGTAAATCATTATTAACCCAAATAAACTTAATAATAGGACCGTAAAAAATAAGGGGTAATCAAAATTTTGTGCATAGCGTTTTAAGTATTGTCTCATCGGAAAACCTCGTTCTAGTAAAAAAACTCAAAGCGCAAATAAGCGTTTGAGTTTTTCTTTTTATTTGTCTGTATACGCGTCGTGTAGTACAGAAAGTTCCTTCTCGAGTGAATCGAGAATTTCTTTGCCTTTTTCACGTTCAATCAATCCAAGCTTCACAGCAAAATCAATTTCACGTGATAGACCGAACATTTGTGTATCTAATACTTCCTCATATAAAGGGCATTGTGGCATTGTTAAATGATCCATTTGTACTCGAATAAGGCGAGCAATCTTATCTGCATCAGCAACTAATAGCTCCAAAGCCTTCTCTTGAAAAGAAGTTTGTGATTTCGTATCCATGAGGACGCCCCCATTATCTGATATTTCTTCGATTCTATCTTAATAAAGTTTATCTTTTAGTCGATAAAAATGCAAGTGTCTTCATTGGAAAATAGAGAATTCGAATTATATTTCTTTATTATCTCTAGGCATTAGCGTTATACTATGTCATGGATATACAAGATTTGAGGAGGATTTCTATTATGGAAACAATAATTCCTATCACAGGTGCAGTCACATACCAACTAACATTAGATCCTACTGTGTGGATTTTCGATGATCGTAAATTAGATTTAAACACTTACTTCACTACTCAAAATGTTGAGGAAGATGCTGACGTCAAATATATGCGTGAAGTAGGAGCACACTGGTCACGTGAAATTATGGAAGGAGCAACATTCCCGCCTACATTAAAATCAGAAAGGAAATTTGACCGTAAAGGAATGGAGACAGGTACATTTGGTATCGAATTAAGTCATTTCTTGAAGAATGCTGAAATTAAACCAGAAGCGACAAAAATCGTCTTAACTTGCAAAGATGGTCAAGAATATCCTTTTACAATTGAAGAAGCTTATACACTTATTTTAAAATATAGCCAAGACGGTAAGCCTCTTTTAGAAGACGGTCCAATCCATGTATTACTAAGAGACGGTTCAAATATTGACAATCCTATTAAAAACGTATCAGCCATTCGCGCTGAATAGGAGGGAATGCAATGCGCGTTAAATGCGTTATTTGCGATACGATTCATAATTTAGATGATAATCTACCTTTAGCAAAAAAATTGCGTAATCGACCAATTCATACTTATATGTGCGATATTTGTCATGATCGCATTTCAGAAAATACTGTAGCACGAATGGAAACGGGCAATTTCCGTTTTTATCGTACTTCACCCCAGATGGATAAAGAATTTTAACTAAAGAACAGATTAAAAAGAGGTGCCTCTATTTTGAGACACCTCTTTTTTCTACTATCCATTATTTTTAATAATCGCTTTTTCAACTAATTCTACAACTTGATACATTATCGTAGCAAAAAAGGCAATGATCAGAAGTGACATAAGGACCAGGTTAAAATTAAATACTTGGAAGCCATAGATAATTAAATAACCAAGTCCTTTTGAAGCTACTAAAAATTCCCCTACAATAACCCCTACCCATGATAAACCAACATTCACTTTCAAGGTCGAAATGATCGTAGGAAATGAGGCTGGCAAAATGACCTCACGAAAGATTTGCCATCTTGTCGCTCCAAAGGTTTGTAAAACCTTACTATAATTTGGATCGACACCTTTAAATGCAGTATATACAACAATCGTTGTTATAATGATGGATATTAATGCACCCATAGCTATGATAGAAAAGTAACCTGGGCCGAGTGCAACAATCAAAATCGGACCAAGTGCAACTTTTGGCATCGCGTTTAAAATTACTAGATAGGGATCGAGTACTTTTGATAGTAACGGGGACCACCACAAGACAACAGCTATCAATGTTCCTAATAGAGTCCCTGCTAAAAAGCCAATTACGGTCTCCATTAATGTAACACTCACATGCAATGTTAAAGAACCGTCAATGACTTTCTCAATAAATGTATGCCATACATGAGTTGGCGAGCTAAAAATTAACCGATCAATCCATTCTAATCTTGAAAGCAGCTCCCATCCACCAAAGAATAGCAGTAAAATAATAAGCTGATATACTCGAACATAGCGTTTTTCTTTTTTTAACAATTGCTGATATTGCTTAAATAATGTATTATCCAAGGCTCTCCAGCTCCTTCCAAATAGTTTGGAAAATATCTGCATAGGCTGGATGCTGTCTTACATCAAAAGGTGATAGTTCATTAAGGGCTTTAGGTATTTCAAACACCTTGTGAACTGTCCCTGGGTTTGCAGAAAATAGAACTACACGCTCACTCATCGCGATTGCTTCACCAATATCATGTGTCACAAGAATAGCAGTCTTTTTATAAGTTTTTAATGTTTCCACCACTAAATCCTCAAGCTTTAATTTCGACTGATAATCTAATGCAGAAAATGGTTCATCTAATAATAAAATTTTAGGATTCACAGCTAAGGTACGAGCAAGGGCGACACGTTGCCTCATACCTCCTGATAACTCTCGAGGGTAATTGTTCCCCACTTGTGGTAATCCTACTTCCTGTAATAACGCATTGGCCGTTACTTTATGTGTTTTATGACTTTTCTCCATTATTTTCAAGCCAATTGTGACGTTTTCTTCAATGGTCTTCCAAGGAAATAAATAATCCTGCTGAAGCATATAGCCAATGCTTGATTGATTACTTGCTGATAGCTTTTCACCATCTATATAAACATTGCCTTCAGTGGCAGGGAATAATCCTGCAATAATTGATAATAATGTGGTTTTACCGCAGCCACTCGGCCCAATAAACGAAACAAACTCTCCTTCATGAATGGCTAAACTGATATCACGTAATACTTCCTTTGCCTGTGTACTTGAAAAATAACTATGGTGAATATTCTCCAGCTGTAAAAATTCCATATTACTCAGCAGCCTTTTTGGCAAAAGTAGTGTTCACAAGTTTTTCATACTCCACACGTTGAGGAAGTTCACCTGCTTCCTCCATAATTGTTTGCAAGTTATCCCACTCTCCTTCATCAAGGATTGGGTCAGTAGCATAAGAGCCCTGTGCTTTATATCGCTCAATTACCGTTTCAATTATCTCTATATCCACATTTTCAAAATACGGTTGAATAATCTTTGCTACTTCAGCAGCACTCTCATTTTGCACAAAATCCTGTGCTCGTTTCAAAGCATTTGTAAAAGCTTGAACAGTTGAAGCTTCATCCTTTAAATAACTACTTTTGGCCATAAAGGACGTGTAAGGAAGATTACCAGATTCCGTTCCAAACGAAGCTACAATATAACCTTTTTCTTCTTTCTCGAAGACACTCGCAGTAGGTTCAAATAATTGAACATAGTCACCAGTACCTGATGCAAAAGCAGTAGCAATGTTGGCGAAATCAATATTTTGAATGAGCGTTAAATCATTTACAGGGTCGATGCCATGTTTTTTCAGCACGAATTCACCTGCCATTTGTGGCATTCCACCTTTACGTTGCCCCAAAAACGTTGAGCCCTTCAATTGATCCCACGAAAAATTATCTATCTTATCTCTTGCCACTAAAAAGGTACCATCCGTTTGTGTTAACTGTGCAAAATTTTGAATAGGATCATTTGCACCTTGTAATGTGACATAAATAGACGTCTCCGACCCAACTAAAGCTATATCAATTCCATCTGACAGTAACGCCGTCATCGTTTTATCGCCACCTGCAATCGTTTGTAGCTCAACAGAAAGACCTTCCTCCTCGAAGAAACCTTTCTCAAGTGCTACATATTGAGGCGCATAGAAAATTGAACGAGTTACTTCTCCTACTTTGACTTTTTCTAGCTCTGCTTTATTACATGCCGTCAAAGAAAGGAGTAACAAAGCAATGACACCTAATAATAAACCTTTTGTAAGCCAACGCATTCCCTTTCCTCCTTGATGTGTTGAAAATAAGCCTATCGACATTAACTTATTCACATAAGAAGATTTCGGTGCCTATCATTTTTTAATTTGTGTAGAGTGTGGGTGTTTTCTTCAGCTTGACTACAAGTGAAACATACAAAAAAAACAGCCTTAGCTTTAAAACCGCTAAGACTGTTACTAACAGATAAAAAGTTCTTATTATAAAGTACGTAATTGTTATTGATTGGTAGCTTGTTGCTCTTCTCTTTTTTCACGCCATAGTCTTGTTTTATAGACAATTAGAATTAAGGCCGCTACAATCAGACCTTCAATCATTGGTAAGAATAGGGCGAAGAATGTAAGCATGATACAACCTAAAAATAGGAACGCATAAATAATAATATTTTGAGATAACTTTAATTTCTTGGCAAAGCCTAGCTTATAGACAATGGCAGAAAGTACAAATACAAGAAGAAATACAACATAACCTGCTATTTCATAGCTTGGTAAATTTTCATATAAAAATCTAGTGATACCAGCCATTCTCCCATAAACTCGTGTTGTTTCATCTGTACCTGTCTGTGCAGCAACTTGAATAACATTTAGTTCACCCAATAAAGCGGACTTCAGATCCAAGACTCCTCTTCCTTTCGTGGAAGCAAAAAATTATTGTTCAGCGTTTTTTAGTTTTTTCGCTATTCTTTCACGTTCATTTTTATCTAGAATTTGTTTACGAAGGCGAATAGATTCTGGTGTGATTTCTAAATACTCATCATCATTTAAGAACTCTAATGCTTCTTCTAGTGTTAATAGACGTGGCTTTTTAATAACGTTTGTTGCATCTTTTGTCGCAGAACGAACATTCGTTTTTTGCTTCATTTTTGTTATGTTTACAGTGATATCATTATCACGTGTATTTTCACCAACGATCATACCTTCATAAATTTCAGTACCTGGCTCAACAAATAGTGTACCACGGTCCTCTACTTGCATCATACCATAAGTTGTCGATTTACCAGTTTCCATTGATACAAGAACACCTTGGTGACGTCCACCAATACGGCCTGGAATATATGGTTGGTAACAATCGAATGTATGGTTAATGATACCAAAACCTTTCGTCATAGACATGAATTCTGTTGTATATCCAATTAAACCACGTGCAGGAACAAGGAATGTTAAACGTACTTGGCCATTGCCATTGTTCACCATATCCAACATTTCACCTTTACGCGTACCAATCGATTCAATAACCGAACCTACATTTTCTTCTGGAACATCAATTTGTACACGTTCAAATGGTTCACATTTTACACCATCAATTTCACGAATGATAACTTGAGGTTTTGATACTTGTAGTTCAAAGCCTTCACGGCGCATATTTTCAATAAGAATTGATAAATGTAGCTCACCACGACCAGAAACTGTCCATGCATCTGGTGAATCTGTATCTTCTACACGAAGAGATACGTCCGTTTGAAGTTGTGAACGTAAACGCTCTTCTACTTTACGAGCAGTTACCCATTTCCCTTCACGACCTGCAAACGGTGAATTATTCACTAAGAAAGTCATTTGTAATGTTGGTTCGTCAATACGTAATGGTGTTAAAGCTTCTTGATGTTCCACCGGACATACTGTTTCCCCAACATTGATGTCTTCCATCCCTGAAACAGCAATTAAGTCACCAGCTTTTGCTGATTGGATTTCTTCACGTTTTAAACCAAAGAAACCAAATAGTTTCGTAACACGGAATTGTTTCACAGTCCCATCTAACTTCATTAAAGCAACTTGTTGTCCTACTTCAATTGTTCCGCGGAATACGCGTCCAATCCCGATACGACCAACATAATCATTGTAGTCAAGTAATGCCACTTGGAATTGTAATGGATCTACTGAGTTGTCTACTGGTGCAGGAATTGCTTCAATTACCTTTTCAAATAGACATTGCATATTTTCTTCTTGTTTTGTTGGATCAGCATCAAGAGAAGCTGTACCGTTTACACCTGATGCATACACAACAGGGAAATCTAATTGATCATCATCAGCGCCTAGCTCGATGAATAATTCTAATACTTCATCTACTACTTCTAATGGACGAGCTGAGTCTTTATCAACTTTGTTTACAACTACAATCGGTGTTAACTTTTGTTCCAACGCTTTTTTCAGTACAAAGCGTGTTTGCGGCATACAACCCTCATACGCATCGACAACTAGTAAAACGCCATCTACCATTTTTAAAATACGTTCTACCTCACCACCGAAGTCGGCGTGTCCAGGCGTATCAAGGATGTTAATACGTGTTCCGTTATAGTTTACTGCAGTATTTTTTGCTAAAATTGTAATACCACGTTCGCGTTCAATATCATTAGAGTCCATTGCACGTTCTTCAACATGTTCGTTTGAACGGAATGTACCTGATTGTTTTAATAGTTGGTCGACTAAAGTAGTTTTACCATGGTCAACGTGGGCGATAATTGCGATATTGCGAAGATCTTGACGTAAGTTTGTCATTATTCCACTCCATATTCTTTTTTCGAATGTTTAACTGTGATATTATAGCACAAGAAGGATAGAAATGTCCTTATTAGAATTTCCATCATTCTAAAAAATATATTTGATTGACAAATTTTTTATATAGGAGGCTAGGCTATGAATCGTGCAAAAATCGTAATGGCCATCTATGCATTGGCAGCTGTATTAGCAATGTGCTCTATTGGCTACTCTGTTGCAGCTAGTAATGTATTTGGTGTAATAGCTGGTATTGTGGCTACTTGTGTCATTTTCATGACAGCCTTTAAAATGAAGCGTAAACTACGTGCGCAAGGATTACTTTAAAGAACATAAAAAGGAGCTGTCTAATAAATAGACGGCTCTTTTTTATTCATATGGCACTATATATTTTTTTAATAATTCTTTATGAATAGCGGGATTAGCAATAATAAATGTATCCTGATGAAGGAAATCAAAGCCTTCACCATGTAGATTTGTAGCAACTGCTCCAACTTCCTGAGCAATGATGGTCCCTCCTGCAATATCCCATGGTGCTAAACGCATAGAGACATAGGCATCTAATTTGCCACTTACAACAAATGCAATTTCCATTGCTGCGGAGCCATAGGAGCGTGTACCGCGAACTTTACGAACCATATCAATCACTTTTTCATGGTGAATATGTCGGTTAGGTGCGACCCAATGTGCATTTATGCCAATGACTGACTCCTCCATTGTAACAGACTGTAGTTTACGCAATGGTGAATCATTATACCATGCCCCTTGCCCCTCGATGGCACTAAATAAATCCTCCCGCATAACATCAAATATGTAACCTAGCTTTCCTACGCCATTGACAAAAATACCGATAGAAATCATAAAATGACGATGCTGTTTAACAAAATTCATCGTTCCATCAATTGGATCAATAATCCAAACTACACCGTCTAGTGATTTAACCTGTTCGCCCATTCCTTCTTCCCCTAGAATTTTGTGGGTTGGATCAAAAGCTTTAATTTGCTCAATAAAGAATAACTCCGTCTCTCGATCAATATTGGTAACGAGGTCATTTGCACCTGATTTTGTCTCAATTACTAGATTATACGAAAAAGCCTCCCGAATACGTCGCCCAGCTTCAAAAATAATATCTTTTGCAAATTTATCAATTTGTTGTAAATCCACTCATAACCCACCCTTCGAATATAAGAAAAGGCCTTCTATATTAATCGCTCCCGTATGTTTATGATACCTTTTCCCACTACTTCACAACTTTTGCTATATAAAACCTAGTACTACCTTATGATATAATTTCTATTTTACCCTTTGTCACAATAAAAATCACCTGCTGTCGGAATATTCAGCAAGTGATTTTTTAAATGGGTATTAGATTTTGATTACGCATAGGCGTGCAAACTTTCAAGTTCCATCTGAATTTCTGCCAGACGTTTTTTACTTTTTTCAATTTCGATATCATTTTTTTCATTCATTGCTGCAAAAAGTGAAGCTAATTCATAATCTAATTCTAATTGTAAAATATGCTCATATTGCTTTTCAATGTCAACTTTACGTATAATTTTTACGAACGGTTTCATAAAAAACACTTCCTTTTTTTAATTTTTTTACAAAAACTTTGCTCATTTGATAAAGTTCTTGTTATAAGATTTTTTCCCAAATTCAGCGTAAAATAAACCTTATAAAACGAAAGGAGTAAAATAAAATTGCCAAAAATAAAGTGGACAAACAAAGACTTTAAGGTTTTTACAATAGACGGTTTAGAACAGAGAATGGATGCTTTAAATTTACATGTACGTCCAAAATTCAATCAGCTAGGTGAAGATTTTTCTGCATATTTCTCTAGTCAATTAGGTGAAGAATTCTTCCCGCATGTGGCTAAACATGCTCGAAGAACTGTTAACCCTCCAAAAGATAGCTGGGTTGCCTTCGCACCTTATAAAAGAGGTTATAAATCATTGCCTCACTTTCAGATTGGTCTATGGCACACACATTTATTCATCGTCTTAGCTATTATTTATGAAGCGCCTCAAAAAAATGTTATGGCTGAGCGTTTACTAGCTCATAAATCTTTAATTGAACAGCTTCCAGATGATTTTATCGTGTCAGGAGATCATATGTCCCCTGAGGCAGTTTCTCTCGAAGTGGCAAAAGAAGACAAGCTTGAAGAACTTCTTATTCGCCTACGAGATGTCAAAAAGGGTGAATTCTTAATTGGCCGTCATATTGCAAAAGAACAAGCAACCAAATTAACAGCAAGCGAATTACATCAATTAACAGAGGACACATTTAACAGCTTACTTCCTCTTTACAACATTATTGTTGGAAAATAGGCTAACCTTATAAAGTTTTTTATTGATGTAGTTTATGCATTATGTCGTTTTTTAACACAAAAAATAAAGAGTGGATGTGAGTTGATCTCACATCCACTTTTTTTAACGGCCATTTCTTGGGGAAACTTTTATAATCATTCCATCTTCGGCTTCCTTTGTTTGTTTTACAACTGGATAGCTAATGTAGCCACTCGCCTCTTCAAATTCACGAAAAATTGATTTTTCCTCTGCTTGGGAAGGAACAATCTCTTTAAAGCGTCGATATTTAGCTAGCATAACTTCACGCTTGATGCCCTTTTCATAAGCTTTCTCAATTCCCTCAAAGAATTGAATAACATCCACAATCTCCTCTGTGGACCAATCAGTTGAAAACGGATAAGAGTATTCCATTCGACAAAACCACCTTTACGTTATTGCCCCCATTTTAACCGTATACTTTCAGCTTCTGCAACCATTCGCTTAATAAGGTCATCAACGGTTGGAATATCGTGAATCATTCCAGTCACTTGTCCAGCCCAGCCAAAGCCCTGATTCTTATCACCATCGTAAATAAAGCGTTTATTTGCTGAACCACTTATATATTCTTTCAACGCTTCATATGTTGGTGTTTTTTCCTCAATTTCCAAAATCTTTGCAGTAAAGTCATTGCGTAATGCACGAGCTGGTGCACCAATTGAGCGCTTAATAATGGTTGTATCTGCCTCAGTACTTGCAACTAGGGCCTCTTTATAAGCCTGTGAAGCATCAACACACTCTCGTGTTGCTATAAAACGAGTGCCCATTTCAATGCCTTCAGCTCCCAATGCTTGAGCAGCCATCCAGCCGCGCCCATCGCCAATTCCGCCAGAAGCAATGACAGGAATACTTACACTATCAACCACTTGGGGAACAAGAACCATTGTACCGACATCATCACGCCCCAGATGACCGCCACCCTCTTGACCCACAACCATTACAGCATCTGCTCCAAGCTGTTCAGCCTTTTGTGCTTGTCTACGAGCAGCTACAAGTACTAATTTTTTTATAGCTGTGCCTGCCAGCAAATTAAATATAGGCGCTGGATTTCCCCCCGTCATTGTAACAACTGGAACTTCTTCTTCGATTGCAACGCGCACCATATCCTCATAGCCTGTACCATGCATGCCAATCGCAAAATTTACGCCAAATGGTTTATCTGTTAATGTTCGTACCTTATGGATCTCTGCTCGTAATAATTCAGGATCTCGTAAACTCATAGCCGTTATTTGCCCTAAACCACCAGCATTCGACACAGCTGCGGCTAAATCAGCATATGCTAAATAGGCTAATCCCCCTTGAATAATTGGGTATTTAACCTGTAAAAGATCCGTCACACGTGTATTCCAATTCATAGTACCTCCCCTTTCGTTCAATACTATTTTCTCGGTACCCTGAAAAAAATCCTTTTATTTTTTAGGAAAAGCCTATTTTTTCGTGTCGTTAGGTGCTATAATTCATTTGTTTTCTTAGATATTATAAAGTGAGGTGGTACCTGCGTTGTCACAATTAGAGACTCCATTGTTCGACGTATTACTAAAACATCGGAACAGACATCCCATTCAGTTCCATATTCCAGGCCATAAGAAAGGGCAAGGGATGGATCCTGCGTTCCGTGAATTCGTCGGCGACAACGTTTTATCAATTGATTTAATTAATATTGCTCCACTAGACGATTTACATTCACCAAAGGGTGCTATAAAAGAAGCGCAAAACTTAGCAGCTGAAGCCTTTGGTGCTGATCATACATTCTTTTCCGTTCAAGGTACTAGTGGCGCCATCATGACGATGATTCTGACCGTCGTCGGTCCAGGTGATAAAATTCTAGTGCCACGGAATGTTCATAAATCTATTATGTCGGCGATTGTATTCGCTGGTGCCATTCCAATTTTTATTCATCCTGAAGTTGACAGCGAATATGGGATTTCTCATGGCATATCCCCTGAAGCTGTTGAAAAAGCATTAAATGCTTACCCAGATACAAAGGCAGTACTTGTTATTAATCCAACATATTTTGGCTTTACAGCTGATTTAAAGCGTATTGTGGAGATTGCTCATGACCGTAATATTCCTGTAGTAGTAGATGAAGCGCATGGTGTACACATAAAATTCCATGATGACCTTCCATATTCAGCTATGGAAGCAGGTGCTGATATGGCAGCAACAAGCGTTCATAAGCTTGGTGGCTCCATGACACAAACATCTATTTTAAATGTACGTGAGGGTCTTGTTTCTGCAAAACGTGTACAAGCTGTATTTTCTATGTTAACAACTACATCGACATCCTATCCATTACTTGCTTCACTTGACACAGCTCGACGTCAGCTAGCCATTCATGGATACGATTTAATTGACGATGCATTACGTTTAGCAAAGGACGCTCGTAAACGCATCAATCAAATACCACATTTAAAGTGTGCTGGCAAGGAAAAGTTACATTCTTCTGCAACTTATGATATGGATCCATTAAAACTTCTGATTAGTGTGAAAGATTTAGGTATTTCTGGTCATCGAGCTGAGGAATGGTTGCGTTATAATGCCAATATTGAAGTAGAATTGTCTGACCTTTATAATATCTTATGTTTAGTGACTTTAGGAGATACAAAAAAGGAAATCAATCTTTTAATAAATGCTTTAACTCGTATGTCAAAAGCATTTGATTCTGAAGCGGCTATAACAGAGGCTTTAGTAAATGTGCCGGAAATTCCAGCTCTTGCCATGTCTCCGCGTGATGCTTTTTATGCAGATACAGAAGTCGTTCCCCTTGCAGAAGCAGATAACTGTATTTGTGCAGAATTTATTATGGTGTATCCTCCTGGGATTCCTATTTTTATTCCCGGGGAAATAATTACTCAAGAAAATATTCATTATATTCAAATGAATATTGAAGCAGGTTTACCCGTTCAAGGACCAGAGGATACAACATTAAAAACAATTCGTGTTATCAAAGAACGTAAGCCAATTTTCTAAAAAATATAAGCTAGCTCTTCAATAAGAAGGGCTAGCTTTTATATTTAAAATGTGAGTATATTCTTTTTGTTGAACACAACCAGAAAACATTCTCTTCATTTACAAAATAGCTATAATAGAATACTATCTGAAGTGTTTTTAAATTCATTTCATAATGAATAATTGCTTCTAGAAATAACTATTTTTTTCACAACAAAGAATTTGTTTCCATTCGTTTTGAGACAGCTCCTTTTTCCACGATTCTATTATAAAAATAAATACACAAATAAAGGGCAGAAGAAGGCTCCGATAACAGCCGTTAAGCCCATTGATAATGAACCAACTGATAATTCCTGTTCCCCATATTCTCTTAATTTCACAAGACCTACCCCATGTGAGGCACTTCCTACTGCCACTCCCCTACTCACAGCAGAGTCGATTTTGCCATACTTAATGACTAACGGTCCGATAATGGCCCCTACAAACCCTGCAATCATAACGAAAACAGCAGTTAAAGGAGGAATGCCTCCAATCGTTTCGCTCACCTGCATCCCAACAGGCGTTGTTAACGATTTAGGTAAGGCTGTCAGCATCCAGCTAGGTTCTACACCGATCCATTTTAGTAACACAAAAATTGTCACTAAGCCTGTTATCATGCCGATTAGAAGCCCTGATAAAATTGAATACTTATATTTCATAATAATTGCTCGTTGATTATAGAGAGGATATGCAAGTGCCACAACAGCTGGCCCAAGCATTTTCTGAAGCCACTCCCCACCTTGCATATAAGTTGAATATGGAATATCAAACACAAGTAAAACCACTGCACTGACAATCGTAGTCGTGACCAAGGGAATCATGATAGGATGGGGAAATCGTTGATAGAGCTTTGTAAATAAAATAAACATAATGATGGTGCTAAGGACAACTGTTACTTCAATCAACAGTTAATTCCCCCTTTCCTTCTTCCACAGGAGTCTTCGAGCTTTCTTTTTTGGCCAATTCTCTTTTCTCGATGAGCTGTGTCAGCAGTCCTGTTACATAAATAGAGATTAATGTACTAGCAATAATTGCTAAAATAATGAGCAGACCAGTGATTGACATGAGCTCTGGATAATCAATAACACCTACCGTTGCTGGAATGAAAAACAACGTTAAGATGCCAATTAAAAAACCTGCTCCATCTTGTATATATTCGACCTTAATAATTTTAAAATTGAGTGAAAGTGCTAATAAAAGTAAGCCTATGACGCTTCCTGGAAGAGGTATGTGCAAATAAGAAACAATGCCAACCCCCATGTAATAGAAAATAGTAAGTATACCAATTTGCACAATAATCCGAACAACTCGTAACAATAACGCAGCTAAATTTTCGTTCAACATTTCGCCACTTTTCACCCCCTATATCGTTCATTCTACATCTGTAGGAATTTTCTGTCTATTGTAATTTTAGAAAAATAATAATCAAATATAGAAATATCCAAACAATTCTATGAAACAGTATTAAAAGTCCTATTCTACAAGAACTTCATGATTTTACTTTTTATGATTATGACTTTTCAACATTTTTATATTGTGTCTATCCACTTCAAATCACTTTTTTAATGATCATCTAGCAAATTTCGAAATTTTTTTATATAATCGAAAATTACAAAAGATTACTAGTATTATCAATGACCAAAATTTCCAAAATAAACACAAAGGTGGGATTCACTATTTTCTTTAAAACATTAACACTCCAAGCCCGCTTTGCCTATTACAGTAGTTTTCTAATTTTTATTATTGTTATTTTAGCAGGCATCCTCTTTTATATGACCATATCTGATGCATTGCAAACACAAATTGGGAACCGGGCACTATATTTGGCGGAAACAACGGCTAGCAGGGGGGATGTAATTGAAGCGTTTCATACAAATAATCCTTCCGAAAGTCTGCAAAAAATTAGCAAAGAGATTTTGCTTGCTGCAAAAGCTACTTATGTTGTAATAGGAGATAAAAATGGCATACGCTACACCCATCCTATCGCTGACCGTATTGGTAAATCAATGGTCGGAGATGATAATGACCGAGCATTAATCAACGGTGAGTCTTATATTTCCATTGCAAATGGTTCAATGGGACAATCCATTCGTGGGAAGGCACCTATCTTAGACTCAAATGGATCGATTATTGGTGTTGTTTCAATTGGTTACTTAACAAGTGAATTAGATCGCTTATATTTTTTATACCTTGATAATATTTTTTATACGATGGTTATTGCACTAGGCATTGGTATTATCGGCTCTATTTTTTTATCCCGAAACATTAAAAAGCAAATTTTTAATCTAGAGCCAAGTGAAATTGCCAGTCTATTAACAGAAAAAAATACTTTAATTGAATCTGTTCGTGAAGCTATTATTACGGTAAATCAGAAAGGTGAAATTACGACCCTAAACAATGCTGCCGCAAAAATCTTACATTTAACGGATTCAGCTTCTATTATTGGCGATAATATCGAGCAGCATATACCAAACACACATCTGCTTAACGTATTAATGAAGGGTGAAAAACAACTTGATAAATTGATGATTGTTAACGGTCATGAAATTATTGTTAACCGTGTACCTATGAAGGTGAATGGTCAAGTTGTCGGCGCAGTTGCAAGTTTCCGATTACAATCAGAAATAGAGCAAATGGCTATCGAATTATCACAAGTAAAACAATATACAGAGGCTTTACGTGCCCAAACACATGAGTTTAATAATGTCCTTTACACAATATCCGGCCTTATTCAATTAAATGCATCTGATGAAGCACTGTCTATTATTCATAAAGAGGCACAAGGACATTCTTCTCTAACCCAATTTATAACAAAGCGTGTAAAAGACCCTTTTTTGAATGGTTTAATTATCGGATTTTTTAATCGTGCACGTGAATTAAAGATCAAGTTGGTTTTTGATGAGGATAGTTATTTAGAAACATTTCCTGAAAGCATCGAAAAAAGCTTAATTATTTCTATAATGGGAAATTTATTAACCAATGCTTTTGAAGAGGTCGAAAAAAACAAAGAGCGACAACCAATTATTAGGCTTTTTATATTTGATAATGGAGAGGAAATCATCTTTGAGGTCGAGGACTCTGGACAAGGTTTAGCACAAGAAAAACTAGCCGTGCTATTTTCAGAAAATATTTCTACGAAAGATAGTAAACATCGAGGCTATGGATTAAGGAAAGTCATTTCCAGTATCCATGATTTAAACGGTACTCTTGCTCTTGAAGAAGGAGATTTAGGAGGTGCCCTATTTATCGTATCTATTAGCAAAAGGGGGACTATGATCCATGAACAATATTGAAGTGCTGGTAATTGAAGATGATGTACGTGTAGCGGATGTACATTGTCGTTTTTTAGAAAAAATTGAAGGCTTTACAGTAATTGCACGGGCAAGCACGGGAGAAGAAGCTTTAGATTGGCTTCAATCATTTTCACCACACCTTATATTACTCGATGTCTTTTTGCCAGATATACTAGGAGTAGATTTAATTGATAAAATCCAAGAAGTGAGCCCAACAAGTAGTATTATTTTGATTACCGCAGCTACAGAGGCACATATAGTACAGAAAGCTTATCGGAAAAATGTTACTGATTACATTTTAAAGCCATTTACATTCGAACAGCTAAAAGAGAGTATAGAAAAATTCCGTTACAAGTATCTATTGCTGAAAAATAATGAGAAATTTACACAAGAAAAAATTCAATATCTTTGGCCAAAAGCAGGTTCATCCACCCCTCTAGAAACACCGTTATTATTACCAAAAGGGATAGATCCAACAACTATGAATCATGTTATCAACCATTTAAGTATAATGGAGAATGGTAGTACAGCTGAGCTATTGGGAAAGAATATCGGTGTCAGCCGTTCCACCGCTCGTCGTTATTTAGAATTTTTAGTTACACAAAAGCAGGTCTATACCGAACTGACTTATGGCACAGTTGGGCGTCCTGAGCGACGATACTTTATTTCCACATAAACTTTATGAACAAAATGCTGTTAATTCACATTATTATCACAATATTCCTAAAATTAAGAAGTAAGTTATAGTATGGGTAGCGCTAAATTGATAGCGCTACCATTTTATTTTTAAGGGGGATTTTTATGTGGAGGAACATTTCTAAAATAATGGCAGCAGGCTTATTATTTACTAGTTTAGTTGGCTGTTCAGCATCAACTGGAGAAAAAACAGAGGGAAAGAAGGCCAATGATTATCCGAAAAGTAATATTACCATTGTTGCTCCATCAGGTGCTGGTGGTGGCTGGGATTTAACAGCTCGTGCAGTGGCAAAAACAATGAGTGATACTGGGTTGATTGATAAGGCGATTCAAGTTGAGAATAAGCCAGGTGGTGGTGGTGCTGCCTTCATGGCAACATTTGCTACAAAGGAAGCCAATAATGATTATATGTTAATGGTTAAATCACCACCAATCCTTATAAATCATGAAAAGGCTGAAGGAAATAGTAAATTTGGCTATAAGGATACTACACCTTTAGCTCAATTAACACGGGACTATGGCGCAATCGTTGTTAAAAAGGATTCTCCTTTCCAAACGCTTGAAGATGTTTTAAATGCTATGAAAACTTCACCAAAAGATGTCACATTAGCAGGTGGTTCTGCACCGGGCTCGATGGATCACCTAGTAGGAATTATTCCGGCTTATAAAGTGGGGATTGACTTAAAAACAATTAAATATGTTTCTTATGATGGTGGTGGTGAGGCGGTTACAGCATTATTAGGTGGCAATGCTGATGTTATTGCAACAGATGCCTCCACAATTGCTACTTATGTTAAATCAGGAGATGTTCGTGTATTAGCTGTCAGTTCCTCTGAACGCTTAGAAGGTGAGCTAGCAGAAGTTCCTACATTTAAAGAGGCTGGTATTGATGAGGAATTTACAATTTGGCGTGGTATCTTTGGTCCAAAAAATATGAGTAAAGATGCGATTGCCTATTGGTCTGAAAAATTACATGCAATGTCTGAATCAAAAGAATGGCAAGCTGAGGTGACCCGTAATGGTTGGCAAGCAGAATATCGTAATGCACAAGATTTTACAGCTTATCTAGACAATCAAAATAAAATAATCATTGAACTACTAACAGCTCTTGGTATGCAAAAATAAAGAATCGTTTTAAAAAAAGACACAAGTATTTCCATTAAATATAGAACTACTTGTGTAACTTTATTCTATTTTCAATGGAGGTGTAAAACGGTTGAGCTATACATTTGATAAAACATTTAGCATTATCCTCTTAACACTTAGCATTCTGTTTATTTTTCAAGCAACTCAGATTTCTGATAGTGCATATGGATCTACAGTTGGGCCCAAAATTTTCCCATTAGGTTTAGGTATTATTTTAGGTTTATTAAGTCTTCAATTATTTTATGAATCATGGAAAAAAGCTGTGAGAGAGCGAGTCACAGGAGGACCAACTACTTCTTCTAAAATAGCTTCAACAGAGCTCAAAAAGTTCTTAATTATTTTAGGTAGCGCTCTTGCGTATGTATTTTTCCTTGAAAAAATTGGCTATATGATAACAACATTTTTATTTTTGTGTATTAGTTTCCAAACAATGGAACGTACTAAACTTATTTATTCAATTATTATTGCAGCTGGATTTTCACTAGGTGTCTATTATTTATTTACAAGTTTACTAGGAGGATCATTGCCTAGTTTCCCAATTTTTTAGTACAGGAGTGAACATATGTCGACATTGCAATTTTTAGCTGATGGATTTGCAGTTGCCCTTCAATGGCAAAACCTTTTATTCGCTCTTGTGGGCGTCATAATTGGTACAGCAGTTGGTGTACTTCCAGGTATAGGTCCAATGAGTGGAGTTGCTTTATTAATCCCCGTTACAGCAACTATTACAGCTGGACTACCTACTGAGGCTGCCGCTACCAGCTCAATTATTTTACTTGCAGGTGTATACTATGGGGCTATGTATGGTGGATCAACAACATCCATTCTATTAAACACGCCTGGTGAATCATCATCAGTTGTGACAACATTGGATGGCTATCAAATGGCTAAACAAGGTCGTGCTGGAAGTGCTCTTTCTATCGCGGCCATAGGCTCATTTTGTGCGGGCGTTGTAGCGCTATTAGGTCTGATATTATTAGCCAATCCATTGTCAAAAGTAGCACTTAAATTTGGACCCGCAGAATACTTTTCTTTGATGTTATTAGGACTTGCAGCAGTTAGTGGCCTAGCAGGACGTTCTATTACCAAAGCTTTAATTATGACTGTTTTAGGGCTTATGCTCGGGACAGTTGGTATTGATGCCGTATCAGGTATCGAACGTTTTACATTTGGTCAGCCAATGCTGTTCTCTGGCATTGAATTTTTAACCATCGCTGTTGGTTTATTTGCATTAGGCGAAGTATTTAAAACCATTCTTGAAAAAGAAGAAGAGGATGGTCAATTAGCAAAAATTAATCGCGTATTACCAACAAAGGAAGATTTAAAGGATAGTGCTGTTCCTATTGCTCGCGGCTCATTATTAGGCTTTTTTATTGGCGTATTACCCGGTGCTGGTGCAACACTTGCCTCATTCTTTTCTTATATTACTGAGAAAAAATTTAGTAAAACACCCGAGCAATTCGGAAAAGGTCATATTGCGGGTGTAGCTGGGCCAGAATCGGCTAACAATGCTGCATCAGGCGGTGCAATGATCCCATTACTAACTTTAGGAATTCCTGGCTCAGGTACTACTGCAATTTTAATGGGCGCACTTATTATGTATAATATTCAGCCAGGTCCATTATTATTTGATGAGCACCCTCAAGTTGCTTGGGGATTAATTGCCAGTATGTTTATTGGAAATTTAATGTTATTAGCATTAAATATGCCTTTGGTCCGTATTTTTGCCAAAATCATCGAAACGCCTAAAAAATATTTATTGCCTATTATTATTGCCATTTCAATTTTTGGCGTTTATGCTGTACAATTTGCCACGTTTGATTTATTTTTATTAGTAGCTTGTGGGGTACTTGGTTATCTATTTGCTAAATATGATTATCCAGTAGCTCCATTAGTACTTGCCTTAGTACTAGGGCCGATGATTGAAAATAATATGCGCCGTGCATTAACCATTTCGAATGGAGACTTTTCTATTTTTATAACAAAGCCTTTATCATTACTATTTTTAGTGATTGCCATTTCCTGGTTACTTATACCACTGATTATGAAGATACGTGGTAAAAATGTGGTTATTAATGAAGAAGGATAAATATTCTTAAAAATCCACTATACTTCTATTAGTATAGTGGATTTATACTAGTCTATAATGCGTGACCAGAGCCACCATCAATATTAACAGCTGTTCCTGTAACATAGCTCGCCGCATCAGATACTAGGAAAGTGATAACGTTTGCTGCTTCTTGCGTATCACCTACACGACCAAGCGGAATTACTTGCCCCACTTTACGAGAATATTCTTCCCACGATAAATTAGGTTCTTCCTTTTTCCATTTCTTTTCGATTTGATCACTACGAATAAGTCCTATACAGACAGAATTTACTCGAATATTATCCTTCCCTAAATCCTTGCTCATCGCTTTTGTCAAGGCAAGCCCCGCAGCACGGCTTACAGTAGTTGGAAGTGAGCTTGCAGGTGGCGTTTTAGCCATCACGGCAGTCACATTAACGATTGCACCGCCCCCAGCCTTTCGCATATATGGAGCAGCATATTTAGAACAATGAATAGCTCCAAATACCTTTAAATCTAAATCTGCCTGCCACAGCTCACTACTCACCGATTCAAAGGGATTCGCTGAAGCTGTACCTGCATTATTAATAAGAATATCAACACGTCCATAATGTTCGACAGTACGCTCGATTAGATACTTACAATCTTTTTCTTTTGTAATATCAGTTGGAACAATTAAAACATCTACGCCTGTTTCATTTTTTATGCATCCAGCAGCCACTTGCAGTTGTTTTTCACCACGAGCGCAAAGTACAACCTCTGCACCCTCTTTAACAAGCTGCATGGCTGTATAATAGCCAATTCCTTTACTTGACCCTGTTATAATTGCTACTTTCCCCGTTAAATTAAGCTCCATTAATAAATCCTCCCTTACTTTCTACAATGCTATCATTATAGCATTTATCGACTATTCAGAATAATCAAAGGAGCTTGTAAATGATAGAAATACGATTTGAAAGCTATAATGACGGAATATTTTCTATGAGAAGCTACTTATCATTGTCATTAAAGCCTGTTAGGGGAAAAGATTATATAAAAATTTAATTGTTCATATAAAATAAAACATTGGCTAAAAAAAGAGTGTAGATAAGCGAATGATCCCGCTTTATCTACACTCTTTTATTCAAATTATTTTTTCGCTACAATGTGGATTGGGTTGCCAAGTAATACTTCAGCAGTTTCCATTGTAATTTCACCTAACGTTGGGTGAGCGTGAATTGTTAATGCGATATCCTCAGCAGTCATGCCGCCTTCAATCGCTAAGCCCATTTCAGCGATCATATCAGATGCACCAGCACCTACGATTTGAGCACCAATTAATAAGCCATCCTCTTTACGAGCAACAAGTTTCACGAAACCTTCTGGTTGGTTTAATGCAAGTGCACGACCATTTGCTGCGAATGGGAATTTCGCTGCAGTATATTCGATGCCTTCAGCTTTTGCTTGTTCTTCGTTGTAACCAACTGTCGCCATTTCTGGATCTGTGAAACATACAGCTGGAACAGCAAGATAATCAACTACTGATTTTTCACCCGCAATTGCTTCAGCAGCAACTTTACCTTCGTAAGATGCTTTATGTGCAAGTTGTGGACCTGCTACGATATCACCGATTGCATAGATGTTTGGAATATTTGTGCGACATTGTTTGTCAACATTGATTAGACCACGTTCACCGAATTCAACTCCGATTTCAGCAAGTCCCATTTCATCTGTATTTGGACGACGTCCTACAGTAACTAACACGTAATCAGCTTCAACTTTTTTCTCTTCTCCGCCAACTTCATAAGTTACTACTACGCCGTTTTCAGTTTCTTCTACGCCTTTTGCAGATGCGTTAACTTCAATTTCAACGCCTTTCTTTTTAAGGCCTTTTTTCACGATTTGCGTCATTTGTTTTTCGAAGCCAGCTAAAATATCTTTTCCGCCTTCGATAATTGTTACTTGAGAGCCAAGGTTTGCATAAGCGGATCCTAGCTCAGTACCAATATAACCGCCACCGATAACAACTAATTTACTAGGTACTTCTTGTAAAGAAAGTGCACCAGTAGAATTTAATACGCGATCAGTGAATTTGAATGTTGGAATTTCAACTGGACGAGAACCTGTTGCAATAATGACATTGTTAAATGTGTAAGTTTGAGCAGATTCACCATTGATGATACGCACTGAATGAGCGTCAACGAAATAAGCTTCACCTTGTACAATTTCAACTTTGTTACCTTTAAGTAAGCCTTCAACACCGCCAGTTAATTTCTTAACAACGCTGTCTTTAAATGCTTGTGCTTTTGAGAAGTCTAATTTCACATCAGAAGCGATGATTCCCATGTCATCTGAATGTTTAGCTTGCTCAAAACGGTGACCTACTGAAATTAATGCTTTTGATGGGATACAACCTACGTTTAAGCACACTCCACCAAGTACATTTTTTTCAACGATTGTTACTTTTTGGCCAGTTTGAGCTGCACGAATTGCTGCTACATATCCTCCAGGACCTGAACCAATGACAAGAGTATCTGTTTCGATTGGGAAATCTCCTACTACCATTTTTGTTACGCCTCCATTAATAATAATTCTGGCTCACTTAACAAACGCTTTAAGTGATTTAAAGCATTTTGCGCAGTGGCTCCATCGATCATACGATGATCAAAGCTCAATGATAATGCTAACACAGGTGCGGCTACAATTTCACCATTTTTTATTACAGGTTTTTCTGAAATTCGACCAATACCTAGAATTGCTACTTCAGGATGGTTAATAACTGGTGTAAACCATTGTCCTCCTGCAGAACCAATATTCGTAATGGACATGGAAGCACCTTTCATTTCATGTGGTGCTAGCTTTCCTTCACGGGCTTTTGTCGCTAATTCATTAATTTCATTAGACACTGCAAATACAGATTTACGATCTGCATGCTTAATAACTGGTACTAGTAAGCCTCTTTCAGTATCTGCTGCAATACCAATGTTATAGTAATGCTTTTGGATAATTTCTTGTGTTGCATCATCTAAAGAGCGATTAAATTCTGGGAACTCGCGTAAAGTTGAAATAAGTGCTTTCACTACATATGGTAAGTATGTTAATTTAACACCTTTTTCGGCAGCGATATCTTTGAATTTTTTACGATGTGCTACAAGAGCTGTTACATCGACTTCATCCATTAGTGTAACATGAGGAGCCGTTTGTTTCGAGTGTACCATTGCTTTAGCAATCGCTTTTCGAATACCTGACATTTTTTCACGAGTCTCTGGGAAATCCCCCTCAAGAACTACTGGTGCTGCTGGTGTAGACGTTTCTTGTTGAACTGTTTCTTCTGATGTTTCGATATTTGCAGTTTCAGCCTCTACAGTACCGCCACCTTTTAAGAAGTTTTCAATATCTTCTTTAAGGATTCGACCGTTTTTGCCTGTACCCTTCACTTCACGAATATTTACATCGTTATCACGTGCAAATTTACGTACAGAAGGCATCGCGATCACACGTTTTGTTTCATCAACTACTGTCTCCACTTTTTCTGGAGCTCTTTCAGGGGCATTTTCTGGTGCCTTTTCCCCTTTAGCAGGAGCTTTTTCTACGTTCTGACCAGATTCAGCAGTTGCTTGAACTTGTGCTTCTGTTTTTGCTTCGGCATGATCGTCACCTTTTAGCTTTAAGTCTTCATAGCCAGGTGCGTCTAATCGGATTAAAACATCGCCAACTACGGCAACTGTCCCTTCTCCTACTAAAACTTCCTCTACTGTTCCTTCAACTGGTGAAGGGATTTCTACTACTGCTTTATCATTTTGTACTTCACAAAGAATATCGTCTTCTTTTACTGTATCTCCAGCTTTAACGAACCATTTCACAATCTCGCCTTCGTGAATACCCTCGCCAATATCCGGTAATCTGAATTCAAATGCCATGTGTACCCATCCTTTCTATTTACTGTTGTTCAAGTTTAGAAGCTTTATTAGAATGTTAAAACTTTTTTCGCTGTTTCCATTACATCTTTGTAATTTGGTAACCAAACACCTTCAGCTTGTGGGAATGGGTACACAGTATCTGGTGCAGCCACACGAAGAACAGGAGCCTCTAAGCTTAAAATTGCTCGCTCTGTAATTTCTGCTACTACGTTCGCAGCGATACCTGCTTGTTTTTGAGCTTCTTGGACAACGATTGCACGACCTGTTTTTTCAACTGATGCGATAATTGTTTCCACATCGATTGGTTGAATTGTACGTAAGTCAATTACTTCTACAGAATGTCCTTCTTTTTCAAGTTCTTCTGCAGCCTTTAAGCTTTCATGAACCATTAAACCGTAAGCAACAATTGTTAAATCAGTACCTTCACGTTTTACATCTGCTTTTCCTAGTGGGATTTCGTATGCTTCCTCAGGTACTTCTTCACGGAATGAACGGTATAGTTTTAAATGCTCTAAGAAAATAACTGGGTTGTCATTACGAATAGAAGAAATAAGTAAACCTTTTGCATCATATGGTGTTGATGGTACAACAACTGTTAATCCTGGTTGTGCTGTCATTAAGCTTTCTAAGCTATCTGAGTGCATTTCAGGTGTATGCACACCACCACCAAATGGTGAACGGATTGTTACTGGAGCATTGTATACGCCACCACTACGGTAGCTCATACGTGCTAGCTGGCCACTGATTGAATCCATAACTTCATAAACGAAACCGAAGAATTGAATTTCAGGAACTGGACGGAATCCTTGAAGAGAAAGGCCAACTGCTAAGCCACCAATACCTGATTCTGCTAATGGTGTATCAAATACGCGGTCAACCCCAAATTCTTTTTGTAGGCCTTCTGTCGCGCGGAATACCCCACCGTTGACACCTACATCTTCCCCGAATACAAGAACGTTTTCATCATTCTTTAATTCTGTGCGAAGTGCATCTGTAATTGCTTGAATCATCGTCATTTGTGCCATAGGTTATTTCGACTCCTTCTCTTTATAGATTTCATACTGTTCTTTTAGATTAGAAGGCATTTCGCCTTTATACATATTTTCCATTAACTCTGTTACTTTTTGTTTTGGAGCAGCATCTGCTTTTTTGATTGCTTCTTTAATTTCTTCTTTTGCTCGCTCAATTACTGCTTCTTCTTTTTTCTCATCCCATATACCTTTTGCTTCTAGGTATTTACGGAAGCGAACTAGAGGATCTTTTTGAGCCCATTCATTATCTGTATCAGAAGTACGGTAACGAGTTGGGTCATCCCCAGCCATTGTATGAGGACCATAACGGTAACACATTGTTTCAATTAATGTTGGACCTTCACCATTAACCGCGCGCTCACGAGCATCACGAGTTGCTACATAAACTGCAAGCGCATCCATTCCATCTACTAAAATACTTGGTAAGCCTGCTGCTACACCTTTTTGTGCAATTGTTTTAGCAGCTGTTTGCAATTCACGAGGTGTTGAGATTGCATATTGGTTATTTTGTACAATGAAGATTGCTGGAGATTTAAATGCACCTGCAAAGTTAATGCCTTCATAGAAGTCTCCCTGAGAAGAACCACCGTCACCTGTATACGTTACTGCAACAGCTTTTTTCCCGCGTTTTTTAATACCAAGTGCTACCCCAGCAGCTTGAATATATTGTGCACCGATAATAATTTGTGGAGCTAAAACGTTTACACCTTCAGGAACCTGATTCCCCATGAAGTGCCCACGTGAGAATAAAAATGCTTTTTCAAGAGGTAAGCCATGCCATACAATTTGTGGCACATCACGGTAACCTGGTAAAATCCAATCTTCTTGTTCTAATGCAAAGTGAGAAGCAAGTTGTGAAGCTTCTTGACCCGCAGTTGGTGCATAGAAGCCTAAACGTCCTTGACGATTTAATGAGATTGATCGTTGATCTAAAATACGTGTGTAAACCATACGTGTCATTAACTCAACTAGTTCCTCATCTGATAATTTAGGATCTGCCTCTTTATTTATAATTTCGCCTTCTTCATTCAAAATTTGAAACATTTCAAACTTATCTTCGATTTCAGTTAGCGTTTGTTTAGCATCAAAAATATTATTGTTTTTCTTGCTCATTTGTCACATCTCCCTTTCAGCTGTATTAAAATAAATCACCTTTTTAACTAGTACAACTTATTCTTGACACTCAGTATACTGAATAAAATACTGTCGGTCAATCATCTATTACTGCTATATACAAAGATTTTTTCTAGAATAACAATCAAATACCGCTGTCCTATACTGTATTACTATTATTCAATTTCTGTATTACAACACCTTATTCACACCATACAACTCTTGCGTTTTCCAACAGGTTTTCCCCTAGTAGAATACCCCATTCTCGAAAATCTAATAGCATTATAAAAATTTTTTGAGTATATTCAAATAAGGACTTTTTTCATGGGATTGTACGAAAACGTGATGTATACTTATTAGTAAGCACTACAAAGTTGAAAGGAAGATTACTATTATGATTTTAATGGATGATATTATCCGCGAAGGTCATCCGACTTTACGCACAAAAGCAGAGGAAGTTAAATTCCCTTTAACTGATGAAACAAGAAAACTTGCTGAGGATATGCTTCAATATTTAATCAACAGCCAAGATCCTGAAATGGCAGAAAAATATAATTTGCGTAGTGGCATTGGTTTGGCTGCCAATCAGGTAAATAGCTTACAGCGTATGTTTGCCCTTCATTTAAAAGATGAGGCTGGTGAACAATTAAGCTTTGTAGCCATAAATCCAAAGATCGTTAGCCATTCTGTTGAAAACACATACCTATCATCAGGAGAAGGATGTCTTTCTGTTGACCGTAATATTCCTGGGTATGTACCTCGTCATGCACGAATCACAGTAAAATTTAAAACCATTGATGGTGAAGAGAAAAAAATGCGCCTTAAGGGCTTGCCAGCTATTGCCTTTCAACATGAATTAGATCATCTAAATGGCGTTATGTTTTATGACCGTATTAATGAAAAGAATCCATTTGCGGAAATACCAGATTCAATCCCATATGAGCGCGACTAAAAACAACCTCGGCAGTTTATTACTTCTGCCGAGGTTAATTTTTATTTATATTCTAATTGTCTATCCACATTTAACCGAGCATTGATCGTTTCAATTAATGCTGGCAACTCCGCCATTGTTTCAATTGTATAATGAGCACCAGATTCTTTAAAAACACATTTTGTTTTCGCTATGATTTGTTGCTGTTCTTCTAAAGATAGGGCATTGAATTCTTCTTCGGATAGTCCCATTTCTGAGCTTCCAATAATAACGCCAACAGCCCAAACACCTGCATTCAAGGCTTCCTTTATATCTGATGTTGTATCGCCAACCTTCACAACTTGCTTCGTCGCTTGCGAACCTAATGCCTCCATATTTTTAAAAATCATATATGGATATGGTCGCCCTTTATCACCTACCTGTGTAGGTGTTACAAGAAAATCAGGTTGATAGCCCTTGTCAGCTGCATGCTTTGTCACTACTTCCATCATTGCATCTGTATAGCCAGTTGTAGAGCCTATTCGAATACCTGCACCTCTTAATTGCTGTACTGTTGTTTTCACGTGCTGGATAGGATCTGTATAGGTCGCCAAAGACTCCATTAATTTTGTTTCAAAATGATTATATAATACATGTACATCCTTTTCAGTAAAGGATTGTCCATGTACACGATGCCATTCTGCTTTAATTCTTGGCATTTCTAGCATGGTGCGGATATGATCAATTTTCAGCATCCCCATTGGTTTACGAGCCTCTTCCAGTGTAACTATCACACCAGCATCTTCAAAAATTGTTAAAAAAGCATTAACAGGGGCAAAACAACCAAAGTCAACTGCTGTGCCTGCCCAGTCCAAAATAACCGTCTCAATTTTCATTGTTTTTCACCACCATATAATTTTCAATGATTTCACATAATGCAAGCATATCTTCCTCATGAATATCACCAATATTGCCAATACGGAATGTATCGACATCCGTCAGCTTACCTGGATAGATAACGAAACCTGCCTTTTTTATTTCTTGATAAAAATGCTCAAAAGAAAACTCTTTATACGGGAATAAAAATGTTGTGATAATTGGTGATTGAAGCTCCTCCGAAATATACGCTTTAAATCCCAGCACTGACAAGCGAGAGCGAAGTAGTTGATTATTATACGCATAGCGTTTGTAGCGGGCATGAATTCCGCCTTCTTCATTCAACTCTTCAAGCGCCTTCGCAAAAGCTGCAACTACATGAGTAGGCGATGTGAAACGCCATTTCCCATCTTGCTTCATTACTTCCCACTGACTATGCAAATCTAATGCTACACTTCGAGCTTGTCCCTTACATTTTTCCAATGCTCTTGTATTCGCGATAACAAAACCAAAGCCTGGGACACCCTGAATACATTTATTGGCACTACTAATACAAAAATCAATATGCAAGCTTGATAAATCCATTGGCACGCCTCCAAAGCTACTCATGGCATCCACAATAAACGTTTTGTTGAACGAATGAACAACTTCCCCGATTTCTTTAATAGGATTTAAAATACCAGTAGTCGTCTCACAATGTACGATAGCTACATGAGTAATACTTCTATCTCTTTCAAGGAAGGATTGTACTTCTAACAAGGATGGCTGTTCATCATAAGGAGCACTATAAACAACATGCTGTAACTTTAAGGCTTTGGCCATTTCAACAATTCTTTCACCATAAGCACCATTTGTTAGTATCAGCACCTTATCATTTTCACCAATTGCAGTTGTTAGTACAGACTCCACTACAAAGCTTCCACTTCCTTGCATTAGTACCGTAGTGTAATCAGCTTCATCAACTTTTGCTAATTTTAAGAGTTGCTTTCGAATCACTTGTGTCACATTTTTATAATCGTCATCCCATGTACAACGATCTTTTAACATTTCTCGTTTCACCGCTTCAGTTGTTGTCAATGGACCTGGCGTCAATAATTTATAGTTACTCATCTGCTATAACTCCTTATCTCTGTGCTTCTTTAAAGAAGGCTTGGTGTTTTTCTAATAAATCTACGGTTAAGGTTGTATCCCATTTTTTCAAATAGGCAGGAACGTGCTCGTCCTTTACTTGTTCTCCTTCATATAGGGCTACAGGGTATTGCTCTAGAAGACCATCACGAGCCTCTGTGGCAATTACCTTTGCAATTTCTTTCGCTAATGCTTCCTCACCTTCTTTATCTACAACAGCTACAGATTCTGTTAAAGTGAAGTTTCCTTCTGTCGGGTCAATATAATCAATCGGCAACCCTTCGTTTTTGGCATCAATAGCTTGGATACGTAAACCAAAGCCAGCAGCAACTTCTCCTGTTTTCACCTTTTTAATAGGGCCAGAGCCTGAACTCTCAATATGTGGTCCTGCATTTTTAATTAGCTCTGCTAAAATTTCTTTCCCTTCTTTTTCACCATATTCCTTTATAATAGCTTGTACGAGAAGCCACCCTGTTGAGGAGTCCATAATGTTTGGGAATGACACTAAATCCTTATAAGCAGGGTCTGTCAAATCTTTAATTGATTTCGGGATAGGTAGCTCCTTTTGTTGTAATACCTCTGTATTAATAAAGATAGAGCCTACATTGCCTAAAATCGGTAATGCATACGTAACACCCCCATCAAGAGGCTTTGAGTCTGAAGAAATATCCACAAACATGGATTTTGAGGTTTGTGCACTTTCTATAAAATAAGAAGCCATTGTCACAACATCTGCTTCAATATCTGTCCCTTCCGCCATCATTTTGCCACCTAACTCAGAAGTACCATACGACTGGATTAAATACTTACCTTTATAGCCCTTGTCATCCAATGTAGTTTCCATCACTTCAATAGCTTCATCATCAGCATTTGAATAAATGATGACTTGCTCTTTGGAATCTGCTGCTACCCCTCCACATGCAGCTAAAACGACTGCTGCTGCACTTACTGTCCCTAACATCATGCCTGTTGACTTCTTCATTTTGTAATCTCCTCCGTTTTTTCTTTATGTGCTGCTATATAATCACAACCTAATTTCACAATGAGGTTTGTACATAAAATGAATATCGATAAAACAAAAATATCGGTGTACTTTGCGAAATGCTGTAGCTCTTTTATCCTTGTCGATACAAGCATTGTCTTTGTGCTGACAAGAAAAATAACACCGCTGACCGTAACCATCGCATTTAAAAAATAGTAGCTAAACATTTGATAAATCGTTGGCCTAATATTCGGTAAAATAATTCGTATCACGGTTTTTAACCACGAATCCTTTAACAACTCAGCTGTCACTTCCCACGTAGGATCCATTTTTTGCAACGAATTTTTCGCCATTAAATAAGGTGTCGTAAAAAAATGGACTATATTACATGCGATAATGATAAGAAAAGTACCCTTTAAAGAACTTCCATTAAAGAAAAATAAGTAGGATAATCCAAGCACCATTCCTGGAACTGTATTTGTCATCATAGAAGTTACATCTAAGCTTTTTCTTCCCTTTAATGGTGTCCTTGTATTAAGAAGCGCTGACATAAATGTTATGCCCACACCGAATATGGCTGTTAGAACCGCTACGATGAGAGAATTGATGTAAACCTTCGTTAAATCTTTCTCTGCAAGTACATTTTGAACGTGCTCTAATGTAAAGCTGAAATCGTACGGATAGCCTTTGGTAAAAGGCACAATAAACATGGTTGAAAAAATAATACATACAGCTGTTACACAGAGAATTGAATAAATTGTAAATAGCGAATCTCGTAAACGATGCTTTACAAGTTCACTTTGCCCAACCTGTTTATATTGAAAATTGAAGCG
This sequence comes from Lysinibacillus sp. BSL11, assembly GCF_052928325.1. Lineage (NCBI taxonomy): Bacteria > Bacillati > Bacillota > Bacilli > Caryophanales > Bacillaceae > Lysinibacillus > Lysinibacillus sp. BSL11. The sequence continues at coordinate 35,889 of NZ_JAVGCX010000011.1, read as the reverse complement.
CTCTAAAACCGTTAGCATGACAACACCTAATACAGCAGGTACTAGCATTAACACCGAAATGACTGCTCCACGTTCAAAATGTACAATGGAACCTAACATAGCTTGGTAGAGCTCAGTAGCTATCACCCTGTAATTTCCACCAACCGATGCAGGGATTCCAAAGTCTGTGAAGCTTAAAACAAATGTTAAAATAAATGCCCCGCCAATTGTTCCAAGCATAGGACGGTATACGGTATGATAAAAACGACGCATGGGCTGATCATGCATTAATATTGAAACAAGTAAAAACCGTTTATCGATATATTGCATGGAATTTTGCATTAATATAAAAGCAACTGGTAATGTGTATAAGACGTAACCGATCACCAAGCCGTTATACCCATAGATTGTAAAAAGAGGCTGCCCTACTAATTTTGTTAGAATTCCTTGATTACCAAATGTATATATCAATACAAAGCCATAGGTGATGGTTGGCAGTAGCATCGGCAACGTAATTCCAATTTGAACTAATTTTTTTGTATGGCGATGCATCGTAGTAAAATGAACAGCATAGGCCAACCAAAAGGCTAAAATGGTTGTAATCACTGATGCAACAAAAGAAACTTTAAAACTATTCGTAAAAGCTTCACGAATTTCGATATTCCGTAAAGCTTCTATATAATTTTGAGTGGTCACGACATTGCCTATTTTGAATGACTGCCAAAGCATATAAAGCAATGGCACAATTAAAAAGAATAGAAAAAATAGTAGAATCGGTAGAAAAATTAATTTCATTACTTTATTCGTTTTAAGCATAGGTTTCTCCAAACAATTGATAGATGTTATGTCGCTTAATATGAAGCTGCCTTAAGATAAAGTCCTCTACAAATTGATTTTTTGGCGCTGTTACAATTTCATGAGGTGTGCCAAATTGAGCAACTGTACCTTCATTAATAATGATGACTTTATCTGACAAGGTAAGGGCTTCTTCTGGATCATGTGTCACGATAATCGTCGTCAAATTAAATTCACTGGCGATGGATTTAATACGTTCCTTTATAGATTCCTTTATAACGCCATCTAGTGCACTTAGTGGTTCGTCTAATAATAGAATTTTTGGTTGCATCACGAGTGTTCTTGCTATGGAAACGCGTTGTTTTTGCCCACCAGACAATTCATGAATATTCTTATGCAAATGAGGAGCTAGCTCTAAAAAATCAATGTATTCTTGTATCTCCTCTTTGGACATTTTCACGTTTTTATTTTTTAATCCATAAATAATATTGTCGTATGCATTTAAATGAGGAAATAATGCAAAATCCTGAAACACTATATTAAATCCTCTTTCTTGCATTGATTGCTTGGAAATATCTTGTCCATTGTAGACAAGCTGACCAGCAGTTGGATCTACAAGTCCTAAAATGATATTAAGCAAAGTAGTTTTACCGCAGCCACTCGGCCCTAGCAACGAAATAATCTCCCCTGATTCAATGGTTACGTTGATATCTACTAAAACTTTTTTATTTTTATAGCTTTTTGAGATATTTTTTAGCTCTAACAAATTGGTCACCTCACTCAGTTCTTAGCTTCAGTATAGAGACCATTTGTAAAGGAAAATGCTTATTTGTGTAAATGTTGAGTAAATTCTGACCAACTGTTGACAAAGTTATGATTATTTTGAGTAAATATCTAGTAGAGGTGATGAAATGTACATGATAGAAAGGCAACAACTAATTTTGCAGTTTATACGTCAACATAAGGTAGTAAAATTAGTAACACTTACAAAAGAGTTTAACGTTTCGATGGAAACGATCCGTCGCGATGTACAACAGTTGATGCAAGACAAAAAAATTGAAAAATTTTATGGGGGCGTTAAATATATTGAGCCAGTAGAAGGACTAATTGATCAGCGACTTCACGAACAGTTAACAGAGAAAATTGCCATTGCCAAAGCATGTGCTTCGCTCGTTCAAGATGGGGAATGTATTTTCATTGATAGCGGAACAACTACCTATCAAATGACACCCTTTTTATTGGACAAGGAAAAACTAACAGTGGTGACAAATTCACTACCTGTAGCATTTGATCTAATCGGCTCTAACATTGAGGTTATACTGCTTGGGGGTAAAGTACGCCATTCTGAAAAATCAGTGACATCAAATGAATTTTTATTTCGCTTCGAGCATCTTAATATCAATAAAGCTTTTATTTGCGCTAGTGGGGTTTCAATTGAAAAAGGCATATCCGATTTTAGCTTGGATGAAGCGATTACTAGAAAGCAAATTATTTCCATCGCTCAAAAAGTCTACGTAGCTACAGATTCCTCAAAATTTAATAAAGATGTAGCGATTCAAGTTTGTCCAGTGAATGACGTAGATGTCATTATCACAGATGACGCACTATCCAAAAAGACGATTCAACATTTTTCAGAAAAAGGTGTTCAAATAAAAACCGTCAATATGGCATAGACCATTAATCAAAAAACAACTAGTTGGAAATTTCCAACTAGTTGTTTTTCATTTTTATATAATAGATAGCTTACGCATTATTTTTGAGAGACCATCCTCGTCTACATGGTCTGCAATATGATGAGCGACTGCCTTCACTCGCTCATGGCCATTCCCCATAGCAACACTTGTCCCAACTGCCTGTAGCATTTCGATATCATTTATGCCATCGCCAAAAGCAAAGGCATCTTGTAAAGTGATGCCCATTTTTTCAAGCACCTTTTCAATACCAGCAGCCTTCGAACCTCCCTTTGGCAAAATATCGCAAGAATAACGATGCCAACGTATAAATTGAACATTTGGGAAGGTTTCATTATATAAAGGCTCATCTTTTTCTTCCATAAAAATAAGTGTTTGATATACATTGTTCTGCATATAATAAGATGAGTCTAATTCTGGATACGGATATTTAAGAGTATCTAAGCTTTCAGCTACCATACGATGATCGCCAACTGAGGCAATCATCCGTTTATCATCTAAAAACACTACAGGTTCGTTACGCGCCTCACCAAAGGCAATAATTTTAGTAAGTTCATCTTTCGCAATCCCATTTGTATAGATAACCTCACCTTTATAGACGACATATTGACCATTGAAGGTAACATAGGTATCAATCTCTAATTCTTCTAGTAATGACTCAATCATAAATGGTGCTCGACCAGTAGCAATTGCCAATTCATAACCATTACGTCGTGCTGTCAAAAGTGCCTCTTTGGCAGATGAAGGTAACTTTTTTTCACTGTTATAGAGAGTACCATCAACATCAAAAAATAAAATTTTGTTCATTCTATTAATCCTTTCCATAAATATTATCCTTTCAAGCTAAATGACTTTACATAGACAATAATTTTAATTATAATGATCCTAAGGAGTGATGTGCCATGCTTAAGAAACTCAAACGGAAATTGTTGAAGCAACTTCGTGGCGTACTCGGAAAAAAATCAATTGCCTAACATTTGCCCTTCATTATTTGAAGGGCTTTTCTTTATTTTAGAGGAAGTGCGTGATAATATAAAGGAAATGCATTTATTTGGCTATACGCAACCACTGTCTCACTACTTCCTATACAATTTTATAACATAGTGCACATCTGAAGCATTGAGATACAAGTATTACAAACGTACATTTCTTCAATAAAAGAAATTCGTTGTTTTCTTGTAGCACGTGTGTGGTAGTAGTCAAAGGTGCAAGAAAATTGTACGCAATTAAAGGAGAGCAAACTATGATTTACAAAGTTTATTATCAAGAAAATGCAAATGAGATTCCAGTTCGCGAAAATACTAAAAGTCTATACCTAGAAGCTACTTCAGAACGTGAAGTACGTGAAAAGCTAAAAGACCGAAACTACAACATCGAGTTCATTCAACTGCTTGAGGGTAACTACTTAGAGTACGAACAAGCAAGCCCGAACTTCGTCTTGGAGGAAATTTAACAAACATGAAGTTTGTTAAAAATGACCAAGCAGCTGTTTTCGCGCTCGGCGGACTGGGCGAAATCGGCAAAAACACTTATGGCGTTCAATTTCAAGATGAAATTATCTTAATTGACGCCGGTATTAAATTTCCAGAAGACGACTTACTCGGCATTGACTATGTTATTCCTGATTACACGTACTTAGTACGTAATGTCGATAAAATCAAGGGACTGTTTATTACCCATGGACATGAGGATCATATCGGGGGTATTCCATACCTTTTACGTCAAGTAAATATCCCTGTCTATGGCGGTAAGCTCGCACTTGGCTTATTACGTAATAAATTAGAAGAACATGGCTTGCTACGTACAACAAAACTCATTGAAATTAAGGAAGAGGATGTTATTAAATTCAGAAAAACATCTGTTAGCTTCTTTAGAACAACACATAGTATTCCTGATGCTTATGGAATTGTTGTTAAAACACCACCTGGTAATATTGTTCACACAGGTGACTTTAAATTTGACTTTACACCAGTGGGTGAACCAGCCAACCTAACAAAGATGGCTGAAATTGGACGTGATGGCGTGCTTTGCTTACTATCTGATAGTACTAACGCTGAAAAGCCTAATTTCACAATGTCAGAGCGCACAGTTGGAAAAAGTATCGATGAGATTTTCCGTAAGGTGGATAGCCGTATTATTTTTGCTACCTTTGCATCAAATATTCACCGTTTACAGCAAGCCACAGACGCAGCCGTGAAATACGGAAGAAAGATTGCTGTCTTTGGTCGCTCAATGGACAATGCTATTACGATTGGTCGTGAGCTAGGTTACATTACGGCTCCAAAGGATACATTTATTGATGCTCAAAGCATCAATCGACTTCCTGCAAACGAAGTTATGATTTTATGTACAGGCTCTCAAGGTGAACCAATGGCTGCCTTATCACGTATTGCCAATGGGACACACCGTCAGATTCAAATTCAGCCTGGCGATACAGTTATCTTTTCTTCTTCACCAGTACCAGGCAATACCGTGAGTGTTAATAAAATCATTAATTTATTGTTCCGTGCAGGTGCAGAAGTCATTCATGGCGCATTAAACAATATTCATACATCCGGTCACGGATCTCAAGAAGAACAAAAACTGATGCTTCGCTTAATGAAGCCTAAGTTCTTTATGCCTATCCATGGTGAATTCCGTATGTTAAAAATGCATACACATCTAGCTGAAGATTGCGATGTTCCACTAGACAATACATTTGTTATGGAAAATGGTGATGTTCTAGCACTAAGTGCCAATGAAGCACATGTAGCTGGCCGTATTCCTTCAGGAGATGTTTACATTGATGGCAATGGTATTGGCGATATCGGTAATATCGTGTTACGCGATCGTCGTATTCTTTCTGAAGAAGGTCTTGTAATTGTAGTAGTAAGTGTTGATATGGAAAACCAAAAAATTGTTTCTGGTCCTGACATCATCTCACGTGGATTTGTCTATATGCGTGAATCAGGTACGATGATCAATGAGGCACAAAAAATGCTAAACCGTCATCTAAATGAAACAATTCAAAGCAAAACTCCTCAATGGACAGAATTGAAAAATGAAATTACAGACGTTTTGGGACCTTATCTATTCGAAAAAACAAAACGTCGTCCAATGATCTTACCGATTATTATGGAGGTTTAACCTCGTAAAAAGAAACTATGTAAAATTTACATAGTTTCTTTTTTATTTTTGAAACCTCCTTTTTATTTTTGCGTATATAGTAATAACAACATCAAAAAGGAGCGTTTTTATGCTAGATAAAATTCTTCATTCCTTATTCAATAGTAAATCCAAACGCCATTATTCTTCCTCAAGTAGCCGTAGTAGATATTCAAAACGACATAATTATTATGGTCATAAGCATTATAAGCGTAGCTCTCGTAAAAGCTCACGCAGTTTTTTCAGCTCTATGAGTTTTTTTAGTAGCTAATGTGGTGGAAACGACTTTCCGAAAAAAGTTTTGACCAGGCTGTTGAACTTTACATAGCCGAACATCCCGATTTTTCTTTTAAAAAATTTCTTGGCTATGGCTCATATGGTCGTACGTATTTAATTGAAGATTGCTCTTCAGCAAGTCTATTTGTTTTAAAATGCTTGCGACCCAAACATCGTCATCACCAGAAAACTATTCACAAATTTCAACAAGAAATTCACATACTCCAGCAACTTTCACTACCCTATGTTCCTACCATCCATTCAGTAGGAACAATTTCAAACAGCCCATTTTTTATCATGGACTATGTCAATGGGCAAACTTTTGAGCAGCTTATTTTTCAGAATGGTGCCAAATTTACAATCGCTCAATCCCTTGCTATTACAAAGCAATTATTAGAACAAATAGTACAGTTACACAATCATGGTTTTATACATCGCGATTTACGTATTCCGAATATATTGTTAGTGGGTCAACAATTGCATATTATTGACTTTGGTCTAGCTACCACTTATCAAAAGCAAATCGATATCTCTACGATCGAAAATCCAAAACGTGCTGAAAATCATATTAGTGATCTTTATTTTGTCGGCCATTTTTTATTATTTTTACTATACTCAGACTACAAGCCAAGCAAGAAAAAAGAGAAAGCTTGGCAGCAGGAATTAAAATTACCAATCGAAGTCCAAGATTTTCTTGAGCACTTATTATGGATTCAAGAACCCTTCGCAAGTGCTTTAGAGGCCTTGCAATCTATGCCCCCATTCATAGATAAAACTATTAAAAAATAGAATTGTTCACCGCCAAGTGTGAACAATTCTATCCTAGGGTTCAAATATTAAAGTATTTTGCAGTTACATATGCAATCCAATGATACGCTGGGTCTAAACGTAAATTTTCAATTAGCCCTTTAATAATTGCTTTACCATAAGTAGGATTTTCTATTTCTTGCTTTAACAACTCAATGGATTCTTTTTCTATAGAATCCTCAGTATTATTTATATTTTGCTCCAATAATTGTAGTAAAGCATCTTTTGGCACGTCTTGCTCACACGGCTTTGCAATAAACGGCACAAGATCTGCTGTAATAAATGGAATGGTTGTATGTTGGGCAATAATATCTGTTTTTTCTGCTAAAGATTTAGCTAATTGCTCTAAATCAAGTGGCATATCTGAAAAAATAAAAAGCTCAGCATAGCTCTTCATAAATCCTTTTATGCAATACATTACATCATATTTCGTTTCTTGTAATTGATCCTGATAAAGCTGCTCCAGCATATAGAGAATTGATTTCGACATTTCTGCTTCATACGCTGTTATTTTATGAAAGAGCTCTTTTTTTGTTAAAAAGACCTTTTCATTAAAGAATACACGTGCGGATGCAGAATGGTCTTTGAATGCTTGAAAAATGCTTTTATAAAATTCAACCAAAACAGTTTCTTTGTTATACGCTCCTCTGACTACTTGGTCAATATCTGTAATAAACTGCTGTAAATAGTAATCAACCATAGATATAACAAGCTCATCTTTGGTTTTGAAGGATAAATAAAATGCACCTTTAGAAATCCCACAGCGTTCTGTAATTTGTTGTACTGACGTAGCTTCAAAACCCTGTTCAGAAAACAGTTCTAACGCTTTCTCCATAATTAATTTCTTTTTTAACATATTTTTAACTCTCTCCTAATGCATTTCGTTGACAAATGACCGATTAGTCATTAGTATAAATAATTGAATTTAGATAGTCAATAAAGGGTAGGTGTGAAGGTGAAAGGTTTAGTTAATTTCGTATTAAAGAACAAATTGGCAGTGTGGTTATTAACAATTATCATCACTGTCTCTGGTATTTATTCGGGTACAAGGATGAAAATGGAATCGATACCAGATATTTCGATCCCGTATTTAATTGTCATGGGTGTATATCCTGGCGCAACGCCTGAACAAGTCATGAATGATCTGTCCATTCCGTTCGAAAAATCCATAGAAAGTTTAGAAGATGTGAAGGCTGTTTACTCAACATCCTCTTCCAACGTAGCACAAGTTCAAGTGGAATACGACTATGGAATTGATATGGATGAGAAAAAACGACAATTAGAAGCAGCTTTAGATAATCTTAAACTACCTGAAGGTGCTCAAGAGCCTACTATTATGGCAATCAGCATGAACATGATGCCTGTAGTCGCTTTATCTGTAAGTAGCTCTAAGGAAGATATTGTTGATTTAACTTCAACAGTTGAAGATGTTTTACTGCCTAAAATCGAAAAAATTGATGGTGTGGCATCCGCTACCATCACAGGTCAGCATATTGAACAAGTATCGTTTAAATATGATGAAGAAAAAATGGCAGCACTTGGTTTAACAGAGGATACTGTTAAACAAATGATTCAGGCAAGTGATATGTCACTGTCACTTGGTTTATATCAATTTACTGTCGGGGAACAAGCAGTTTCAGTAGACGGTAAGGTAAAATCAGTGGATGAACTAAAAGACTTATTAATTCCAGTTACACCTTCAGCTACAAATCCTTCACCTTTCGTTCGTCTAGGTGATATTGCAAAAATTGAAGTAGAAGGTAAAGTGCAATCTGTTTCACGTACAAATGGTCAAGATGCCATTGCTATTCAAATCGTAAAAGGCCAAGATGCTAATACGGTGACAGTTGTTAATGCCGTAAAAGACCTTATGAAGGATGAGGAAAAACGATTAGACGGCTTAAACGTAGAGATCTCTCTTGATCAAGGTGCCCCAATTGAAGATTCTGTATTTACAATGATCGAAAAAGCAGTCTTTGGTGGCGCAATTGCCGTATTAATCATTTTACTATTCTTACGTGATTTCAAATCAACAATTATCTCAATTATTTCTATCCCAGTTTCTATCTTCATGGCATTACTCCTATTAAACTGGATGGATATCACATTAAACATCATGACCCTCGGCGCGATTACCGTCGCAATCGGTCGTGTTATCGATGACTCAATCGTAGTTGTAGAAAATATTTACCGACGAATTCACTTAAAACAAGAAAAACTTACAGGTCGTGCCCTAATTCGTGAAGCAACAATTGAAATGTTCAAACCAATTCTTTCTTCAACATTGGTAACGGTCGCTGTATTCGCTCCTCTTATTTTCGTAGGTGGTATGGTAGGCGAATTATTCATGCCATTTGCCCTTACAATGACATTTGCATTAGGTGCATCATTATTAGTTGCGATCACAATCGTACCTGCTTTATCTCATTTCTTATTCCGTAAAAAGTTATACGGTGAGAAAACTGAAAGCCAACATAAAGAAGTTGGTAAACTTGCTATCTGGTACAAAGGTGTCTTAGAAAAAGTATTAAATCACAAAATTATTACATCTGTCCTTGCGATTCTTTTACTTGTTGGTTCTCTTGCATTAACACCACTTATTGGTTTTAGTTTTATGGGCTCACAAGAAGAAAAAGTTATGTACTTAACGTATACGCCTGCAACGGGAGAACTGGCTGACGAAACGGCAGCTAATGTTGAAAAAGTAGAAAAAGAATTAATGAAACGTAAAGATGTTGATATTTTACAAGTTTCCATTACAGATGCGAAGAATGTCGATCCATCAGCAATGATGATGGGTGGAGGTGCTGGCGGTGCCTTAATGTATCTTATCTTTGATCCGGATATGGAAGACTTCCCTAAAGCTCGTGAAGAGGTAGAAGACTATGTATTTAACATCGGGCAATCAGGAGAATGGAAGTCTCAAAACTTCACTTCTATGTCGATGTCATCAAACGAAGTCAGCTATACACTGTATAGTGATGATTTAGATAAACTTCGAGATGCTGTGAAACAAGTAGAGGGTGCTCTAAAAGAAGTGGATGGCTTAGAAGATATTAAATCTGATAATGAAGATCCATATGTAGAGAATGTGCTAAAAGTTGAACAAAAAAATGTCCTTCAATACGGGTTAACAACAGCTCAAATTGTGATGGCATTAAATTCAAATACATCACAAGAAGTATTAACTACCGTGAAAAACGATGGTAAAGATATCGATGTTATCGTTCAACGCGATGCTAAAGCAGCTGCGACTACACTTGATGATGTCTTAGCCACTGAAATTAAAACAGCATTGGGTACAACAATGACAATCGGAGAATTAGTAGATGTTGAGGAAGGTACAACACTTAACTCATTATCTCGTTCAAAAGGTGAATATTTCGCAACAGTATCTGGTACGATTATTGGTGACGATATTTCAAAAGCCACTACTGCTACTGATAAAAAAATTGATAAATTAGATTTACAAAAAGGTGTAACACTTGGTGTTGCTGGTGTTGCTGCAGATATGCAAGAAACATTCACTAAGCTTGGTATTGCGATGTTAGCAGCCATTGCCATTGTTTACTTCATTCTAGTGGTAACATTCGGAGAAGGTTTAGCTCCATTCGCTATTCTTTTCTCACTACCATTCGCAGTAATTGGTGCATTCATTGGATTATTCGTTACAGGGCAAACTATTTCTGTATCTGTCATGATGGGTCTATTGATGTTGATTGGTATCGTCGTAACAAATGCCATCGTATTAGTTGACCGTATCATTCATATGGAACATGATGGTCTTGCCATGCGTGAGGCGATCCTTGAAGCAGGAGCAACACGTTTACGTCCTATCCTGATGACAGCCATCGCTACAATTGGTGCTATGATACCAATGGCGCTTGGTACTGGCGGTAGTGGATTAATTTCCAAAGACTTAGCTATTACTGTAATTGGCGGTTTATTATCTTCTACCCTATTAACACTCGTTGTTGTACCAATTGTTTATGAAATGCTATCTAAAATGTTAAAGAAAAACCGTAAAGATATTGAAGAAAATTAATAAAAAAACAACCACTCATGCAATCTTTGCATGAGTGGTTGTTTTGTTTTCTAAGCTTTTTATTGATTTTCTATTACTACAAAAACTTCCTTGCTTTCCACACCTGTATTTGATACGGCCTTAATGCCATATGTATAGCTATGCTTAGCAAGAGCTGACTTGTCCACAAATTTAGTGAGGCCATCCATATTATAAACAACATCCACTATATTTCGAGGGTCATCATAAGAGCCTTCTTTGTTTCCTGAAAAACGATAAATGACATACTTGCGTGGTTGTCTTTCATTTTCGTCTATAATCTCTATCTTGCGACCTGCCGCTTCCTTTGTCACTTGCACAAAAGTCGGCACGTTCGGCACTGTGTCATCATCCCAAGTTGTTTCTGGTGTCAGTGCTGTGTAATTATATAATTGTTGACTAACAATCGTTGCATAGCCTAGTTTATTGTTTTGAAAGCTTCTTAAGGAGAAATGCATTTGCCCCTCAGCCGCTACCTTTTCCGAACGATTCGCTAGTATTTGACTTGGTAGCTCCATTTTATTTTTCCATGCTGCATCACTATCATTGCCAACTTTGTAATCAGCAAGCCCAATGTAAAGATGCACAGGGTGTGTTGTTGCGTAGGTTTGCACTTCATGGCTCCACCAATCTAGCAGCGTTCCATATTTCGCAACAGTTAATGTTCTTGACCAATAAATTTGTGGTGTAATGTAATCAATTGTGCCATTTTGAATCCATGTTCTGACGTCTGCATATAAATCATCGTAATTATTAACACCAGCCCTTGTATCGCTGCCTGTTTTATCTAGCGATTTATTGCGCCATACACCAAATGGTGAAATACCAAATTGAACATATGGCTTTGTGTCTTTAATGGCCGTGTAAAGATTTTCTACAAGACGGTTGACATTATCTCGTCGCCAATCCTCCACCTTTTTAAAGGAAGCACCATAATTTTTAAAAGTTGCTTGATCTGGAAAAACTTCATTAGCAATTTTATATGGATAAAAATAATCATCCATATGCACTGCGTCAATATCATAATTGGCTACCAGCTCTCTTACTACTTCAACTAAATAGTCTTGTACTTCTGGTAAACCAGGATTTAAATAATATTGCTTACCGTATTTGATAACCCAGTTTGGATGTGTTCTAGCCACATTATCAGCAGCAAGGTCTGTCAGTTTTTGTCCAGACATTGTTACACGATACGGATTCATCCATGCATGCAGCTCCATACCCCGTTTATGACTTTCCTCTATCATGATCGCAAGAGGATCGTAGCCTGGATTTGTGCCTTGCTTTTTGCCTGTTATGTAAGATGACCATGGCACTAGATCAGAGACATACATTGCATCATTTGTTGGTCTTACTTGATAAATAACAGTATTGAATTTATTGGCTTTTAATTGATCCAAAGTTTGGCGTGTCCAAGCCGTGTACTGCTCCTTCGTCATACCTGCTTTCATATCAAGATTAAGAACGGTTGAAATCCAGACAGCCCTCATCTCCCTTTTTGGCTGTGTCGTGCTTGCCATGGCAGGCTTTGTTGGGATGGTCGATAGGCATAACACAAAAATCATCGCGACTAAAGTTAGGATCTTCCATTTACTATTTTTCTTTCTCATATTTCCTCCATTTGCTATTTTTCTATTTTAGTATATGACAAGTACTCGCTATATGCACGTCTCTGAAGCAACTTTATCGCGATCAATGCAAGTAGATAATAAGTTTCACGTCTAACAAACGTTCCCGTTAGTTTCAAAATATGAATACTAACCCTAAAAAACTACTGACAAGGCGATAAGATGAATAGTACTTTTCCTTTAGATTGATTTTACAATTTCCATATTTTTAAATTCAACCTAATTTTTGCTTAATTCATTCTTTACGCATAGATGAACTTTATGCTACAATCAACACAACTTATATAGAACGGAGGGTATTCCAAATGACAGCTTCAATTAGACTACGATTTCACCTTACTAATTAAATATGTATATACTTTGCCTGCTGTGCAAGGGAAATGGAATTAGGTCTAGTCTGTTTTAGGAATACTGGAAAAGAGGGGACTTCTACTCCCCTCTTTTTTTGTGTTGTCTTTTACTTTCCACACAGGCACTTCTGTTAGAAAGGGATGACGAAATTGGAACATTGGAAACGTAATACAATACTTTTTTTAAGTAGTCAAACGATTTCACTTTTTGGCTCTGCTCTTGTGCAATATGCCATTACATGGTACATCACACTTACAACACAATCAGGCAGCATGATGACCATCGCGATCATTTGCGGCTTTTTACCAACCTTCTTTTTAGCACCGATTGCTGGTGTGTGGGCAGATCGCTATAACCGTAAATGGCTTATTATTTTAGCAGATGGAATGATTGCCTTATCTACCCTAATTTTAGCTATTTTATTTTTAATCGGCTATGATGAGCTCTGGCTACTATTTGTTATATCAGCCGTACGTGCAGTTGGTGCAGGTATTCAAACACCAGCAGTAGGCGCAATTTTGCCACAATTTGTGCCTGAAGAGCATTTAATGAAGGTCAATGGTGTAAATAGCAGTATTCAAGCTTTCATCATGATTCTTGCACCTATGGCAAGTGGTGCATTATTAACGATGGCTTCTATTGAATCCATTTTCTTTATTGATGTGACAACAGCGGCTATTGCCATCGCTATCTTCTTATTATTTCTGCATATCCCTGCACATGCAAAAGCTAATCAGCCACAAACAACAGGCTATTTTAGTGATATGAAACAAGGCTTCATCTATATTAAAGAGCATGCTTTCTTGAAACAATTATTCTTGTTCTTTGCCTTTTTCATGCTGCTTGCTGCACCTGCTGCCTTTTTAACGCCTTTACAAGTTACACGAACTTTTGGCAATGATGTATGGCGTTTGACTGCCATCGAAATGGCCTTTGCCATTGGGATGTTAATCGGTGGTATCGCAATCGCAACATGGGGTGGCTTTAAAAATAAAGTGCATACGATGACATTATCTGCTTTATTATTTGGTCTTTGTACCATGGCTCTAGGAGTCATACCTGTTTTTTGGCTGTATCTCATGATCATGACAGTTACTGGAATAGCTATGCCAATCTTTAACACACCCGCAACGGTGTTATTACAAGAAAAAGTGGATAGTGATTATATGGGAAGAGTATTTGGCATTCTTAGTATGATATCTACCTCTATGATGCCTTTAGGAATGCTAATTTTTGGGCCAATAGCTGATATTATTGCTATTGAGTGGCTACTCATCGGTACAGGATTATTACTCTTCATCCAAGGATTTTTCCTTCTGGGCAGTAAAGTCTTATTAAAAGCTGGTAAACCTACTGCTGAGCCTATGGATGTTGAAACGCTAGAAAAAAAGTGAAGACTTTCGTATAAGAGATGATTGCTGTTGATCAAAAATAATTAAAACTTAGCTTTTATATTTTAGACGCTAAAAAGCCCTGCTTTATGCAGGGCTTTTTCGTCTCTATCCATTTCTAGAGAATAATTCTTTTGTGCTTTACTTGCTTCAATACCGCGCTAAAAATTATAAAGTTTACATGACTTACTTTTTCCTCTTTTGCCCGATTAATAACGTGATTTGTGCCATCGTGAATGGTAATGAAGATTTTTTCCGATAGGCTACATATTTGGGTACCCAAAAATCTGCATATTTTAACTTGAAGTTTTTTAACCCTTTAAAATGATAAAAATGCTGTCCGTGTAGAAAGATTTGTGCAGCTATTTTTTCACTTAAAAAGGAATATCTAGACTGTCCGACATTGGATAAAGGCGACATCCCCATATTAAAGACACGATAGCCTTCTGATTTTGCCCATTCAAATAGTGATAAGAAAATGAAATCCATTGTTCCAGATGGTGATCCTGGCTTAAAACGCATCAGATCTACTGAAATCCTTTCTCCTTGATCATACATAGGCATAATACTAGCAAAGCCGAACGTTCCTTGCGTGCCACGTAAAACAGCAATATTGGAAGTGCTTAAATAGTGTTCATCAAAAAAACCAAGCGAAAAACCTTTCTCCGCCCTTCCCTGCAACCATTTTGTTGATACCTCTTTCAATTCCTTCATGACTTCCTGAGAATACGGAGGACTCAGTATTTCCACAATATAATTTTCTCTTTCAAACTTATTTTTTATTGATCGACTGCCCTTCATTTCTTTACCCGTGAATGTAAATTTCTCTAAATCTACAAAGGCTTCCTCGCCAAGCTTAAAGAAACTATATCCATACTCGTGTAATGCAGAGAAAATTTTATTGTTAATTTCATAAAAGACAGGAGTGTAGCCATGCCGATCAGCCAATTCCAAAAATTCCTGGATAGCAGATAAAAAATCAGATTCATTACCAACTGGATCTCCAAGAACGATAATCTTATCTGCATAAATTTGATAAGAGAATAAAACAGTTCCTTTTTCATTCCAATGTACAAATTTATCATGCAAAAAAATCAAATGGGAATACTCCGTTCCTTCATAGGACTTCAAATGATCTTTAATAGCTTCCTCCTGCTCTTTAGATAAAAGCTTTACCATTTTCTTAGGTGTACGTATAAAATAGCCTATATAAAAAATAACAATGGCGATCAGAATACCGATAATCGCACTATTAAAGAGGTCCTGATAATCAGTTATCATATAGTCTTGTAGGGCACTAGGAAAATGAATTTTAGCAGAGGGTAAATTGACATAGCCAATTACCACATACATAGCTGTAATAATTGTTACTACAGCAAGATCAATTATGACAATCCCCCACGTCAAAACATAACTTTCTCGATAAAACTGCTTTTTGGACACCATTAATAACACTGCGACAATGACTAAAAAAATGGCTTCCTCATAATCAAAACCCTTAAAAATTGAAAATAGCGCTGAACTACTTAACACAACAATCGCGAGCTGGTATGCCCTTTTTACTTTGTATTTGATTCCCCTACATAATCCTAACAATATAAAGCCCGCTGCCACGGTCAATTGATGGGATACATTCATAATGGGTGAGGATAAAAATTCCTGAGCAATTTTTAGACGACTTAGCACCCCTGGCAAAGCTGCAGATAGTAATAAAATAATGCCAGAAATAAACACCAAAATTGTTAATAGCATATGGCTTAGTTTCTGAAAAATAATATTTGGTAAGTCATCCCATGATTGATTCCATCGCATCCAATATTCTTTAATAAATAAGAGAGCGGAAACAAAAAATGGTAAAACAAAATACCCAACACGGTACAGAATTAATAGAAACAACACTTTTTCATCAGCAATTCCTATACTTTGTGTTCCCCACAAAAAAACGAGATCAAAGGAGCCAACTCCGCCAGGTATCATGCTGACTATTCCTGCACTAGAAGCAATTAAAAATATAGGAATTAATGTGGATAATTCTATTGGAATCTTTAAAATAAGCGTTAAAGCCCAGATTACGAAAAATACAGCAAGCCACTCAGCTATTGAAGTAACCATCAATTGAAGTGATATTTTTGGTTTTAAAGAGCTTTCCTTTTTATATCGAATCATATACATCGCCCAAAAAGCTGGTACATATAGGCTGACAAGAACAACTGCAATCGATAACCACCGTTCTTCTTTTAGCAACGAGAAATCCCAAAAGAATATATACATAATCCACGTTAACAAAGAAATCCCTGTTAAATAGAACAGGGTGACCGAAGCAATATTTCTTAACATACCTTCCTTATCGTCTTTATATTTGGAATAAAAATAATCACGTAAGAATATACCAACTAACCCTCCAAAGCCAATAAGGTTTGAAAAAGTATTTACGATAAATGAATGATTGAGCAAATTACGTTTATTGATGTTGATACCTAATATATTTGCTAAAATAACATCATAAAAAATCATTGGTGTAATTGCGAAAAAGGTGATTAGGAAAATCAATAAAAGCTCCCATAGCTGAAGCTCGTTCACTTCTTCTTTTAGTAAATGAACATCTATTCCACTCACTGACTGTTGGATTTCATAAATAGCTACCACCAAAAGTAATATTGGAAATAGAATCTTTAAAAATTTCAATAATGTCTCTTTTCGGACGTTAAACATATGCCTAACCTACTTCCCATGAGCTAACTTAATACTTCTATTACCTAAATCAATTTATTTTTTAGGTAACTGACTATTTCCATATTGTAATGTATCTTTGCTATATGTATTGTCAAAGTAAAGTACTACTATTCATACTAATCAACAAACAATCGAACAATTTTCCTCACCTGCCTATTCCTATCCCATCACCCCAAAAAGACATTTTCATTTCCCTTATATATTAGAGAAATAAAAATGTCCATATTCAATAAAAATAATCATTTTAAAGCATACCTCAATAAGGAAGCTCCTCTCTACTCCATGATATTCAAATTTACCTACTGCCTTTTATGTATCGGGATTTGGAGCTTCTTGCATTCTCGTAAATAAAGCTTTTAGAACGCCCCCTAAACTTTACTATTTCGGCTAAAAATTTTAGGTAACTAATCATTAAATATAATAACGATGAATAGGACGTCCTACGTTTCCATATTGTATATCTACTTTTAATAGTTTCTGCTTTTCTAAAAAGTCTAGATAGCGTCTAGCTGTAACACGTGCTGTACCTATATAAGCTGATACCTCCTCAGCTGATACTGCCTCGCCACTTTTTTTTATATATGCAAGTACCTTATCTAAGGTAGCTCGATTAAACCCTTTTGGGAGTTCTTCTATAAGAATGGCATCCATTCCTGTTGTTTCTACTACAATTTGTTCAGGAATACGCTGTTGCATTAAATGATCGACATCATGCTGAGTTAAATCTTGCATGCCGCTTATTTTCCTTCTATAGCTTTGATAATTTTTTAAAGTCTGCTCAATCCGCTCAAACGTAAAGGGCTTCATAATATAATCATAGACACCTAAGTGTAATATTCGCTGCACAGTGGGCATATCATTCGCAGCTGTTACAGCAATAACAGCAACATGAAGATGCTCTTCTCGGATTTTCCCTAACGTTATAATGCCATCCTGCTCTGGCATAAAAATGTCCATAAAGACAAGCTCTGGGGTTAATTGTTTAATTTTTTGAATTCCCTCAATTCCATTGCTAGCATAGCCAACTAATGAAAAGCCTTTGATTTGCTCAATAAATTGTCTGTTCACTTCTCGTACCATTGGATCATCTTCAATCAATAAGACATTTATTACATCCATCTATACTTCTCCTAACTCAAATAAAATTAAGAAACTTGTCCCTTTCATAAATTCACTTGTTACTTCAATATCTCCATTGCCTTTTCTTACAATTTCATAGACTAAATGCAAGCCAATGCCCCGATTTTCACTAGCCTTGGACGAAAATCCATTTTCAAACATACGATCCTGCACCTCTTTGGTCATGCCAATTCCATTATCGGTAACTGCAATCGCTAAGACGCCATCATGCTCGTCTACAGAGATGGCTACATATTTATCTTCCTTCGAAAGGACATTTAAAGCCTCAAAAGCATTTTCAATTAAATTGCCAAACAACACAACAAAATCATGATGATCTAATAGAGGTGGAAAGCGTTTAAAATGACTTTTCCGATCAATCTCAACCTCGATGCCCAGTTCTTTTCCATAGCTTACTTTACTTAATAACAAACCTGAAATATTTTCATTATGAAAGCGTTCATTTAAAAACTTCGTCAATGAGGCTTCATTTTCAGTAGTGACAGTAACATATTCAAGTGCCTGCTTTGTATGTCCTAATTGCAGTAGTCCTGCAATTGTATGAATCTTATTTTTATGCTCATGGGTTTGCACACGTAATGCTTGAACAAAGGCCTTTACACCTGTTACTTCCTCCGCAAGCTTTTTCACAGCTGTTAAATCTTTAAACATAGCAACTGCACCAACTAGCTCTCCATTCACAATAATAGGTACACGATTACTTAAGATACTATGATGATTAATGTAAAGCTCTTGATCATAAACAGGTGTTGCTGTTTCAACAATTTCAGGCAGACGGGTATCAGGCAAAACGTCATAAATCTTTTGTCCAATACAGTCCTCTATTTTCCTAGTAACACCTAAAATATCGGCCGCTTTTTCATTAAAAATGGTGATATTCATTTCCTTATCAACCGCTATTATTCCCTCATGCATAGCATTAAAGGTTTCTGTTCTTTCCACATACATTTTTGCAATTTCATGAGGTTCAAGCCCAAACATTTGTTTTTTTATATGTCGTCCAAGTGTATAGGCACCGAAAATACTGAAAATCAGCGATATAACAATAGTTATCATAATTTCTCGCTCATAACTTTGTAACATTTCCATAAAATCTGGTAATGAATAGCCAACTACTACAATGCCCACTTGTTCTCTTTTATCATTAATAATTGGCACGAAAGCTCTTATCATAACACCCGATTCTCCACGTGCCTTTGATACATAATAATGTTCACTAAATGCGGCGTTTAAATCCTGCGACTCACTGCGTTTTCCTATTTCCTTACTTACTGGGTGTGATAGTTTAATACGTTCCATATTCATTACAACAATATACTCGGCCTTATGAATCACTCTAATGCCATCTACAATTTTATTAATACTTTTTGCAGATTCTTTTATATTGTCATTTTTCAAATGCACACTAAGCTCTGGTACATTTGATACAGTTCTTGCCACAAGCATTGCCCGCTGTCCAAAATCTCTTTCCTGTTCAGATAATAGGTTACCGAGTAAAAAAATACCACCTAGTAAAAAGGAGAGTGCAATGATTAAAAATGTCACTAACAGTATTTTGCCGTTCACAGGCATTTTCATCATTAAAAAATTCCGTCCTTTCAAATTTGCATTCTCATAATCACTGGCACACATATTTAGTTTTAAGATTATCTGCAAAAAAATCTTTTGACAACACCTTTAGTCTATATAAGTAGCAGAAAATATTGAATTTAATGAACAATATTATAAATTGATAATTTAAAAAGAACTTAATTATCACTCTATGTTTTTGTATTATAACAATAATTAATGAACTATAGCGTACCATAACAGGGAGAGTTATTGATATTACTATATTTATATGTAATTGTAAGTAAATGTACTTAATGAACGATATGTTTCTTATTTTCTAAATCTCTTTTTTTAAGAAATATTCGCTATGATACTTTTAGTGAAAGCGATATCAAAGAGAAAATTTAGAAAAGAGGTAGCAAAAAATGAAGTTACTGAAAAATTTGACTGTTCAGGTTATAGTGGCTATCATTCTTGGGATTATTGTTGGAGCCATTTTTCCCGAGTTCGGTGCCAGCTTGAAAATCTTAGCAGACCTATTCATCAAATTAATTAAAATGTTAATTGCCCCTATAATTTTCCTAACAGTCGTTATTGGAATCGGCAGTATGGGAGATATGAAAAAGGTCGGGAAAATCGGAGGAAAGGCATTGCTTTACTTCGAAATAGTTTCCACAATTGCATTAGCAATCGGAATTGCTGTTGCTTTAATCGTAAGTCCTGGTACAGGCTTGGATACATCAGGTGCATCTGATGCTGATATTTCAAAATATACAACTGCTGCAGCTGAATCTGAGCAGGGCTTGGGTGCCTTCATTTCTAGTATTATTCCAGAAAATGTAGTTGGTGCATTGGCAACAGGTCAATTATTACCAGTCCTATTCTCTGCTGTTTTATTTGGCCTAGCAGCTGCCTCAATAGGCGCACCCGCAAAACCAGTCATCACATTCTTTGAGCAAGTAGCAGAGATATTCTTCAAGATTGTAAGTATGGTTATGAAAATATCACCAATCGGAGCTTTTGGTGCAATGGCCTATACAATTGGGAATTTTGGTTTAAAATCTTTAGGTAATCTAGGTTTATTAATGGCTGCTGTATATATAACAATGTTTTTATTTGTTGTCTTTATTTTAGGTGCCATTGCAAAGTTTTTTGGATTCAACATCTTTAAATTTATCGCTTATATCAAAGATGAGATTTTCTTAGTAATTGGGACTTCCTCTTCTGAATCAGCTCTGCCATCTATGATGCGAAAGCTTGAGAACTATGGTTGCTCGAAGCAGGTTGTAGGTTTAGTCATTCCTACTGGGTACTCCTTCAATCTAGATGGGACTTCCATCTACCTGTCCATGGCTGCATTGTTTATCGCACAAGCATATGGAATGGAGCTAACTTGGATTCAAATCATTACACTGCTCGGAATTTTAATGATTACTTCTAAAGGTGCAGCAGGTGTAACAGGCTCAGGTTTTATTACATTAGCAGCAACTTTGGCTGCCTTCCCAATGATACCAGTGGAAGGAATAGCGCTGTTAATCGGTGTAGATCGCTTTATGTCTGAGGCTCGTGCTGTAACTAATTTAATTGGTAATGGTGTAGCTTGTGTTGTCGTGTCAAAATCTGAAAAAGAGTTTGATATAGCTATGGAAGAACGTGCACTTCAGGGAAAGACCACTATTTCTTCCTAAGAAAAATGGTAGGAATGATAGCCATCTCTGTTTCACTACACTCTTTATCATTCAAGTAAAAGCTATGTACTTATGGTTTGGCGCTGACAACAAACAATTAGCTTACACTATCACTCAAAATAAAATGTTTACACTCTAGTAAAAAAGTGAAAGTTAATAGTAAGAGGTGATAGTGAATGAATGATAAAAAACAGGCAAAAACACGTAATACGAATAACCCTGATGTATTGGATACAGATAAAGAAAGCATTTTTGATAAACACGAGGACATGAAAACAGTAGATCCAATACCTGTCGAAGAATTGAATGAAAAAGTAAAAGATGAAAAACATAAAACCAAAACTAAGGATTCCTCAGCAACAGATAAGCGCTATCCATAATGTGAAGGTGAAATCTTTAATAATAGTGCTACAAAAATGAATAAATAAAAAAGTCGACCTAATTCATTATTATGGGTCGATTTTTTATATACTATTTGTTAAAGGAGGTAAATCATGAGTAACATACCAATTATGAAAACGGAGAGGTTACTATTAAGACCTATTACACATAAGGATTTAGAAGCAATGTTTCACTACTCTTCCCGTGAAAATGTGGCGCGTTATGTGACATGGCAAGCACACACTAGCTTAGAGAACACAAAGGCTTTTATGGCATTAATATTTGATGGTTATCAGCAAGGCAATCTGATGTTATGGGGTATTGAATATGCAGGCACAATTATTGGAACGATTGATTTTGTGACGATTAATGATACCCATAAATACGCGGAAATTGGCTATGTTCTTTCTGAGGATTTTTGGAATAAGGGGTTCACAACAGAAGCAACTAAAAAGCTCATTGACTTCGGTTTTAATGAATTAGATTTAGTACGTATCCAAGCACGATGCTTTGAAGAAAACATTGGGTCCCAAAAGGTTATGGAGAAGTCAGGTATGCAGTTTGAAGGGCTATTACGGAAAAGTATGCTTGTTAAGGGACAATACCAAAATGTACGCTATCACTGATGATGATTATAGGAACCTCTAGAAAATAAAGCCTTGCTACGATTTGCAAGGCTTTATCATTACAACCATCTTTCCAAACAGTATATCTTCTTAGCTGTGGCATCTATCCTTACTCGTTTGCCTATCGCAATTGGATGCATAGGATGTGTATGACAAATATCCACCTCTGCTAATATAGGAATCATTATTCCATCCAATTGTTCAAGTAGAATATCATATGGCTGTCGACCCGTTCCTAAATCATCGTAGCATTCATGTTTCCCCAAAATAATCCCACTAACTTTGTCAAAGACACCATGCAATTTTAGCATTGCAAAATTCTTTTCAACAACAGCAGCATTTTTTAAGCAGTCCTCCACTAATAAAATATCACCTTCCACAATTTTAGGGAAATACGGCGTACCAATAAATCCATACATGGCATTGGCATTCCCACCAATTAACCTTCCTTCAGCAACCCCACCCTGAATCGCTAACCATTCATTCTTTTGGAGTTTTTTATCCACTGTCTTCTCAAGCCAATTAACAGGTTCATCCGACCAATAAGAAGGCATTGGTATTTCGTAAGGTAATGCTTGGGGTTTAAAGAAATAATGCTCAAAAAATTTGAAGGTATCATTTACTAATGGTTCAAACTCACCAAAGGATGGTACAAGGGCTGGACCATAAAAAGTTGAGATACCCGTCTTTGCATAAAGTGCCAGTAGAACGGCCGTTGCATCCGAATAACCTACGACCATTTTGGGATGTTGACGAAAAGCCTCATAATCAATATAAGGTAGCATGCTATTGGCATTGGTACCTCCTATTGTAGACATAATCATATCCACATTTGGATTGCGTAATAACTCATTCAATTCTTCTGCTCTTTCTTTTGGCGAACCTGAACGATAATAATCGGATTTACCAGTTAGAGAACCTGTCACGATTCGAAAATTTTTATTCTCGAGAAATGCTTTAGCACGTTCATATCGTTCCAAAGCCGTCACCGTTGCTGGGGAGGACGGTGAATAAATGCCGATGTTTACTTTTGTAGTCATACGTTAGTTCCTTTCCCAATCAATAGTTTTGACATATAGTATTCATTAATATATTGTCCATCTACATACAGCGAAGCCCGCTTCGTTCCCTCAATATCAAAGCCCATTTTCTTATACAAAGCAACACCAGCCTCATTATTTTCCATGACGGTTAATTCTAGACGATGTACACCATTCTCCATTGCCCAATTTTCTACGTGTTGAAATAAAGCCGTTCCAATTTTTCTTCCTCTATAGTCACTATGTATGCCTATGACAAGATAAGCACGGTGAGCAATTCTTTTCGGCTCATTGCCTTGTACAATTAAGTACGCCACAACCTGCTCATCCATTTCAGCTACGAACAAAGCTGAGTGGTGACTATGATATAGCTTGTCTATATACTCCCCAAATGGCTTAGGTGCTAAATTGCGCTCACCTGGTCCAAATAACATAAAATTTGATGCCTCTGCATTTGTCATAACAGCTATAATTCGTTCACTGTCATGTCGGGTTGCTTCTCGTATGATCATGTTGAACACGCTCTCCTTCTAAAATATAGTCACCTGAATCCTCAATTCTTTTGTATTTATATGGACATTGCCACCGATAGGGAATGTAAAAATCGGCTGTGTATGACCAAAATCCACATCATATAATACAGGGATAGCTTTTAATAGTGGATGCTTGTCTAAAATAAAATGTAATTGTTCTTCTGTCATCGCAGAAGCTCGTTGAAATCGACCTATTGCCAATCCTTTAATTGTAGTCGTTGCTTGCAATAATGACGTGAGATCACGTGCAAAAATGGCAGGATTCACAAGCTCATCATCCTCTAAAAATAAAATACAATTCGATAAATCAGGCATGTAAGCTGTTCCTTGCAATAAATTTAACGTACATAAATTACCACCATAAAGCTGCCCACTCACTGCGCCTTTCGAATAGACCTTCCAGCTGGCTGCCTCAAAATGACGATTTTCCTGATCAATATACCATGCATCATCACTCCAAATACTAGACGCAACTAGAGAAAATGGATTCTTCTCCATTAAACATTTTTGAAAATAGGAAAGCTGATATTTTTGTGCTTGCACCATACGAAAGCTAGAAAAATGTGGCCCTGAATAAGTGATAAAATCGCATTTTGTAGTAATAGCTGTAGCTAGGGCCGTGATATCACTAAACCCACAAAGTATCTTCGGATTTTCAGCAATCATTTGATAATCTAAATAAGGTAAAACTTCATTACAGTTGTATCCACCAATCACCGTTAGTATCGCCTTCACTTGTGGATCCCGAAAAGCTTCATGTATATCCGCAACACGGTGCATGATGGAGGAAGAGTGCTGCAAATCACATTCAAAAATGTGGGCACCAAATGATACGTGAAACCCTAATCTTTCCAATATGATCTTCGTTTGTTCAACCATCTCTACTTTTAAAACTTGGGCACTTCTACTTGGAGCAATAACACGAATCTCATCACCCAGTGTTAGTTTTGCTGGAATTCTCATACTTTCTTCATCCCTTCTAATAGCTTTGAATTTTAGCTACTAACCTTTCATTCCTAAAATGAAGTGTCTCAGTATCTATGAGTGTGTATTCTTGTAATGTGGGATGATTTTCTATCCAGCGATCAAATGCATACCTTCTCTCCTGATCATTATAATGAGGACAATAGATACCTGATAATAGCCCTAAGCCATTCCATTCCTCGAAATCATCATAAGTATTTTCACTAAAGCATTTTTCAAACCAGCACATTGCCCCAGCACTGATGCCAACTAATATAATCCCTTTTTGATAAGCTTCCTTTAACAATTCATCAAAACCATATTCTCGCCACTTTTCAAGAAGATAACCTGTATTCCCACCACCCACATAGATAATATGCTGCGCTAATAATTTTTCTCGAATGCTTCTATCACGCATATCTTTTTGCAAAATATGGGTTGCTTCACAATGATGGAATGCTGCATAAAACTTCTCGATATACCCTTGTGCATCATTACTTGCTGTGGGAATAAAACAAATTTTAACTCGTTCATTTTTCTGAGTTTGTCGTAAAATGTACTCATCGATAAATGAAGGGGTCTGCTGAGAAAACCCACCGCCTGATAGGGCAATGATTTGTCTTATCGGTTCGTTATTTTTACTTAATTCATAGACAGCTTGTTCCTGCCCAAATCTTTCTAACATCTGTACATTCTTCATTCCTAATTTTTCAAGCAAGCGACATGATGCCTTGTTAGCTGTTTGTGTTTCTGCCACAATAGATTCTATATTCAGATAATTCAAACCATCCTGAATTACCTGCGTTAGCACTTCAAAAGCTAACCCCCTCCCCCAAAACTGAGGTAAAAATTGATAGGAAAGCTCATACAACTCCTTATCATGGTATTCATCGATCGAGACAAGACCTATAAATTCACCTGTCTCCTTTAAAGTAATATATAAATATGTATTAGGAAATGGCGCTTCTAGCATGCCTTTAAAAGATGCTTCTATATAGCTGTTTGATGGAACACCCCCGAGATAAGTTCGAACTTGTTTATTAGAGTAGAGTTTTTGTATATCTGTAAAATGCTCTGGTTGTAATTGTTCGATTATACAATTAGTTGACATGATTTTCATTACATCTAGCCCCCTTCTTTATGTCAAAGTTTAATCTAACTCTCTCAATGAAATCAAATATTTTTCCAATTTTTCTTAAAAATAGAATAAAAAAGTAGTGACCAGCATGAATTGCTGTATCACTACCTGCATTATTGGTCGTATTGTTCAAGTAATCGTTGCGTGTTGGTCGATTGTTCGAGTACCTTTTTCTCTTTTGCCCAATAAATCAAATATTGTGCATCACCCATACGAAAAACCATTTGCTGCAACTCTTCATCAAGTTCAGAACTAATAGCCACTTTTAATATTTCTACCTCATAAAGAGGCTTCTCCTTCATTTTATAAATGATATGATATACAGGCTTTTCTTCAAAAATCGTTCTTTCCTTTTTGGAAAGCTTCCTTACATGACTTAATGGATATTTCTCAATAAAGTCTTGTGCTTCTTCGCCTGTAGCACGAAATAGTGATTGATCTCCTTTGAATAATTCAATGTGGTCAATTTCTGTGGCATGATCTAGAACAAGAGAAATTGCTTCATCTTCACTTTTTTCTCTGTTTTGCATAATAAAAGCACCAACTAATAAAATACCAGCGAATATAACAAGTCTCCATCTGCGTTTCGTCATTTGCTCTTACCCGTTCAAGGCCTTTTTAACAAAGCGATTTATATCAACATCAGCACCTATAACAAGCATAATATCTCCTAATAAAATCTTGTCACTCGCCTGTGGAGATACGATAATATCAGCCCCACGCTTAATTCCTACAATGTTGATGCCATATTTAGCGCGAATATCTAAATCCATAATGGAATAGCCAGCAATCGCATCATTAGCCTTTAATTCCATAATGGAGTGTTCATCTGATAGCTCTAAATAATCTAGAACAGTATTCGACAACATATTATTAGCAATACGAATACCCATATCTCGCTCAGGATGGACGACAAAATCTGCGCCAATTTTACGTAAAACCTTTTCATGGTAATCGTTTTGAGCCTTTACTGTAATTTGCTCAACACCAATTTCCTTCAAAATGATCGTTGTTAATATACTTGCTTGTATATCTTCCCCAATTGCTACAATCACGTGCTCAAAATTACGAATACCTAATGAATTCAACACCGATTCATCGGTTGAATCTGCAATAACAGCTTGTGTAGCAATGGAAGCAAACTCATCTACACGCTCTGAAGAATGATCAATTGCCATTACCTGTGCGCCCTGACTCATTAATTCACGAACAATACTGCCTCCAAAACGTCCAAGCCCTATGACTGCAAACTCTTTTTTCATCATAAAAATCCCTCCGAAAACTACTATACCACCATTGTAGCCTATTCTCTGCGATATGTATTGTCAAAACAAGAGCCAATTCGTCAATGGTGGACAACAAAAAAGACGAGGATCTCAATCCCCGTCTTCACCATATCATTATTATTCAGCGTTACGCATCTCATCTAAAACGCGGTTTACACGCTTTTCTAGCATTTTCATACCACTACCACCAGCTTGCATATGACGCAGCTGTCCATCTTTATCGAACACAAAATATGCTGGAACATATTGGTTTTCAAAAGCATCTGTTAGCTTCATTTCACTGTCTACAAAGATTGGTTGCACAATATCATGCTCTGCTGCTACTGCTTTAATTGTATCTAAATCAGTATCTGCCTCAGAACGTGGCATATGTACTGCTACAACGTTTAATTCATCTTTATATTGATCGCGGAAATTGTTCACATCTGGCATTGCTTCTTTACATAAATGACAGCTTACTGACCAGAAGTGGATTAATGTTGGTTTTTTGCCTACTAATTCTGCTTTAGTTACTTCACCATTTAACCAAGTCGTTGCGCCAACTAATTCAGGCATTTGTTCACGAAGTTTCATAAAAATCCTCCTCTAAAAGATCGTTTGTCTTCAAATATTTAGATAACCGGGTAAAAAAACTCTTTCCCAAAACAAAAATTCAGTTAAAAGTCCCCACAAGCTTGTCGTGGGGACTTTTAATTTTTCGCATAATCGACTCTATTTAGATTATAGAGTTGCTTGGCCTGGACGCCAGTTAGCTGGGCAAAGACCACCAGTTTGTAGTGCTTGAAGTACACGTAGTGTTTCATCAACATCACGGCCGATGTTGTTATCAAATACTGTTTGGTATTTTAATTCGCCTTCTGGGTTGATGATGAATAAACCACGTAATGCGATACCTTCTTCTTCAATTAATACACCATATTCTTTAGATACTTGATGGTTTGTATCAGCAGCTAATGGGTATTTTAATTCACCAAGACCATTTTGCGTACGGTCTGTGTTAATCCATGCTAAGTGTGTATGGATTGTGTCAGTAGAAACACCGATTACTTCTGCATCTAAGTCTTCGAACTCGTCATAACGATCGCTCATTGCAGTGATTTCAGTTGGACATACAAATGTAAAGTCCATTGGATAGAAGAAAAGAACTGTCCATTTATCTTGTGCTTTAATATCTTCTAATGATACTTTACCAAATGATTTGTCTGAAAGTACTGCTTCCATTGTAAAGTCAGGTGCTTGTTTACCTACCATGCGTTCTGCCATAATAAATCCCTCCAAATAAATATGTAGTTTATATATTCCATTCGCACTAGCGAACTCGTCTTCTACGATAGCAGAGTAACCGCAGTTTTTCAAACAAGTAAACTCCGCCCGTTTGGATGATTGAAATGGATTGACAAAAATTCGTCAAATCCACAACTGGAATTATAGTTATTGTCTATCTACAAGCTATCTTTGACAATAATATTCTACACTATTCAAAATTTTTCTCACTTTCATTTATACCCCATTTTTTAACTTTTTATAGCTATTTTTTTCACGAAAAACGATTGCAAATTTTTTTTTATTATGTATAATTGTAATGGTTTTAGTAAACTAAAAGTTTCGTTAAAGTAAACTTCATATTTCAAAAGTTTATCATTGCTAAACTTCTCTTAGGAGGGAAAAGATGCAAATAGGAGCAAAAATTAAAGCGCTTCGTTTAAAAAAGGGTCTTACCCAAGAGGAACTTGGAGAACGTACAGATTTAAGCAAAGGTTATATTTCCCAATTAGAACGGGATCTAAACTCACCTTCAATTGAAACATTATTTTCAATATTAGAAGTATTAGGGTCAAGACCCAAAGACTTTTTTGATGATGAATCACCTGAACAGAAGGTTGTTTATACAGAGGAAGATCAATCTACCTATACAGATGAAGAAAAAAAATATGAAATTCAATGGCTGATTCCTACTTCGAATGAAAAAGAGATGGAACCCATTTTCTTAACCTTTGCGGCAGATGGCGAGTTCAAACAGTTTGAGCCTTCGCTTTCTGAAACATTTATTTATGTGGTTAAAGGGCGTATTCGTCTCGTTTTAGGGAATGAACAGTATATCGCAAGTGAAGGTAACGCACTTTATTATGACGCGACAGACCATCATCAGATTTTTAATGCACATGATGATGAAACAAAAATTTTACTTGTCGCAACAGATTCTTATTTATAGCTTAAGGAGGCGCATCCATGACAACCAATTCAATTATCCGCTTTGAAAATGTTTCAAAGTCATATAGCGACGGCACCGTCGTTTTAAAAAATATCAATTTGGAGCTTGAAAAAGGGAAATTTTATACACTCCTTGGTCCATCAGGTTGTGGTAAAACAACCATTTTACGAATTATTGCAGGATTTACGGAACCTACAACAGGAAATGTATTTTTCCATGATAAAAAGATTAATGCAGTTCCTGCCAATGAACGTCAAGTTAATACTGTTTTTCAGGATTATGCGCTGTTCCCTCATTTAAATGTGTTTGAAAATGTCGCATTTGGCCTACGTATTAAAAAGCTTCCTGAAAAGGACATAAAAGAGCGTGTAGCTGAAGCCTTAAAGTTTGTCAATTTGGCAGGGTATGGTAACCGCGAAATATCTGAAATGTCTGGTGGACAACGACAACGTGTCGCGATTGCACGTGCCATTGTCAATGACCCTGAAGTAATTTTACTGGATGAACCACTTTCAGCTTTAGACTTAAAGCTACGTACAGAAATGCAATATGAGCTACGTGAATTACAACAACGTCTTGGCAAAACATTTGTCTTTGTTACACATGATCAAGAAGAAGCACTTGCCATGAGTGATGAAATTTTTGTCTTAAGTGAAGGCCAAATTCAGCAATCAGGTACACCAGTGGATATTTATGATGAACCGATTAACCGCTTTGTTGCTGATTTTATTGGTGAATCCAATATTGTACCTGGCGTGATGATTGAGGATTTCAAGGTTGAATTTGCTGGCAATGTTTTTGAATGTGTTGACCAAGGGATGAAGCCAAATGAAAAAATAGATATTGTCATTCGACCAGAAGATTTAGAAATGACAACAATTGATAAAGGCAAACTTGTGGTAAAAGTGGATACACAATTATTCCGAGGGGTACATTATGAATTATCCACATATGATAAAGATGGTAATGAGTGGCTAGTCCATTCATTGAAGAAAGCAGAAGTAGGGACTGAGATTGGCTTAGACTTTGATCCTGAGGCGATTCACGTAATGCGCTTAAACGAAACAGAGGAAGAGTTTGATAAACGATTAGAATCGTATGGAGACGATGAAGATGCAAACTAAAACATCGAAACCAGCGTTATTTCCATATGTGTTATGGATTGCCTTTTTCGTTATCGCGCCAATTGCACTCGTTGTTTATTATTCCCTGCTTGATTTACATGGCAACTTTACGCTCGATAACTACAAAGCGTTCTTTTCTTCGGTTTACTTAAAGATGACTTTGAGCTCGTTTTGGTATGCATTTTTAATTACATTCTTTACACTATTAATTTCATACCCAACTGCCTATTTTTTAACGAAGACAAAGCATAAACAACTTTGGCTTCTACTTATTATTATTCCTTCATGGATTAATCTTTTGTTAAAAACATATGCCTTTATCGGCATCTTTGGGTTATACGGGCCTATTAATGCATTTATCGAAGTATTTGGCTTTGATCCAAAGCAAATGCTCTTTACCGATATTAGCTTTGTCTTTGTGTCTGTCTATATCTTTATTCCATTTATGATTTTACCGATCTTCAATTCTTTAGATCGTTTAAACCCAACACTCATTTATGCAGCACGTGATTTAGGTGCTTCGGCTTTTACAACCTTCCGTCGTGTTGTTTTACCATTGACAATGGATGGCGTTAAATCTGGTATTCAAGTCGTCTTTATCCCTGCCCTATCCCTGTTCATGATTACTCGCTTAATTGCAGGGAACCGTGTCATTACTCTAGGCACAGCGATTGAACAGCAATTCCTTGTGACACAAAATTGGGGTATGGGTTCCACTATTGCTGTATTCTTAATTTTATTCATGGTGATTATCATGCTAATTACGGGACAAAAGGATAAAGGAGGTCGCGTACGATGAACAAACTATCTGCTTCAGCCAAAGTCTATTTAACAATTGTTTTTATCGTTCTCTATGCTCCAATTTTCTATTTAATCTTTTACTCGTTTAATAGTGGCGGCTCCATGAATAATTTTGAATCCTTTACTTTGGAGCATTATCAAGCTGTTTTTGAAGATTCGCGTCTTCTTGTTATATTAATAAATACGGTCATCGTGGCATTACTTTCTGCTCTCATTTCTACTATTATTGGTACGCTAGGAGCAATTGGAATTGTGACGGTAAAGGATTCTAAAATGCGTAATACTTTATTATCCTTAAACAATGTCTTAATCGTCAGCCCAGACGTTATTATCGGGGCTAGTTTCTTAATTTTATTTACAATGGTAGGAATTAAACTGGGCTTTGCATCTGTTTTATTAGCGCATGTCGCATTTAGTGTACCGATTGTTGTATTAATGGTTTTACCAAAGCTACTAGAAATGAATAACTCATTAATCGATGCAGCATTAGATTTAGGAGCAACGAAAAAGGACGTTATGATGCGTGTCATTCTTCCTTATATTCAGCCAGGTATTTTTGCAGGCTTCTTCCTTGCCCTTACGTATTCATTAGATGATTTTGCCGTGACATTCTTTGTAACAGGTAATGGCTTTAGTACTTTATCCGTCGAAATTTATTCAATGGCCCGCGCAGGAATTTCTCTAACGGTGAATGCAATTTCTGGTTTAGTATTCTTTATTACTGTTTTAGTTGTTGTTGTTTATTATTTCATTACTAGTCGTACGAGTAAAAGAATGGAGGGGCAACGATGAAGTCACTAATTCAAGCTACCATCGCCATCCTTGTCGTTTCAGCCCTTTTATTCTACGCGGCTGATGCCTTAAGTGCTGGTGGCGGTAAAAGTGGAAAAGACACGTTAACCATCTTTAACTGGGGAGAATATATTGATCCTGATTTGTTAAAAGAATTTGAAAAAGAAACAGGCATTCATGTTATCTATGAAACATTCGATTCCAATGAAGCTATGATGACAAAGATTCAACAAGGCGGAACAGCTTACGATATTGCTGTCCCTTCTGAATATATGATTGAGAAGATGAAGGAAGAAAAATTATTGATTCCTTTAGATAAGAAGAAAATCCCTAATTTAAAAAATATTGATCCTTACTTTTTAGATTTACCATTCGATGATAACAATAAATATTCTGTCCCTTATTTTTGGGGAACAGTAGGTATTGTCTACAATCCAAGCCTTGTTGGAGACTTAGACTTCTCCTCTTGGGACGATTTATGGGACCCTTCTTTAAAGCGAAAAGTCTTTTTAGTAGATGGTGCGCGTGAAGTCATTGGCATGGGCTTAAACAGTCTTGGCTATTCTCTGAATTCACTAGATGATCAGGAACTTCGTGAAGCTACTGATAAATTAATCACACTCGCACCAAATGTAAAAGCGATCATTGGAGATGAAATTACACCGTTAATGATCAATAATGAAGCAACTGTTGCCCTTACATGGTCTGGCCAAGCAGCTGACATGATGTATGAAAATGAAGAGTTAGACTTTGCTGTACCTGAGGAAGGCTCAAACTTATGGTTTGATAATATGGTCATCCCAAAAACATCGAAAAATATTGATGGTGCCCACGCCTTTATTAACTTCATGCTAAGTGCTGAATCAGGTGCTCAAAATGCCGATTTTGTAGGCTACTCTACTCCTAATATTGCAGCCATGGACTTGATGGACGCAGAAGTTGTTTCTGACGAACGCTACTATCCTTCTGAAGAACAACGCGATACATTAGAGGTCTACAAAAATTTGGGACCTGATTATTTAGGGAAATACAACGAATTATTTTTAGAATTTAAAATGAGTATCCGGTAATTAAACTAGCGAAATGGTTTTCACACCAATTCGCTAGTTTTTTCTCTGCCTATCTAATTTTCTATTAAATAAGAACATTTTCAATCGACTATTTGTATTATTATATTTAGAAAATATTTTATCTAAATTTTAATAGATGCTCACATCATCTGTTATGGAAAAGCTTTACCTATAGATTTTTTCATCGAACCTGCATAAATTTATATTTTCTTTATCCATTGTATTAACAATAAATAAGCCATAATAATTTTGATGCCACTACTATAACAGTCGCTACAATTTATAGACCATTACAGACAGACTCACAAATTTGTTAATTCTCCTTTTATAAGAGAAATCCATCGATTGTTGTTGCTCGATTCTATAGTTCTTCTCCCTCAATTTTTATGACTAACATGTATTCTTTCATCATCCTTAGGTACGCAGATGAAAACTTTTGTGGAAAACCATTCTAAATATAGAACCAGTACGATAATCTTAACTATTAGCCAAGCAATAATTCTTTATGATAGACTGTACTATATTTGATTACAAAAAGGGGGTTCATTCGATGACCCAGCAGAAGTCCAATAAGGCGGCTTTGTATATTTTAATGTTTAATATGTTTATCGCAATGGGGAGTATTGGCATTATTATTCCTGTCATGCCAGAGTATTTAAAAATATTTGGTGCAGCAGGACAAGTTCTAGGTATGCTAATCGCAACGTTCGCCTTAGCTCAATTCGTATTTTCTCCTATTGCTGGGAATCTTTCAGATCAGTACGGTCGAAAAAATTTAATTATTTTCGGTCTTATCGTAACGGGTCTTGCTCAAATCGGATTTGGCCTTGCTACAGATGTATGGATGCTCTTTTTAGCAAGATTTTTAGGTGGTCTAGGTTCCGCATTTGTTGCACCTCCTATTATGGCTTTTGTCGCTGACGTCACAACCTATGAAGAACGCGGGAAAGGTATGGGGATGTTGGGTGCCGCCATGTCTCTTGGCTTTATGATTGGACCTGGTATTGGAGGCTTTTTAGCAAAGGTAAGCTTACATTTCCCATTTTTCACAGCTGGAGCTGCAGCCATTGTAGCATCTATTTTATCTTACTTTTTATTACCTTCTACCAAACCAAACACTGCGCAACAGAAACAAAAGCAAGACAATCTGGCGAAGCAAATGGCTCGTTCCATACATATGCCTTATTTTGTTATGCTCATAATTATGCTGGTGTTCTCGTTTGGAATTGCAAATTTCCAAACGACATTGTCATTATTTGTGACAGAAAAGTTTAATTACACACCTGTAGATATAGCGATTATATTAGTTGTTGGTGGTGCTTTTGGAGTAGTAGTACAAATGTTTATTATTACACCACTGTTCAATCGTTATGGTGAAATGAAAGTAGTACTAGTTAATTTGTTTATTGCATCCGTTGCTATTTTCTTAATATTATTTGTTTCTGGCTTTGCCCTTATATTAGTTGTAGCAACAATTTTCTCTACAGCAACGACATTAATTCGTCCAGCTGTTAATACACTCATCTCAAAACTTGCAGAAAAAGAGCAGGGATTTGCTGCGGGCTTGAATAATGCCTATATGAGCCTTGGGAATATGATTGGACCTGCTTTGGCAGGTTTATTATTTGATTGGAATATGAATAGCCCCTATATTTTTGGTTCTATCATATTATTAGCTTGTTTCTTCCTTGCGCTCATCTGGACAGTGAAAAAAGCACCTCATTTAATGCATCCCGATCCAAAATAGTCTGAAAAATCATTGACTATTTTTAACAGTATGTTACATTATTGTTGATTCACTAAATTGAATAATCTTAACCACTAGGGGAGTCTTTAAAAGGCTGAGACGTATATGGTAATATACGGACCCTTTGAACCTGATCTAGTTCACACTAGCGGAGGGAAGTGGCGCTACTTGCTGTTGTCACTATATACATGCAAGGCCGCTTCCTATTGTTTAAAGGGGGTGGCCTTTTTATTTTTCCTCACCAACTTTACCAAAAGGAGTGAACTTTATGTCAATTCGTAAATTAACAGTCATGGCTTTATTAGTAGCCATTGCTGTTGCAGGCTCTACTTTCGTATCCATCCCAACAGGAATCGCACGTGCTTACCCCGTTCAGCATGCTATTAATGTGATAGGAGCGATTATACTTGGACCCGTACCAACAGTTATAGTTGCCTTTGTCACTGCCATCATTCGTATTTTTACTGGAACAGGCTCTCTACTAGCTATCCCTGGTAGTATCATCGGTGCGTTCTGTGCTGCCCTTGCCTATAAATATAGCAATAAGATGTGGTTAGCTGGTATCGGAGAAGTTATCGGAACTGGCATTCTGGCTTCACTTATTGCCGTCCCTTACGCAAAATTATTCATGGGAACATCTGTAGCAGCATTCTTCTTCCTACCAGCCTTTTTAACATCAAGTACAATCGGCGCCATTTTAGGTGTAATGGTTGCGAGTAGCATGCGTAAAACAGAGCTAGTAAAGAGGTTTAATTCTTCTCTTTATTGAGAGGGATTGGAGGGTTTTATCTCTCTTTATGATCGGTGATGACTGGTACTTCTGTCAATAAAACGGACACTAAAATAAGAGAGGTTTTTGGCTACCGCCCTTCGGTTGCTCTGCTCTTTCATGGAGAATGGTTTCTAGCGTAACCATTCCCCATGAAAGACCTTGTGAGA